>CADBQY010000079.1 GCA_902796885.1 uncultured Planctomycetota bacterium
GAAAGCTCCGCCGGCCCGACGAACCCGTCCCCGTCGGCGTCGATCGTCGAGGCGACGTAAACGTCGCCGACGGCGAACCCCGCCGGGGCCGCGGAGGTCGGCGCGGGGGAAGGCGCGTCGAGTCCCGCGGTCACGGCCAGAAGCTCGCGATTCTCCAATGTTTCAAAGCGTAAAACGCGTTTTTTCATAGCGGCGTTCCCACATTGTTCGTTTTTCCCCGCGACGGCTCCCGGCGAAAAAAGTCCTCTCGTTCGACAACAAACCGACGACGCCGTTATTATACGCGGCCGCCCCGAAAACGGATTCCGAAAGGGGCGGACGGAAGGGTCATTCCCCCTTCGAGACGGGCGCGCGGTCGCTGAGCCGGTGGCTCAGGAGCCAGCGGTAGAATTCCGGGTCTTTATACGCCGGGGTCCAGACGTCGTGTTCGGCGTCGGGGAAGAGGGAAAGGCGGATCTTTTCGCCCCCCTGTTCCTTGATCGCGCGGCAGATATCGATGCTCCACGCCGGCCGAACCGTCGGATCCTCTTCGCCGTGAAACGCCCAGATCGGAATATCGAGGAGTTTCGGCGCCCATTCCGCTTCGCACCCGCCGCAGATCGGCGCGGCGGCGGCGAACAGATCTCCGCATTTCAGGAGCGCGTCCCACGTGCCGAACCCGCCCATCGACAGGCCGGTCAGATAGACGCGGTCCGGATCGACCGGATATTCGGCGATCAGACGTTCGACCAACGGGCGCAGATCCATTTCGATCCACCGCCGTTTGACCGGGCAGACGGGGGTGACGGTAATGAACGGCCAGGTCTCTTTTTCCCTTTTGATCCGGCGCGGGAGCCCCGCTTTCAGCGCGACGTCGTTCTTGCCCCGCTCTTCCGACCCGTGCAGGAAGATGATCAACGGATACCCGTCGGCGGTCTTTTCGGAATCGCAGACGGGCAGATAGATCCAGTACGGGAGTTCAAAGTCGGTCTTGAACTCGGCGTCGGTCTCGAACGCCAGCGGTTTGGCGTAGGAAAGCGTGATCGACATGAGGACCTGCTCGCCGGGGGTCGCGGCGGCGGGCGTCTCGTCGGCGCGCGCCGGAACCGGCCGCAAGAGGGCCGCGCAGAGAACCAGAAACAGAATCTTTTTCAGCATCAAGATGACTCCTCAGGGGTTAGAAATCGAGATTCAACGAATACCTTGGTTCGATTTTAGTCGAACCGCGAGGCAAATTCAACCGTTCGGCGCCGATCGTTCACCGGGAACTTGCGCAATTCGCCGGCGTGATATAAAATCAGAAGGTCGAAAGGGCGGTCGATCCCGTCCTTTTCGTATCGAGCCGTTTAAACGGCCGTTTTCAACAAGAGTCCGGTCCCGCGCCATTCGCGGCGCGGGGGGAACGCAGAAGAACCATGCCGCAGCAGAAACTTGACGTCTATCGGGACTGGCTGAAGATTTCGGCGACGAACCGGCCGCTGAACTACTATCAGATCCTCAAACTCAAAACCTTTGAAGACAACACCGCGGTCATTCGCGACCACTACCGGAAGCTGAACGCCTATATCCGCAAGTTCGCGACCGGCGACTACATCGACGCGTCGCAAGAGCTGCTCAACGAACTGGCCAAAGCGATGCTCTGTCTGACCGACAAGGAGCGGAAAGCCGAATACGACGAGTCGCTCGGCCGAAAGAGCGACGCCGCCGAAGCGCCGGCCCGGTCGTTCGCCGAAATCCTGGTTCGGAACCGCGTCGTCACCCCCGACAATCTGAAAAAGGCAAAAAGTTACGCCGACGCGGTCGGTCTGGACCTCCACATGGCGATCATTCAGCAGCGGCTCGCCCCGCAGGAGCAGGTCATGCTCGCGTTCGCCGAATCGGAAGGTTTGCCGTTCATCAGTCTCGACGAGGTCCCGGTCGACGAATATTACGCGCCGCAGATCGACCCGAACATGGCGCGGTCCCATTCGTTCGTGCCGGTCATGGCCGATATGGGACGGCTGATTCTCGCCTCGCCGGTCCCCCTTTCGCTCGACGTGGAGGAACAGCTCCGCGTCCTGTTCGACATGCCGATCCGCAGCGCGATCTGCACCCCGGCGCAGGTGAACGCGGCGATCGCCAAATATTACCCGCGCGACGCGGTCCAGCAGGTCGTTCGCCCCGCGGCGAAAGAGGCCAAAAAGAAGGGGAAAGAGAAAGACGCCGCGCCCGAAGAGGCCAAGCCGGTCAAAGTCAAAAAGAGCCGTCCCGCCGCCGCGCCGCTCACCGCGCAGGGGAAGAAGAACCGCGTCCTGATTTCCGTGATGGCGTTCTGTTTCAGCATGATGATCGGGTTCCTGGGCAGAGGCCTTCTCGACTCGAATTCGACGACCGTCGAACGGATCATTCCGGCGCTTATCCTGGCCGCCGTCGCCGTCCCGACCGTCTGGCTGATCGGCTCGAAAATCGGCGAACGGGAAGAAGACTAAATCTCATCCCTCCGTTAAACTGGTCTCCGCGGCGCAAGCCCGGGGACCGAGCGCCCTTTCCTCGATTTCCTCGGAGGAAAGGGCGCGTTTTTTTCGTGGGGCAAAACGCCTATTACCTAAAAGGTTGTGGGCACACCTTTTTAGGTAATAGAGAATAAGACGTAAAAATAAGCGATTCTTCATAATTCTCCGTCCTCCCTTGTTTTATATGCCGTTCTTGATTACAATTATTACTAAAAAAGGTGTGGGCACACCGAATAGAGTAACAGAAGGCGGCGCGATGGAAATCAAACGCGATATTTATCTCGACAGACTCATCGAATGGAAGAAAAACGGGCTGATCAAGGTTGTCACCGGGATCCGCCGCTGCGGGAAATCTTACCTCCTCCTCAACCTATTCCGCAGACACCTGCTCGAAAGCGGGGTGAAAGAGGATCACATCATCGAGGTCATACTCGACGATCTCGAAAACGAGGAACTCCGCGATCCGTACCGGATGCTCAAATACGTGAAAGGGCGGATCGCCGACGGCGAAACCTACTATATCACCATCGACGAAGTTCAGCTCCTCGCGAGATTCGAGGAGGTTCTTAACAGCCTTCTCCATCTTCCGAACGCCGATATTTACGTTACGGGGAGCAATTCCCGCTTCCTTTCTTCGGACGTCGTCACCGAATTTCGAGGGCGCGGTATTGAACTTCGGGTTCATCCTCTCTCGTTCCGCGAGTTTTCTTCCGTTTACCGGGGAAGCCCCGACGACGCCTGGAACGACTACTACGTCTACGGCGGACTCCCCCTGATCACCGCGATGGGATCGAAACGGGAAAAGGTCGAATATCTCGATTCCCTGGTTCAGAAAGTTTATCTTTCGGACATCGTCGACCGTCATAAGGTACGGCACCGCAAAGAGCTGGGCGATTTGGTCAACGTCCTGGCGTCTTCGATCGGTTCGCTGACCAGTTTTCCGAAACTGGCAAAGACGTTCAAGAGCGTCGAGCGGAAAGAAATCAGTCTGAAAACGCTGGCGAACTATACGGATTATCTCGCCGACGCCTTCCTGATCAGCAGAGCCGTCCGTTACGACGTCAAGGGGCGGAAATATATCGGTTCGCCCGCAAAATACTATTTTGAAGACGTCGGTCTGCGAAACGCGCGGCTCGGATTTCGCCAGACGGAAGAAAACCACATCATGGAAAATATTCTCTACAACGAGTTAAAAATCCGCGGATATCGGGTCGATATCGGCGTCGTTGATAAGTTCTCGAAGGACAAGACCGACAAGACGGTGAAAAAGCGGCTGGAAATTGATTTCGTCGCCAGTCTCGGCGACGAGCAGTATTACATTCAGTCCGCGTCCGACGTCGCGACCGCGCAGAAGCGGGAGCAGGAGGAACGGAGCCTGCGGGCGGTGAACGACGGGTTTAAAAAGATCATCGTGGTCAAAGAAAACATCGGCCTGCGTCGGGACAACAGCGGGATCGTGACGATCGGTATCCGCAAATTCCTCCTGGACGGGCTGAGCCTTCTTCGGTGAGGGGAGCGGCGCTTTCGGTTTCGGCTCCGTGTGAC
>CADBQY010000080.1 GCA_902796885.1 uncultured Planctomycetota bacterium
ATTCGCCGCCGATTTCGATCAGCTGTTTGCGCGGCCGGCCGTTGTCGTCCAGAACCCAGACATACGTGTCGCTCAGGTCGTGGCAGATCGCTTTCTCCTCGACCAGAACGGCGTTGGGAATATCTTCGGCTTTCACGCGCACGCTGCAGATCATCCCCGGAAAGATTTCGTAGGTGGGGTTCGGGAACTCGCCGCGCAGTGTGACGGTTCCCGTGTTTCGGTCGGCGGTGTTTTCGGAATAGGTGATCGTTCCCTTGTGCGGGTATTCCCCTTCCGGCTCGTTGGGCAGGCGCATCTCGATTTCGATCGACTGCGCGATGTTGTTCTGCTCGAGGGTCTGAACCAGCTCTTTGGCGTCGAGCGGTCTGGACGGGTCGTATTGATCGCCCAGCGTTTCCCTGACGAGTCCGAGCAGGTGCGAGTAAAGCGCGTTAAACTCGGCGTCGGTGATCTGAAAATAGACATACATCGGATCCATCGACATAATCGTTGTCAGCGCCTGGGGCGTGCCGATCGTGCCGTCGAGCAAGTCGCCGACCGCCGCTTCCGCCTTATTGATTTTGCCGCGGCAGGGCGCGGTGATGGTGGTTCGCTCCAGGTCTTTTTTTGCCTGTTCAAACGCGACCTGGGTCGACTTAACTCGGCCGCGCGCCTCTTCCAGCGCCGCCTTGGCGCGTTCCACGTCCTCTTTGGTGGTAATCCCCGGTCCCTTGGCGTCCATGTTCACCTGACGCTGATATTCGGACTCGGCGCGGTCGAACTGCGCCTTGGCAATGTAGCATTCGGCGTTGGCGTTGTCGACCTTCGCCTTGTAGTCGAACTGCTCGATCTTAAAGAGGACGTCCCCTTCGTTGACGATGTCGCCCGGTTCGAAGCAGATCTCTTCGAGGTTGCCGCGGACGCGAGGCGAAATCAAAACCGGCGTGATGTCGGTGTGCCCGGTCGTCTTGTAATAATCGGCCACGTCGCCCACCAGCGGCTTGGCGAGCCGAACCGTGACCGGCGTCTCGGAAGGCGCTTTCGCTTCGTCTTTGGGGTAACACCCGGTAAAGAGGGGCAGGAGGAGCGCGGCGGTCAGAACCAGCGCGGCGCGGAGGTTCGGTCGAATAAAGGTTCGGTTCATAAATATCCTCGAATGTCGTGGAACGGGCGTGCGGAAGGATCCGGCAAATCGCCGAAAACGCAAGCGATGTTTTGGATCATTCTATAACCTAACGCCAAAATCGACAAGAGAACAAGAGAAAATCGGCGTTTTTAGCCTCTTGGCCGGACCGCCGACGCCGGGCTAGCAGTTGAAGCGGACGTTCTCTTCGCAGACGGCGCGCTCTTCGATTTCGACCGGAAAATGACGCGCGAGCTTCTCGACGCAGAGTTGAAAGACCTCTTCCGGTGCGCTGGCGCCGGCGGTCATCAGGAGGGTCATTTCGGGGGAAAACTGCGCCGGATCGATGTCGTCCGGTCCGTTGATTAACAGCGAGCGGGTTCCCGACATCTCTCCCAGTTCGGCCAGACGGCGGGAGTTCGAGCTGTTGGCGCTCCCGACGACCAGAAGGGCGTCCGCTTCGGGAGCGACCCGGCGTACCGCTTCCTGCCGATTCCGCGTCGCGAAACAGACTCCCGCTCCCGGCGGATCGGTCAGCGCGGGGAACCGCGCGCGAAGCGCGGCGACGATCTCGCGCCACCCTTCTTCGGAAAGGGTCGTCTGCGTCAGATAGGTGAGCCGGTCCGGGTCGGCCGATTCGGGAAGAGTGAGCGTCTTCGCGTCGTCAGCCGACGAGACGAGCGTCATCTGGCGCGGCGCTTCGCCCAGCGTACCGATCACTTCCTGGTGACCTTTATGTCCGATGAGAAAAATATGCCAGCCGTCTTCGGCGAACCGACACGCCTGGCGGTGGAGCGAGGCGACCAGGGGACAGGTGGCGTCGATTGCCGCCAGCCCGCGGCGCGCCGCCTCGCGCCGTACCGAGGGGGAGACGCCGTGCGCGCTGAAAAGAACGGTCGCCCCTTCGGGAATCTCGTCGAGCGACTCGACGAACCGTACGCCGCGCCTCCGGAAATCCTCGACCACCCAGGAATTGTGTACAATCTCGTGCAGAACGTAGATCGGCGCCGAGTCGGACTCGGCGCAGGTGCGGGCAAGCATCTGTACCGCGCGGTTCACTCCGGCGCAGAAACCGCGCGGTCTGACGAGGATCAGTTTCATCGGGTCAGCGGTTCAAAAGACGGGTCAGGTAGGCGAGCAACTCTTCACCTCCGTCGGCGTAAGGGACGTCTTCGTGGGTCTGCGCTTTCAGGTTTTTGACCTGAACGACCCCCTTTTCGAGTTCGCCGCTTCCCAAAATGAGCGCGGCCGAAAACCCTTTTCGGTCGGCGTATTTCAGCTGCTGACCGAGTTTTTTCGGTTCAGGATAGACTTCGGCGCCGATTCCGCCGCGGCGCAGGAGCGAGGCGAGTTTGATGTATTCCAGCGAAAGCGCGCGGTCGAAGTAGGGGATCAGCACCTTGACCGGCGAGGAGACCTTCTCGACCATGCCGAGTTCTTCCAATCCCGCGAAAAGACGGTCGATCCCGAGCGACGCGCCGATTCCTGGCAGCGGCGTCTTGGTGTAGAGTCCGGCGAGATTGTCGTAACGCCCGCCGCTGGCGACGCTCCCCAGCGCGGGAAGGTCGTCGAGGAACGTCTCGAAAATCGTGCCGGTGTAGTAGTCGAGTCCGCGGGCGATCGACACGTCGAGGACAAACCGTCCTTCGGGAATTCCGGCGGCGCGGGCGGCGTCGAAAATCTGCCGGAGCGTTTCGACCCCGTCCAGACCGAGTTCGTTCCCCGCCAGACGCGCGGCGAGTTCGTCGAGCCGGCGGCGCGGGTCGGCGCCGGCGTCGGCGGCGACCACGCCGAGGATCGCTCCCGCCTGTTCTTCCGTCGCCCCGGCGGTTTCGGCCATTTCGGCGATCACCTTTTCCCGCCCGATCTTGGCGAGTTTGTCGAGCGCGCGGAGAATCGGCACCGCCTTGTCGGCCAATCCGATTTTCTCCAACAGGCCGTTTAGGATCTTCCGGCTGTTGACGTGTATCTTGAATCGGGTGAACGGCTCGTCGCTCCGCAGGTCGACCCGCTGCATCACGTCGTTGATCACCAGCGCCGTTTCGATATCCGATAGAACCGACGTGGTTCCGATCACGTCGAAATCGCACTGCGAAAATTCGCGGTACCGGCCCGCCTGAGTGTTCTCGCCGCGCCAGACCTTGGCGATATGATACCGTTTAAACGGGAGAATCAGTTCCGGCGCGTGCTGGGCGCTGAACCGCGCGAACGGTACGGTCAGATCAAAGCGCATTCCGACTTCCCGCCCGCCGTGGTCTTTGAACTTATAGAGCTGGCGGTCGGTCTCGTCGCTTCCCTTGCCGGAAAGAATTTCCAGGTATTCGAGGACGGGCGTGTCGATCGGAGAGTATCCGTAGCCGCGGTAGACCTCCGAGACACGGGCGATCATCTTCTCGCGCGGGATCATCATCTCGGGCAGGAAATCCCGAAACCCTTTGAGCGTACGCGGCTCGATAATCTTTTTCGGTTCAGCCATTCTTTTGATCTCCGAAAATCGAATCGTAGAATTCGGCGTAGTTTCCCCGCTGGATCCCTTCGCGCGCGGCGATCGCCGCCCGCGGGTGCTTGTTCGCCTGACCGGTAATCATGAATTCGGGGAACGGTCCCCATTCCATCTGGTTTTGCAGAATGTGGAAATGTTTTTCGAGACATTCGAAGACGGGCCGAATGTCAAGTTTCGGATTTTTCAGGAACCCGAGCAGAAGTTCCATCGGGCAGTTCCCCGCGCCGCGTCCCAGCCCGCCGATCGAGGCGTCGACGGTCATCGCGCCGTTGCGAACCGCTTCGATCGTGTTGGCGAACGCCAGCTGCTGGTTGTTGTGCGCGTGAATCCCGACCGTTTTTCCCGCCGGGCCGACCGCGGCGACGTACTTTTTCGTGAGATACGCCGTCCATTCCGGCAGGAGGGTGCCGTAGCTGTCGACGATGGCGACGGTGTCGGCGGGCGACTCGGCCAGACCGATCAGACAGCGGTCGATATCTTTCTCTTCGGTATCGGTGACCGCCATCATGTTTCCCCAGACCTCGTACCCTTTCTCTTTGGCGTCGGCAATCATCTCCAGCGCCTCGTCGAGCTGGTAGTGGTAGAACGCCACGCGGATCACGTCGAGCACCGAGTCTTTTTTCGGCCAGATGTCC
>CADBQY010000081.1 GCA_902796885.1 uncultured Planctomycetota bacterium
CGTCGAATCATCTTTAACGGGAACAACTACAGTCCCGAATGGGTCGATGAAGCCGAACGGCGCGGCCTGCCAAACACTCGGAAATCGATCGACGCTCTTCGCGCCTACATTAAGCCGGAAAACGTCGAGCTGTTCAGCCGGTATGGCGTCTTTTCAAAAGCCGAGCTAGCCTCGCGATTCGAAGTCTTTCGAAACGACTACCATTCCCGAGTTCGGATCGAAGGGGGGGTGGCGCTCGAAATCGCCCGCACAATGATCCTGCCTGTCGTAACTCGTCAGTACCGGGAAACTCTCGAGACTCTCCAAGCGGCACGTACTGCCAAATCGAAACACGGCCTTGTCGCGACCGAAAGTCTCGCCGATTCGTTCGGCGATCTCCTCGATCAGCTCAACCAGGGATGCGAAGCTCTCGAAAAGGCTCTGGGCGGCGAACACGAGGGAATCATTGACAACATGAAGCGTCTGCGCGAGATCGTCGACCATGCCGAAGATATGGTCGACGACGCACTCTGGCCGCTTCCCAAATACCGCGAGATGCTCTTTATCTACAATTAAAAAGGAGAGTCGAAACGATGTACACGCATGAATATTCCCCCTTTGCCGACGGAAATGTGGAAGTGTGGGGACTTTTTGATTTCCGCGAAGATACCGAATCCCACTGCGTTGCCCCGTCGCCCGAAATTGAACTCTATACCGAAGCGTTTCCCATCTTTATGCCCCTGAAGACCTGGGGACATAACTGCGGTTATAAGCGGAATCCGGTCATCTATCTGGCGTGGCAACGACAATGCGATGACTCTCAAGTCGCCAAACAGCTCCTACCGAAAGACCTCTGCCAAGTCGCCGAGAACGTCGTCGAAGAGATGAAGGCCGAACTTCGCGACATGGGCGACAAACGCGCCGCATCGCTCGATCTGTTCGACCTGGTCCCTGCCAGTAAAGAGTTTACCGATCTGAGCCATCAACCGGAAAACACGTTCGACTGCGCTCTGGCAACCTATCCGCTCGCGGCAGCGCTTCTGGCGGCGGCAGTCGATGGGGCGAGTCTGAGCAAACCGAAAGCGATCTGTTTCGGCGGTTGGAACTTTTATCGCGGCAAACCTCTTTCGGGTCTCTTGAACGCCGACGATGTTGACGACAAAATCCGTACCGCACGCAAATGCGCTATCCATGAAATCTACTTCTCCGCTCCGGACCGTCTGTTCGACTCCCTTAAAGAAAAGGGAGAAGAAATCCGTCGTCTCGACGAAGAAGATTCGCTTCCCGAAACGATCGCCCCGTACCGTCTGGCATTCCAACAGCCGTAGTCCGATATCGGTTCCCTGTCCCAGACGCAAGGAGTATTTTATTTCCCTCAAAACTCGTTTAGAGACAATGAAAGATCAAAACGCAACTTTTTTAGAACTCCCCCCCGAATATACCGGCGAAACATCCCGCTATGTGATCCTTCCGATCCCCTACGAGGGGACCGTCTGTTTTGAGAAAGGAACCGCGGCCGGGCCGGAACGAATTCTGGCGGTTTCTGATCAGATGGAATATATCGACGAAGAGACGTTCATCGAATTCTGGAAGCCGGGAATACGTACCCTGAAACCTCTGACTCCGGAACCGACGCCTCGTGCTGAGATGGAAGCAATTTACAAACGTGCGAAAAAAGAAAGCATCTTTTCCGAAGGGCGGATGCCGATTACCCTTGGAGGCGAACATTCCATTACGGCCCCCCTTCTACGCGCCGCGGCCGAAACTTATCCCGACCTTTCAGTTCTCCAATTTGACGCACATTCCGATCTGCGCGAGAGTTTTCCGCCCGGCGGACGCGACTCTCACGCCTCGGTCATGCGCCGCGCTCTGGAAATCACTCCGAATCTGGTTCAGGTTGGTATTCGAAGTTTTTCCGAAGAAGATCTCGCCGTCTGTCCCGACCGGGTCAGACGTTTCATCACCCCCTCGCAAATCGAAGACGATTTTGATGCCGCGCTGACGGAAATAACAGGCCGTCTCTCCGACAAGGTCTATATCACGATCGACATGGACGCCTTCGATCCAGCATTCGCACCCGGAGTCGGCACCCCCGAACCGGGAGGACTCACGTGGCGGCAGGTCACAAAAATACTTCGCGCGGTCTTCCAGGCGAAAAAAGTGATCGGCGCCGACGTGGTCGAGACGGCACCGATCCCAGGTCAAGTTGTCACAGAATTTCTTGCCGCCCGACTCGTCGCCAAACTGATGGTCTACGACCAGGCGGCATCCCGTTAAATCTTAATAAACGCCTTGCACTTATAGAGGATAAAGAGGAATATCCAACATGTCAGCGCATAGGCAGCCGCGTTGAAAACCCCCTGATACATTTCGGGAGACCAACGCTCGATCGCGTCCTTAAAAAGAATGGACGCCGCCTGCGAAAACGAGAAAAACTTCTGTGCCAGATAGATGGTGATCGAGTTCATCCCGATCACGATGAACGGAAACGACCACCATTTAAACCCGACAACATCGATGATCCAATAGAAGATCCCGAGTCCGGCCATCGAGAACCCGCCGACGAAACAGACAAACGAACTGGTCCAGAGATTCTTATTGATCGGCATATCGAAATTCCAAACCCAGCCGATCAGGGTGAGCAGAGCACCGGCAAGAATCAGACCGAACGCCTTTTTGTGACCGCAAACATTTACGCCGTCTTTCCGCAACCATTCACCGGCAAAAACGCCGAGCATCGCCGTTCCGATCGCCGGAATCGTCGAAAAGAGGCCTTCGGGATCGTGCATATCGCGATACAGGTGTCCGGGAAGAACGTGTCGGTCGACAAAACCGGCAAGGGATCCTTCCATCGACCAGCAGTCGGCGTTCGGGTCGATATCGGTCGCATGAAACGAACGCATCGCCAACCAATATCCGACCAAGAGAAAAACTAAAATGGCCGCCCGAGCTCGCACCCCGAACGCCATCGCAAAAAGCGCGGCGAACATCCACGCCAGCCCGATGTGTCCCAAAACCGACGAATAACGCAGGTTCGCAAAATCGAAACGGACGTCGTTGTTGTAGATAATTCCGATCAAAACGAGCAAAAGTGCGCGAATAATGATCTTTCGGACGATCTGACAAGTAGTCCGTCCCTTCTCGCGTTGACGAGCCAGGGAAAATGGAAACGCGCACCCGGCGATAAAGAGAAACGTCGGGAAAATCATATCGTGATGGGCAACTCCGTGCCACGACACATGATGCATCTGCGAGCCGACCCATTGCCAAAACGGGCATCCCGGCCAGAGCGCGGCCAGGGCGGCAAACAGAGACGAGCCTCCCATAATGAAGAACATATTCGCGCCGCGGTAGGCGTCGAGCGAAACCAGACGCCTGGGTAATGCCGGGGTTTGTTGAGTAGGTTCTGACATCCAAGGATCCTTTCATAAAAATCCCCCTTTGTGAAAGAAGGGGGACCATGGTTATAAGATAATTCTACGGAATTTTAATTTCGACGGTCGCGTTTTTGATGGTGCGGCTTACCGGATCAAACGTGCGGAGTTCAACCTGAATGACCTTAATTTCCGCCTCATACGGCGGGGGATAGTCGGGCAGATCCGCCGCGGTTACGTTCCCGTCGAGGGGAATATCGCCAACGGTAAAGCCGGGACGGCTTGACGCGTTTAAATTTTTAGCAATCGTCCCATCCTCAAGCGACCAAACTTGAGAAAGGAAATCCTTTTGATATTCATCTGTCCAAGTATCAAAAACCGCAGGCATGATAGGCCGATAGGGAATCGAAAGTGTACTGTGAATAGCAGGATCATATAGGGGCGCAAACTGGGTAGCATATTCAACTCTACCCAAACCATAATTTCCACTAGAACGGAAATCAGAAGAATCCGATTCGATATCTAAATCGTATTTCGCTTCAGCGTCATTCTGCGGCTCATAAAAAGACTCCTCTCCCAGATCAACAAAGGAAGAGCTTTTCTCATTCCAGACCTTCACGTCAAAACAAAGAACGTTCGTGAGAAAGACATCAGTATTCAAGTTTTTGGATTCGGTAGGAGCGACAATGTTGGAAAGATCCAGCTGTCCTGAAAACTGTTGCTGCTGAAACCACGGATGGGGCATTTGCCATTGATCAATAAAGAAATCATCAGGCAGATTTTCGTTATCGAAAGTTATACTCCTTTCTGGATTCGGACCATTATGTCCGAGCCCCAACCGAAGATATTCACCCATCCAAAATGATAAAGGTGACTGAGGAGATTGATCGTTGAGATTAAAATCAAAAGGAGCCCTGCCGAAAGGAAAACCCGCGCAGAAGAAGCTAAACACGGAATTCGGCCTACCGGTCCAAAGAGTACTTTCTTGAAGCGTCGGCATTCGCATCCAGTACCAGCCGCCGTAAAAACCATGAAGACCAGAATCTGGTGCTGGTGCAGCAACACTCGAATCGGAAGGATAAATCACCGGAGATGCCCAATATCCGAACCGATTCTTACGATTGGCGAGATCGTGTAAAGTGTTAGCAACAACACGTGAAACCGAGCTATAGGAAACTCCATTGACATCATTCCAGTTCAGACTCGCATCATCGTCATAATGGACTGAGATATCAAAAAAGCGGTAAAACCCATAACCAGAACTAGGCAAAAGAGGATTCCAAGTGCCGTCAGGAAGGTAATTTTCATATAAGTTGCTATATTCACTATTTCCGTTGTCATTGTCGATCTGGTAACGGATATAACGGTTAACTGACTGGAGCCGTTTCTCTAGAAATTCATCAGGAACAATAAGCAAAACACGGCGATAGAGGGTTGTCCCTCGTAAGAACCAAATCACTTCCGCGTATTCCGACTCGATGATCTCGATATTATCATCAATCGAAGCCAAATAATCAGAAGGACTCAGATTATCCCTAAAACAACGACCGCGGAACCACTTCCCCGCAGGCGCTCGCACAGTAAAGGAAAGAATGTCATCGGTATCACCGACAGTAGTATCAAGAGATGCGGTTCGACGGTTGAAATTTCCATAGATAGTCCGGGTACGAGAGTTTTGCGGTCGAATCAAAGAAAAACCGTAGAAAGGAACGTGTTCAAAATTAAGATAAGTAAACGCATTCCCAAGCCCTTCCGAATAGGAAAAAAAACCATACCGAGAAGTCGGCGCTTTCAGGTGCGGAACCGTCAGATTTTCCAAATCCTCGCGCAGACGGTCTTTCGCCGCGCGAAGGTTGTTGGTCATCGAAAGGATGTCCTGCGTCTGGGTCATAATCGACGTAACCCGTCCGAAAATCGCCGCCAGGGCATACATCAGGACAAGGGTCAGCGTCACGGCGATCATCACCTCGATGAGGGTGTACCCCTTCCCCTTTCCGTTAAAGGGACAATTATCCGCGGTCCGGAAAGACAAAATCTCAGGTTCGATAGTATATGATTCGGCTTTGCCCATATTCTGCTCCGATATAATCCCTCCCTTATCGATTTAAGCGCAAATAACCGGAAAAGTCAATAAGACGGCATTTTTTTCCGTGAAATCGGAAGGTTCCTCGAACAGTTTTAACGGTTAACGATATCCCTTCGCCATGCCGGAATAGGGAACGGGCAAGAGACTCCCTCCCCCCTTGCGGAAAACCAAAAAAATGGTCTAATGGTCATCGTGGGCGGAGTTTGCCGCGCGCTGTGCACCCATAGCTCAATTGGATAGAGCATCGGTCTACGGAACCGAAGGTTATCCGTTCGAATCGGATTGGGTGTATTCGC
>CADBQY010000082.1 GCA_902796885.1 uncultured Planctomycetota bacterium
CAACAACTGGCTCAGCGAGGCGGGTGACGAGGACCTGACGTATCCTCGTCCGCTTGCCGCGGACGCGGTCTTCGCCGCCTACGAGGCTGGCGACCTGGACGTCGACTTCGACGTCTTCTGAGTCCGGCCCTTTTTGGGTTTCTTTACGGAAAGCCCCGCCGATTCGGCGGGGCTTTTTTTCTGGAGAAACGATTACAATTTATCGGCCATACGGCGCGCGCCCTTTGGGCGGACAGCTCCGGCGTTTCTTCTCGAAGCGGGGAGACGGAAGCGACGCGTACCGCGTCTTAACGGTATTTAGAGAAAATGGGAAAAATAGTAAAATCTGGATAAACAGTCCGGGCCGATATTATTTTTCGCATAAGTGAAAAATTTTGCGGATTGCATTGTTTTTTTGCGGGATCTTTGCTATAATCCGATCACGGCGCGGAGTCGCCTTGTTTCCGCTTCGCGCTACGCGGCGCCAACGCGCCGCGAGCAAGAATGAGTCAGGTCATTTGGCGTAATGTATATTAAATTCCCGTTTTTTATTTTACGAAAGGGTTGTTTTATGAAGAAGATTAAGAATCGTTCGCTCCGTCTGGAAAGTCTTGAAGACCGTATGCTCCTGGCGGTGACCGCCGGTGGCGAGGCCGCGGCGGCGGAACTCGTCGCGCCCGCCGAGACGGGCGCCGAGGTCGTCGTGACCGACATCACGTACAACGGTTTGCGCAGGGCGCTTACCTCCGCCCAGGCCGGCGACACCATTCGTTTCGACGGCTCCGGGACGATCACCATCACGTCGGCGATTCAGCTCACGAAAAACGTGACGATCGACGGCGGCGGTCAGGTCACCTTCCAGGGGGGCGGCGAGAACTTCCTTTTCACCTTCGGGGCGAACGCCACGGACGTCACGTTCACCGGTCTCGGCCTGACCGGCGGGTACGCGACCCAGGCGGCGAGCGGCGGTCTTTTTGCCGTCGGCGCGGGGAAGACCGTGACCCTGGATAACTGCGACGTCTACGGCAACACAGCCACCGACACAGCGGCCGGCTACGTCGGCGGCGCGATTTACGTGACCGGTACGCTGAACGTGAACGGCTGCAACGTCTACGGCAACGAAGCTCTCTACGGCGGGTTCGCCTACATCAACGGGCAGGGGACCAGCGCGACGGTCAACGCGACGAACAGCAATTTCTACGGGAACACCGCCGATACCGGCAGCGTGTTCTGGAATAACAAGGGGACCCTCAACCTGACCAACTGCTCGGTCGTCGCGAACAAGGGCGCCGGGGCGATTTATAACTCCAACTTTTTCGGCGTCGGCGGTACGGCCGGGGCCTACACTCACGAATTCTCCATCACCGACACGACGGTCACCAACTCGATCATCGCCGGAAACGTCGGCGGCGACGGGGCGAACGCCGATGTCTGGGAAGATTACAGCAGACAGCTTTCCGGCGGCGGCGTTCTTCAGTGGGAGATGTTCAACATCGACGACACGTTCAGCAAGTTCGACTGCGAAAACTCGATCATCGGGATGATGGGGGATTATTTCGTCGCGGGGCCCGAATTTGACGCCGAAGGGAACCTGAACTTCGATACGATCGACCTGACGATTCGGACCGACAGCGTCGCCGCCTACGCCGGGATCGGCGCCAATCCGGGCGAATACACCGGCGCCGGGGTCGAGGATTACCTCGTCGTGACGACTCTTGACGACGTCGCCGACGGTTCGGACGGCGTCGTTTCGCTTCGCGAAGCGATCGAATACGCCACGCTCGGCACCTTCAACGGAATCCCGACGATCACCTTCGCGCCCGAACTGGCGGGCGGGACGATCGCGCTGCAAAACGGCCAGCTGGCGATCATCGCCAATATGAACATTATCGCCGACAACATCACCGTCGACGCCGGCGGCGAGAGCCGCGTTCTTTTCCTGAAATCGTTCGACTATCAGGTCGCCGTCGAAGGGAACTACCAGAACTTCAATTCCGTTCCGGATTGCCCGAAGCACGACTACGCCAGCTACAATATTAACGTTACGATTGACGGGCTGAACTTCACCGGCGGCGCCGACGCCGCGCTTTCGCGCGGTTCCGGCGGCGCGGGCGTTCTCGCGCTTCAGAACGTGAAGCTCTATCTTTCGAATTCGACCATTTCGGACAGCGTCCTCGCGGTGACGACCGATTTTGCGGTCGAAGGCGCGACGTACACCAATATCGGCGGCGGCGGGCTCGCGGGGATCTACTACAGCGATCTCTTCCTTGACAACGTCAGCGTCGTCGATAACGCCGTGATGCAGACGGGGGACCGCGCGAACAATATTATCGTCGCCGGCGGCGGGATCTTCATCGGGAAGCGTTCGTCGCTTTCCGGTTCCGAACTGACCGTTTCGGGGAACGAACTGACCTCCGAATACTATCTGAACAGCGGGTACACCCAGTGGGGGTACGGATACGGTTACGGCGGCGGGATCTGCGTCTTCGGCGCCGCCGAAATCGCCGACTCCGTCATTTCCGACAACTCCATCGTCGGCGCGGCCTTTTTCCAGAAGGGGGGCGGCGTCTTCCACTACCTTTCCGACTACAACCGCGCCGCCGCCGGCCGGGCTTACGGTCTGGTGATCACCAACACCGCGGTGACCGGCAACTCGATCGGCGACCACCGCGTCGAGAACAACGGCTGGTGCCACGGGGGCGGGATCTACAACTCCGGCGTGGCGATGCTGGTCAACGACCTGATCGCCGACAACACGATCGACTCGCAGAACGCTTCGGTTTCGATGTCCGCCTATATCGGCGGCGCGGGGATCTACAACGGGGCTGTTTCCGATTACAACTCCCAGAATAACAACAATGTCAATCACGCCCAGATGGACATCTACTACAGCACG
>CADBQY010000083.1 GCA_902796885.1 uncultured Planctomycetota bacterium
AGCCGAGGAGCGAATCACGCTTTTGTTCGATCTCATCGAAGAGGGTCTTCTTTCGCTCGACCAGGCGGCGGAGAAGGCCGGGATGACTGTATCCGAATTTGAAGAGAGAGCGGCCCGGCTGAAGGAGCGGAAAGGGGACGCCTAGTCCCGCGGTCGCGGTCCTTCCCGTCCGCGAGCCGCGGCGGGCGATTATTCCCGTCGAGGTTTCAGCTAGCCGACAGCGCCCCGCTCGTTGGCGGGGCTTGGTTACCACGCCGAGTCGCGACCTTCACGCCTAGCCCCATCCCGTCCCCAACCATACACTCCATATGCGTCTTTTAGTCGTTTCCGCCAGCTATTGGTCGAACTGGGGCTGTTTCGGATCCACGTACAGTTCGATATTCGGCGGGATCCCGAACCTGGAGATCGCCCACGTCTACTTTAACCTGACGCTGCCGGCGGCGGACGCGCCGCCGAACGTAACGCGCTTTTTCAAGATCGGCACGAAAGCGGCGGCGAAAAGCGCGTTCACGCGCCGCGGGGTCGGCGAAGAGGTCGCGCGGCGCGCCGCGTCCGACGGCGCCGCTCGGGAGTACACCGACTGCACCGCGCGGGAGACGCGTCTGATCGACTTCTTCCGGCGGAACCACTGGACCTGGCTCAAGCGGCTGAACTACTGGCTCGTCGCGCGGTTCGGCCGATGGCGCACGCCGAACCTCGACCGGTTCGTCGACGATTTCAAGCCCGACGCGATTTGGACCGACGTCGGCCCGGTCATGCCGACCCTGGCGATGGCGCTTTACTTAAAAGAGCGAACCGGTCTCCCCCTGATCGGCTACGTTTACGACGAGCATTATTCGATTCGGAGACTCAGTGTTTCGCCGGCGTTCTGGCTTTACCGATTTGCCAACCGCCGTCTGATCAGGCGCGTGATCCTCGAAAGCGCCGACTTTTACGTCATCAGCGAAGGTCAGCGCGACTACTACCGCCGCAAGTTCGGCAAGGAGTGCCGCGTTCTCGCCCGCTGCGCCGACTTTTCGGGCGAACCCGATCCGATCCCGCCGCGCCGGGCCGGCCGGCCCCTTTCGCTCGTTTACACGGGGAACCTGGGGAACGGCCGTTACAAATCGCTGATCGCCGTCGGCGAAGCGATTAAAAAAGCCGGGCTCGACGCGCGGCTCGACGTTTACTCCTCGCAGCCGATTTCGGACCGTCTGAAACGCCGACTCGAATCGAGCGGCGCCGTCCGATTCCGCGGCGCGGTCCCCGGCGCCGAAATCGCGGCGATTCTGCGGGCCGCCGACGTTTTGGTCCTCGCCGAAGGGAACTCGCTCGCCTACCGGCTTCGGGCGCGGGACGCGTTTTCGACGAAGATCGTCGACTACCTGCGCGCCGGCCGACCCGTCCTGGCGGTCGGCCCGAGAGAGATGAACTCGATCGCCTATTTCGACCGCCACGCCTGCGGTCTGACCGCCGAGACGGCCGACGAGGCCGCCGACGCGCTCCGCCGTCTGGCCGGCGATCCCGAATTCGCGAGCCGTCTGGCCGCCGACGCGCGGCGGGTCGGCCGCGAGCTTCACGACGCCGCAACCGTCCGGCAAGAGCTTTTCCGCCGTCTGTCCGCGCTGACCGCCGCCCGCGGCTCCGCCGACGCCTAACCGATTACCGCCGATTATGTTCCAAGGTATCCTCGAGCGCGCGTGGCGCCAGTTCGACAACGACACGATCTGGACCTACTCGTGGGTCGTGATCGCGCTGATCGTCGTCAGCCTGGTCTACGCGATCGTTCTTCAGATACGCGAAAAGCGCGCGCCGCTTTTGCGGATTCTCTACTGCGCGATCGCCACGCTCTGTCTGGCGTTCTTCTGCGGTCTGCGCCATCAGACGGTCGGGACCGACACCGAGCGTTATTACCAGATGGTCGGCGCGGAATTCAACGTCACGTTCAACCAGATCCTCGACAACTACATGCCGAACCGGGCGGAGAACCGCGAGGTCGAGGAGCTTCCGCGCGACGTCGTCTTTTACACGGTAACCGACCAGATGCGTCTGTGCGGGCTTTCGGAATACGGCGTCTTCTGCGCCTACGCGCTCTTTTACGTCGGCGTCGCCGGCTGGCTGATTTACAGGTATTCCGACTCGCCGATCGTTTCGTTTTTCGCGTATATCGCGTTGGGCACCTACATCTTCAACTTTACGGGTCTGCGGCAGTCGGTCGCCATGGGGTGGGTCATGCTCGCCTATCCCTACATTCAGAAGAGGAACTTCCTCTTCTTCACGTTTTTCGTGCTGGTCGGGATGCTCTTTCACAAGTCGGCGGTCATTTTCTTCCCCGCCTACTTTATTACGCGAACCGAGGTCAGGATCGGCCGGCTCGTCGTTCTGGCGGCGGTCCTGGTCTTCATTTACTACAAAGCGAGTTTCGTGGGGGATTTCATCGTCCGAACCTTCGGCGACCTGGACAGCCGCGTCGAGACTTATTTCGGCGAACAGAAGGAGTGGGAACGGAGCGCGGCGAACTGTACGATCCGGTACGCGATCCTTTTCCTCTTCTACGTCGTCTGTATGTACTCGCGCGGAGGCCGAAAGAACACGGGGTACATCTTCACGGAGGAGGAGACGATCCTGATCAACCTCCTGCTGATCGGCACGATTTTCGAGACGTTCTCGCTGAATGGGTGGGGGGGGATGACCCGTCTGGGCCTTTACTACCGGGCGTTTTCGTTCCTGCTGGTGCCGAAACTGATCGAGGAGGCGAAACGATACATTCCGTTCCCCTACGCGTTCACCGTCGGCGCGTTCGCCGCGGTCGCCGCGCTTTATTTCATGAAGGTGATTTCGATTTACGGCCCCTACCACTTCAACTGGCAGGGGTGGGTCGACGTCGTCTGAACCGATGCGCGTCCTTCAGATCAACGCCCGATATCCGAACGGGAGCACCGGCGCGAACACGCGCGACATCCACCGGTACCTGAAAGACCGCGGGCACGACTCGTACGTCGCCGCCCTGGCGTTCGCCGGCGAAACGGAACCGAACTTTTACCAAATCGGCACGATGTTCGGCCGGAGACTCCATTCGCTGCGCCAGCGGATCACCGGCTACCAGGCGCACGGCTCGGCCGGCGCCACGCGCGCGCTCTGCCGCCGGATCGACCGAATCGAGCCGGACCTGATCCACCTTCAGAACGTCCATTCGCATTACCTGAACCTGCCCGTTTTACTGCGGTATATCGCCGAGCGGCGGATCGCGCTCAGCCTGACCCTTCACGACTGCTGGTTCTATACCGGCGGCTGCGTTCATTACGCGGGGTGCGGGTGCGACAAATGGCGGACCGGCTGCGGCGGATGTCCCCCCGGCTATTACGGAATCGGGAGCTGGTTTTTCGACCGGTCGGCCGAAACGGCGCGGGAGCGGCGCGGCCTTTTCGCCGAAATTAAAAAACTCGGCGTGATCGGCGTTTCGGACTGGGTCTTAAACGAGGCGAAACGTTCCTACGTCTTTAAAGACCATCCCGCCGTCCGCTGGACGCGGATCTACAACTGGGTCGACGACCGGGTCTTCCGGCCCGCCGACCCCGCCGACGCCGCGGGCCTGCGCGCGAGGCTGGGAATCCCCGAAGGGGGAACGATGTATCTGGGCGTGGCGGCCCCCTGGAACGGCCGGAAAGGGCTCGACCTGTTCCTGAACCTGGCGCCCCTTTTGGACGAAAGCGAACGGATCGTTCTGGTCGGCCCGCCGCCGAAAACGCCGATGCCGGAAAAAATCGCCGCCGTCGGCCGAATCGCCGACGCCGCCGAGCTGGCGCTTTATTACGCCGCCGCCGATCTTTTCGTGCAGGGCTCAAAAGAGGAGACGTTCGGGAAAGTGACCGCCGAAGCTCTCGCCTGCGGCACGCCCGCCGCGGTATACGACGCGACGGGGAACGCCGAACTGATCGCGCCCGGAATCGGCGCGCCGATTCCGCCCGACGCCGACCCGGCGCGGATTCTCGGCATCCTGCGCGAAGCCGCGAAGCGTCCGAAACCGGCCGACCGATGCCGCGCCGAAGCGCAGGCGCGGTTCAGTCCGGCGCGATCCCTGTCGGCGCACCTAGATTTCTTCACGCGGCTCGCGTCGGGGGAGACCGAATCCGAATGACCGCGCCGCGAATCGGCCTGTTCACCTTCTACACCGGCAACTACGGCGCGGCGCTTCAGGCGTACGCCACGCAGTCTTATGCGCGCGAGACGCTCCAGCGGGACTGCCGAATCGTCCGAACCCGGCCGGGTACGCCGGGCGAGACGGCGCTGACCCGTCTGATCTTCCGGGGCGGACTCTTCCGGGATCCGCTCGGCAAACTCAGCCGCAAGTTTCGGCGAACCCCGGCGCCGCCGGAATCGTACCGGCGCGGCCGGGCGCTTCGCGCCGAAGCGTTCCGGCGGTTCGAGCGGGACCGGCTGATTCTCGACGACAATCCGAACCGTCTTTTTAAGGAATACTACCGCGACCCGCCGGAATACGACGTTTACCTGAGCGGGAGCGACCAGGTCTGGAACCCGACCGGATTCGGCCGGTGCAATCCGATTTACTATCTCGACTTCGTACCGGAGGGGAAACGGCGCGTTTCGTACGGGTCGAGTTTCGCGATCGACGAGATCCCCGCGCGGTACCGGCGCGAGATGAAGCGGTACCTGACCCGATTCGACCGGATCGCGGTACGCGAAACCAGGGGAGCGGAAATCGTCGAAGAGCTGACCGGGCGGCGGCCGCCGGTGGTGGTCGACCCGACGTTCCTGCTGACGGGGGATCAATGGCGGCGGCTGGCGGGACGTTCGTCCCGCGTTCCCGACGCCCCTTATATACTTTTTTACCGGCTGGGGAACCTGCCCTATTTCGACGCGTTTAAGGAGCAAATTCTCAAAACGACCCGGCTTCGTCCGCTGACCGTGCCGATTCGGGTCGAAGACGACGCGCGGGATCCCGATCTGTTCGGCGCCGACCCGCTGGACCTGGCGAGTCTGATCGCGCACGCGGCGCTGACCGTCACCGACTCGTTTCACGGCGCGGCGCTTTCGATCAACCTGGGCGTGCCGTTTTACGCGCTTTTGCGGCAAGACCCGAACCGGAAGGGGAACATGAACTCGCGCGTTCTTTCGCTGCTGACGCGTCTGAACCTGACCGACCGGCTGATCGAGCCCGGCGCGCCGCCGCCGACCGCGGATCTCTTTACTCCCCCCGCCCCGGCGGAACTTCGGTCCTGGCGCGATTCATCGGCGGAATACCTGGCCGAAGTTCTTCAAGACTGACCGGCCGCGAGCCGCGGCGGGCGATTATTCCCGTCGAGGTTTCAGCCAGCCGACAGCGCCCCGACCGCGAGCCGCGGCGGGCGATTATTCCCGTCGAGGTTTCAGCTAGCCGACAGCGCCCCGCTCGTTGGCGGGGCTTGGTTACCGGCCGCGAGCGGGAACAGAGAAGCGCTTCCCCGTCCGTCCGCGAGCCGCGACCTTCACGCCCCGCCCCATCCCACGTCCCACGCCCGGCTCCTATACTCCCGAGCCCACCAGCTCCGAGCCGCGACTTTCACGCCCCCCGCGCCGCTTTCCCGCCCCCCGTAGCGACTTTCCGCTACAATCCGAGCGACCCTTTCCCGCACCCTGGGTCTTTTTTAAGAAATTCATTTAACGCGCGGTATCACCCTTGTCAAAAGACGGGAGAATGGTATATTAACGACAAAAGGGTTCGTTTTTTTCTTCCTCGGAAACGATCTCGTTCGGGGTTTTTTGCCCGAATTGATATTTCGCAAAAAAACAGCGTTTACAATCGCCAACGATGGTCAAAGTTCTCTGTATTGCCGGCGCCAGACCGAATTTCATGAAGATCGCGCCGATCATGCGCGCGTTCGGCGCTCATCCGGAGATCGAGCCGTATCTGATCCATACCGGCCAGCACTACGACGAGAGGATGAGCCGTCTTTTCTTCGACGAGCTGGAGATCCCGAAACCGGACAGGAACCTGGGAGTGCACGGCGGGACGCCGACGAGCCAGACGGCGGCGATCATGCAGGCGTTCGAACCGGTCTGCAAGGAATATAACCCCGACATGGTGCTGGTGGTGGGCGACGTGAACAGTACCGTCGCGTGCGGTCTGACGTCGGTTCATCTGGGGATCCCGCTCATCCACGTCGAGGCGGGTCTGCGAAGCCGCGACCGGACGATGACCGAAGAGATCAACCGGATCGTGACCGACTCGATCAGCAGTCTTCTGTTCTGCTCCGAACCGTCGGGGATCGTCAATCTGGGGAAAGAGGGTAGGTACGGCGACAAGGTTTTTCACGTCGGGAGCGTGATTGCCGACACGCTCCTGGCCAATCTTGGCAAAGCGAAAGCGCTGCCGACGCTGAGCGAAATGGACGTGCGGCCGGGAACCTACGGCGTCATGACGCTTCACCGATCGAGCAACGTCGACGACCCGGCGGCGTTCGCGCGGATCCTCGATATCGTCGAGAAGGTGCAGAAAGAGTACCCGATCCTCTTTCCGATCCACCCGCGTACGCGCAAAAACGCCGAAACTTTCGGGCTGACCGACCGGATGCGGAAGATGCCGAACCTGCGCCTGACCGAGCCGCTCGGCTACCTGGAATTCCTGAACCTGAACGCGCACGCCAAGTTCGTCATGACCGATTCGGGCGGGATCCAAGAGGAGACGACCGTGCTGGACGTCCCCTGCCTGACGTTGCGCGAGAATACCGAACGGCCGATCACCTGCGAACAGGGAACGAACACCCTGGTCGGTTCCGAGCCGGAACGATTTTTCGCGGCGTTCGAAAAGATCACCAACGGCATCCGCCGTCACGCGACCGTCCCGCCCCTGTGGGACGGGAAAGCCGCCGACCGGATCGCCTACGTGATCACCACGAAATGGGCCGCAAAGAAATGCGGCAAACCGTTCCCCGGCAACCTGTAAAACGGCCCG
>CADBQY010000084.1 GCA_902796885.1 uncultured Planctomycetota bacterium
GACCGAAACCGTCTCCATTCAGATTACCGGTTATGTCTCGTCGCAATTCAGCTACTCCATAGGACCGCTAACCCCTTCGATCACGATTCTGGACAACGACGACTGGAACGTTTCCGTAACCGCCACCGACGCGGCCGCGGCGGAAGCCCCCGCGGCCGCTTCGAACTACGGAACCTATACCATCACCCGTTCGAACGAAACGGACACCACGCATTTTCTGAACGTCCGGTTCGAGATGTCCGGAACCGCCTCGACGTCGGACTACACACTCTTTACGGAATCGGGAACGGCCATCGAGATTCATCATACCGTCGATCCCGTAACCCAGACGCCGATCGACTACGGGTTTGTGACCATACCGAGCGGATCGCTGAGTACGACCGTCCAGCTCCGTCCGAATAATGACGCGGCCAAAGAGGATATGGAATCGGCAATTATGACGCTGGTTCCTCATATCAGCACAAGTGGATTTCGCGATTACGACGTAACCGGTATAGGCGCCGCGGTTTCGATCGGCGACAACGACAACTGGACGGTTTCGGTAACCGCGACCGATTCCGTTGCCGCGGAAGCCCCCGCGGCTAACCCGAACTACGGAACCTACACCATCACCCGTTCGAACGAGACGGACACCACGCATTTTCTGAACGTCCGATTCGAGATGTCCGGAACCGCCTCGACGTCGGACTACACACTCTTTACGGAATCGGGAACGGCCATCGAGATTTATCATACCGTCGATCCCGTAACCCAGACGCCGATCGACTACGGGGTTGTGACCATACCGAGCGGATCGCTGAGTACGACCGTTCAGCTCCGTCCGAACAACGACGCGGCCAAAGAGGATATGGAATCGGCGATTATGACGCTGGTTCCACATATCAGCACAAGCGGGTTTCGCGATTACGGCGTTTCCGGCATAGGTGCCGCAGTCTCGATCGGCGACAACGACGACTGGACGGTTTCCGTAACCGCGACCGATTCCGTCGCCGCGGAAGCCCCCGCTTCCAACCCGAATTATGGAACCTACACCATCACCCGTTCGAACGAAACGGACACCACGCACGCTCTGTTCGTTCGTTTCCACATGACGGGAACCGCGTTGGGGAATTCCGACTACAGGTTATATCACTCGGACGGAACGCAGGTTAGTCTGACATCCTCGTTCGATCCGGTTTCACAGACCAACGTCTATACCGGGGGGGTGCGGATTCCCGCGAACGCCCTTTCTCTCACCGTTGAACTCCGTCCGGTCGACGATCATCTTGCCGAAAGAGACGAAACGGCTGTTTTTACGATCGTTCCGAACGACAACGTCTACTACGCGATCGACCAAACCGACAACGGCGCGGCCGTGACCATTGAAGAGACAACCGTCGTGACCCTCACGACTTCGGACGATCTCGCGCTGGAACCGTGCAATTGGATTTCCGGAGAAGAGCGGGCGGGATCGTTTCGTCTGACCGTCGAGACGACGGAGACCGATTGGCAGCCGATTCACGTGCAGTTCGACGTCTCGGGAACGGCGGATCCCGGTAATAGCGCTTCATTCGGCGACTATCATTTTACAAGCAGTACCGGCGGGAGTACAAGCGGTATCGGCGTCATCGACAACGGCCGGGTTGTTATCACCATTCCGTCTGGCGAAGATCAATATGATTTTTACGTGATGCCGAACGCCGATTTTCTCTACGAGCCGGACGAGGAAGTTGTACTGGAGATCATTCAGGCCTATTCCGGCTCGACGCAGAACCAGGTTAACTACGACGATTTGGACGTTGAACCGATCGAAATCCTGCAGGCGCCGGAATTCATTTCTGGAAATGACTCTTCTCCACTGACAGATATAAATACGGATTATTACATTTTTTCAATCAATGAAAACACAGCAAGAGATTTTAGGACACGTGGTTATAAGCAAATGATTGTTGGAACAGTAACTGCAAACATACCATCGGGTCATGTCGAATATTCGCTCGAGGATCATTCTGATCTTTTCGTGATAAACAAAATGAATGGCCAGTTATCTCTCATCCGTGACGTTACAGATAATGACACGTCTCTCACAAATTGGCTAGAGCTATCAGTAAAAGCGTACAACCCCGAAAAACCAGATACTTACGATATTGCTGAAGTTTCCATTTTTCTCTCTGATGATGAATATTCTGATTTGATAAGTTATTCTTTTTGTAATCTTCAACAGGAAGCGCCCCCGTTAATAGACTCTGATGAAAATGAGTGGGGAATAGAAGATTTTATTTGGCACTACTTTTCCCGAGATAATCCAAGCCCGGACGATTCTGTTTCGTTGGAAGAAGCAGGGCTAGAAGATGACTACAGACGTGCCTTAGCGCTAGATCGCGAACAGAGATGGAGTGAAATGAAGGCGGACACGAGAAATAACACAGCCCTTGATATTCTTTCCGGCACGATGTTATCCGAAGTGTCATACAACACACCAAGGGACTTCACATGGGACCTATTGGTGGCGCCCGGCATGTTTGTCTATGGCGATGGTTACACACACGTCGATGCGTTATCGTACGCGACGCAAACAGACCATTCGGTTTCATATGACATTGATGGCAACTTACAATCAATTGACATATACTCGATTGTGGCAAGTTATCACTGCACCGTCAGAGACAAATTCGCGGAAGTGCTAGATCTTGATGACGTAGAGTTACGTCATGGACACCCATACTGGTTGACTGGCGAGTGGACAACAGATAACGAAACGTACACACTATTGATTGTTACAACCAGAGTTGAGAATGAATGTTATTAGAATACGCTATGCGCCTTATAGAACCTGTGAGTTCACATTGAAACATGCAACTTGGACTCCATAGACAGTTGGTCCTCCGTCTAAACTCGCGGATAAAATTTGGCGGAGATCCAGAAAGCAATCACCCAGGGCCTATTTGCAATATAAATGGGCTTTCAATTTTTAGAACGGAACCTTCCTCAAAATTCAATCGGTTTATTACTCTCCCGAACAAATCGCTGACTGAGATATCTTTCAATGCATCGATTCTTCGGTTTGCAGTCTCCTACCAGAAAAGGCAATTCATATGACCCAACGAAAATGCTTAAATTTCATCTTGGCCGCTATTGGAGCCACCTGTCCTTTTCTCTTTTTTTTCAGCCACTTAGTAATAGTAATACCGATATCGTCAGACTGGCGTAGTCTTTTGCTAAACAGATTCTTTTTTACATGTTACCTTACGGCAGGTCCCGTTGGTTTTGCGGCAATGACCGCATTTATAATAAGAAACAAAACGCTACTGAAAAAACGTTTCATTCCATTAGCCGGATCATTGTTGTTGTTATTTTTAAATTTCATTGTCATTCTGCCGGTCGCCCTTTTCTCTTGTAAATATCTTGGCTGCGCACGAATATACGAATTCCTTCTAATGACCTTCCTCCGATTTCTTTCAGCTATACTTTCATCCATAGGGCTGTGATTGTTTCTGCAAATCCTATTCTGTAAATGCGCAGACTATGCCTGAGAGTATCGTACAGTTTAAAGTGAGTCAGCTTTGAAGGGGGAGTTAAAGGATTTAGTTTGAAGTCTTGTCGAAGAGACGCTGAACACGCTTCTTGACCAGGAGGCGGAAGAATTAGTAAACTCCGGTCGCCACGACCGGAGTAAACGCCCAAAGGCCTACCTCCCGTCTTGAGATGGACGCTGAGGATCGGCTTTGACCGCCCGGGAAACTTGCCAACGCTTCCCCCCGCGAAAAACGCTCCTCTCGCGGACACGTTTCATAGCGAAACGCTCTCTCCGCCGTTAATCGAACCGAGCGCGCCCCAGACGCCGTAGGTGCTTTTCCCCTCAACGGCCTGATTCGTTTCCATGATCCGCGAACGGGGCGCGAAAAGATCGAGATTGTCACGAGAAGCTCGACCAGAGAAAAACCCGAACGTATGTCAATTCGCTTTTTATCCATTGAGATTGATCTCCTTTTTTGAAATTTCTTCGAAACGATAATACAGACGACGGTGATTATAACCGGTAAGCCGAACAGAAACAAGGAGCTTCGGGGAGACTTCCGTTTTAATAGGCCCGGTTTCCGATCCCCCGTGAGGTAGAAAAGGATTTTCTGCGATTCCGTTGACGCAGTTTCAATGAAAACATAAAATTGTCATGCTGAACTAAAATGGGGGTTGAACTAAAATGGGGGTACGTTCCACTTTCCAAGAGGGAGGTTTTCACCAATGCGTCAAATCAAATTCTTCGCCCTGCCTTTCTTTCTCCTCTTCCTGACCGCCGCGCTTTTCGCGGACGGGGTCGACCAAACGCTCCTGACGCGCCTCAAAACCGAAGGGTGCGCCGCGATGCGGGCGCAGGAGAAAGCCTTAAACCAAATTCATCTGGTCATTCTGTGGACCTCGGTGCAGCGGGACGGCGAAATCAAACGGAAATACGACTACTATGCCGACGGCAAACGTTTTCTCCTCAAACGAGAACTCCCCCGCGACATGTGGGAAAACCCTCCGGTCCATAACGAGATCCGTTTCGGAAAAAACGATATGTATTACTTCGCGGTCAGTAAGAGAAAATCGGAAGAAGAGTGGGAGGCGGACGAGTGTCTGGATCTGAAATCGTTCGATCCGCTCGAAAGCGAGGTCTCCGATATTTACGACGCGTTCCCGTGCAACGTTTTCGGAAACTCTTTGGCGGACGTCATCGAAAATCCCGGATTTGAAATCACCCGCATCGAATACGTCCCCGATCAGCCGGAAGAGACGGTCGAATTCGACTTCGAGGTCAACGCGGACGACGTGGTCGCGGGATTCGGCGAGATGAGAACCGGAACGGTCCGGCTCCTTCCCGAACGAGGGTGGACTCCGCAGGAGATGAGGCTGAACTCCAACAGGGGCGGAAAACCGTTCGTCAACACGCGCGTCTTTACCTACGGCGAGAAGAACGGCGAGCCGTTCCAGGTCCGGCACGCGCAGACTAAACTCTATTTCAATCCGGACGACGAAACGAAATTCGTCTCGTGGGACTACGAAATCCGGGAGATCAATCGCGCCAAAGCGCCGAAAAAAGAACTCTATCTCAGGTACTACGGACTCGACGAGCCGGAATTCGCCGATCCCCACACCGGTCTGCGTTTTTTACTCTTTGTCGCCGGCGTTCTGATCGTTCTGCTCGCCGTGCGGCGGATGCGGCGCGGAAAACAAAGCGGAACCGACTGACGAGGTCACGGCGTCGTCGGCCGTCCCGCTCCGGAAAGAGCCGGACGGCCGACAATTCACTCCCGTCGGTCGGCGAGGGCGGCGAAACCGTTCGTTCCGAAATCCGCCGGCGATTTACGTTGCGGGCCGGTCGGATTCCCGAATCTATTTTCGTTTCGCCAGCTCTTTCAGCGTGTCCTGGTTGACGGTCTCGCTGTAAAAATGGACGCTTCCGTCTCCGAAGAGGAAATTCGCCCCGCCGGGATGGTCGCCGGAAAAACCGTGTCCGGCGCCGGTATTGTCGAAACCTTTGTATAATGTGCCGCACACGATCGCCGGAATACAACCGTCTCCTTCGGGCATTCCGGCCCAAGTCGTGTAATGTTGTTTGCGCGACGCGCGCTCGCCGACGAAGATCGTGTTCGAAAGGCCCCGAATAAAATCTTCAAACCGATTCTCGCTATTGTGATAGAACGCGCCGTCCCCTTTGAATGTCTGTCCCTCGTGTTGTCCCCCGTGTCCGTAATCTTCCCCGTTGTGGAGATTCGTCGTACCGAAACAGGCCGCGTAATTCGAGGCCGCGAAGACGGTCGAAGCGTCGGTTTCGTGGTGGTGTTCATGATCGTGATCGTCGTCTTCGTCGTCGGCGTGATTGTGATCATGGTCTTCGTCTTCCTCTTCGTGATCGTGGTCATGGTCGAGAAGACCGGATTCTTCCAGGGTAAACGTCTGCTGGGAGTTCGAATCGGAAGGACAGCGATACATCGCCAGAAACGTCGAGCGGACGTTTTCGTTCACTTCGGCGGCAATCGGTTCGTCCAGATCCGCCAGGTCGGCGAGACTGGCGTTTTCCATAAAGGGAAGGATGGCGGCGGCCCACCCCCAGCCGGGCTCGCCGTAGACGCAGGGTTTGCCGGGGTCGTGGTCGTCGTACCCGCGCCAGGCCGCGGGAAGCGCCTCGTTAACGTCGACGTAGTTGTGGAGCGCCAATCCGATCTGTTTCAGGTTGTTCGAGCATTTCATCCGGCGCGCGGCTTCCCGCGCCGCCTGCACGGCGGGAAGAAGAAGACCGATTAAAATACCGATGATCGCGATCACCACGAGGAGCTCCACCAGGGTGAACGCGGCGCGTTTAGAAAGATACAAATTGTTATTCATCGAAGGAATTCCTTTGTCTTTGAATGCGGTACGGAAAGGACGAGGGAGCCGCCGGAACGTTTAGGAAACGGACCGGGGGGCGGGACGAAAACAATTTCCGAGAACGGCCGGACGTACAAACCGAACCGACCCGCGCATTTTTTCGACGTCGAAAACAGGTCGAAAAAACCGGTACGAACCCGGAAAAACGGTATCGTTTTCCCTCGCGTTATTTGAAAAAGGGCTTAAAAAAGAGGAACGGGAGGGCTCCGGCCGGAATGAAGTATCGGAAACGCGGAAAGGCACAGGCGCGGCCGTTCTTGAATCGAACCGGCACAATCGGCGGCAAAAAAGAGAAAGGCGGGCGACGCGCCGAACAGCGGCTGGGTGAAAAAGTGACAGAGGAAACAGCTCTCCTCGTCGTGTTGATTCGGAATCGAGTCGGCTTGAATCGTAAAAGCGGTCTCTTCCGCCGCGAAAGAAGTTTCCCCGGCGGAACCGTGAAACGGCCCGTTCGAAGAGGAATCGCAACGAACGCGGCACGAACAGTCCGCATCGTCCGCCAGAAAGAGATGGAGCCCCCGCCCGCCGATCGACGGAATACCGAAGATCAGCAGAAAAAGCCACCCCCAGAGGAAAGATCGTTTTTTACCGTTCGCTCGTCCGTCCATAATCACTCATATTGTACGAAAAGAATACAGTCTGTCAACGCGTCCGAACGGCGAAAGACGTACGAGAGACCTTTTTGACATGCCCGACAATTTGCGGGTAAATCGGAGATGAGAGCGGACGAGGCGAACCCGCCCGAAAAAACCGGCGCTTCACCCCGGCGGGGTGAAGCGCTTAGCGGAAAACTTCATCTTTCGGATCTGCGCGGTTTTCAGGCGAGCGCCGCCAGTTCGGCGCCGGCCTTCTCAAGTTTGGCCAGAGCGTCCGCGTCGGGCGCTTCCTGACAGATGATGCCGTCCCCGCCGAGAACCGTCGCGCCGGCGGCCTGCATCCGAGCGACCCAGTCGCGCATCCACTGCCCGTCCCCCCAGCCGTAGGAGCCGAAAAGGAGGATCGTCTTCCCCGAGACGTTCCCCTCGATACTCGCCACAAAAGGTTCCATTTCGTCCTCTTCGAGGACCTCGTCCCCCATCGCGGGACAGCCGAGCGCGAACGCTTTCGAATCGTTCACCAACGCCGCCGAATCGGCGCCGACCGCCACGACGTTCGCTTCGTTCCCGCTTTCGGCAACGCCTTTGCCGATCGCGTCCGCCATCGCCGAGGTGTTCCCCCCCTGCGTCCAGAAAATAACGTTGACTTTTGCCATAACCCTTTCCTCCTTATGGTGAATTCTATCGCAACCTGTATGCTGCACATTCCTTCCGGTCTTGTCCGGAAGGCCAAAATCGTCCGGCCGCGGAGAGAAATCTCTCCAATCCGCTTATCGGCCAAAGTTTAGTTTAAACTAAACTTTAAATAGAATACACCTTCTTTTAATTTAGTCAATAGTCCTTTTTTACCGAAAAACTATTATTATTAATTGAATCTCTCGGGAAGCCGTTTAAATTAGTCACGACTAAAAGTCAAAGGGCCGCGTTCGCAAAAGGATCGGAACGCCGGCGCGGTTTGCCGCGCCCTGCGTTTTACCGCCGTTCCGATAGGATGAAGAGGCGGTCGGGTCGGCAATCTGAAGGAATCAGACCGGCTCCTCTTTCGGCGACGCTTCGAAGGGACCGTAGACCGCCTTGACCCGCATCGACTCGTCGTGGGCGGTCAGGTAGTAGACGCGGAACCGCGCGCCCCCCTCATAGACGCGGATCACCACGTGCCCGCAGTCTTCGGCGACACCGCTCCGCCAGGGCGCGCCGTCGAACTCCTGTTTTTTCATGAGCGGGAAGAAGGTCGGGCAGACGATCCGCGCGTCGGGATAGATATTCCGGTCGGTCATCCGTTCCATCGTCGAGGGCTGAATATGGAGCAGATCCCAGAGGTCGGTAACAAAGACCTGAGGCCGGAGGACGCGGAGGAACTCCGCCCGCATCGACCCGATATAGGAATGGTGATTCGATTTGCAGACGTCGACCCGGCCGCAAACCGGCGCGACCATCTCTTCCAGATTCCGTTCTTTCCCGTCGAGTCCGGTGAACGACTCGTTGAAATCCCCCGCCGTGTAGTAGCGGAACGGACCGTAATCGATCCGGAGCCCCAGGCTGAGCGGATTCTCGGAAGCGCTCCCCCGTTCCCTCGCCAGGTCGAAAAAGGAAGAGTCGGTCTCCACCTCCCGACCGGTCCAAACGAGACCGTTGCCGCAGAGGTTCCGGATATGAAACGAGCCGCGGTACGGTTCCGGGTCGCGCCGCAGGGCGATCTGGTCGAGCCGCCCCACCTCGAACGGCTCCATTTCCAGGCCGTCGGTTTTCATCTTCCAGCGGACGAACCGGCGGTAGTTTTCCGTGTCGGGGTCTTTGACCGGAAACGGCAGACAGTAGTCGGGGAACCCGCGGTCGAACCCTTTTTTGAACCGGATCGTCTCGCCGACTTGGCTCATGCCGCTCAGGAAGTAGTCTTCTCCCCGCCCTTCGGTCTTCCCGCGGTGAACTTTACAACTCCCCATATGATCGGTGTGAAAATGCGAGATCATCATGTAGTCAACCTCGTCCCCGTGAGGATTGACCCGCCGGATGTACCGCGCGATGTACTCGCCCGGACCGCGCGACTCGTCGGGGAGAGTGACACTCTTGAGTTCGTAGCCGATCCGATCGAGCTGGCCGGCGTCGATCAGAAGCGAGGTGCCGTCCGGAAAGATATGAAAGATCGACTCGGCGTGACCGGTATAGATGTGATGGAACTCCATCGTGCCGGGCCGCCACGGCGAGAGGGGTTCGCCGATCTCCCGACTTTCGGTATCGAGAAATTCCGCGCCCGTCAGCACGGCGCGGCGGCCACTCGCGGCCGGTTCGGCGGACAGCGCGAGCCCCGCCAGCGCGGCGATCCCTTTCAAAAAACGGCGTCTTGTGGTCATTGCGGCGTCGGCCTTTCTGCGGATAGGGCGGCGTCGGCGGCGGAGCCGAACGCGCCGATTTCGGTTCGATTTCTCCCTTTCCGCGCCCCCGACGGATTATAGCATTGTGAAAAGCGGAATTCAAACCCGCGCCGTCTTTTCCCCGAACCGTTGACGATCTTCCCCGGCTGGAGTATGATGGTAGCGGGGGAGGAGCGTCGCGGCAGAGCGCCGTGACATTGTCTACCCGCTCCGAACGGCCGTTCGGGGACGCATCACCCATTAGAAAACGCGGGGATTACCGTGAGCACAGTTTGGTTAACGCCTCACCCTGAAATCAAAGTTCTGGACTGCACAATACGCGACGGGGGTCTGGTAAACGACCACCTTTTCGGAGACCGGTTCGTGCGCGCGGTCTACGACTGCTGCGTCGCCGCCCATATCGACTGCATGGAGATC
>CADBQY010000085.1 GCA_902796885.1 uncultured Planctomycetota bacterium
CGACTACGACGCGTTTCCCGAAGACATTCTGGTCACCGCCAGCTTCCGTTCGACCGACCCGACCACCGCTTTTCAGGCGGGGATCGAACTGGCGGTTCAGGATTCGGGCGCGCGATACTACGCCGAGTTCACCAACGGCGGCGTTAATCTCTACTACGTCGGCGGAGGGGAAGCGATGACCCTTCTCGGCAGCGCGTCGTATACGTTCAATTCCAACCGGAATTACGCCGTCTGGGCGCAGCGCTCCGACGGACGGCTCGCCTGCGGCGTCGGAAGCACCGCGCTCGTCTCGGTTAAAGATTCGCGCCTCTCGGGGGGCGAGGTCGGCTTCTACGCCGGCGCCGGACTGAACACGTTCCAATCGATCGGTGTCTATACCGGAGACGACCTCTACGATATCGGACCGACCCCGGAAGAAGAAAACGCCGCGCTCCGCGCCGAAGTCGTCGCCTATATGCGTTCGATGGCGACAATCCAGTGGACTCCCGCGGCGGACATCACCTACTACAATCCCGATTACGGCGTGATGTTCAAGGCGGGACGGACCTACTACGGCGTTCCTTATTCGCAAAAAGTACGCAGCGGTTCGTACGAGTCGTTCAGCTCCTACCTGAACTCGAGCGGCGTCTATACCGGCCCGACCGGTTCGACGAGTTATATCGGGTCCGACTGTTCGAGCGCGGTCTCGATGGCCTGGCGCGTCTTCGATCCGTCCCTTTCCCTCCTGGGAACCTACTACATGTTCCCCGGACGAGGAAAGATCGTGGCGGTCGGAGAATACAATCTGACCTCCGGTTCGCGGACCGCGCAGGTCGTCAGCGACAACGGCAGAGACGTGATGTACGCCGCCTACGCCTCCCTGCAGCCGGGGGACGCGGTTCTCTGGTACAAAGACACCGGCGGTCACGTCCGCCTGATCACCTCGGTCGACGCCGCGAACCAGTGCGTCTACGTGATTGAACAATCGGGTTCGGCGGGTTACGAAACCCCCATCGCGGGCAACTCGACGTGGCGGGTTGACCGGAAGATTACGTTCGCAAGTCTTTACGACAACGGCTATATTCCGATCTCCCACAGCGGGCTTCAGATCGGCTAGAAAGAACCGAACATACAGCGCCGGAGAGGAAATACCGATGAAGAAACGCGTTTTACGAATTGAATCGCTGGAAGAGCGTCAGCTTTTGGCCGTCACCGCAGGACTGGACGCCGCCGCGCTCCCCGCGCCGACCGAGGCCGCCCCCGCCGGATACCGCGTCGGCGACGTCTACGTCGCGTCGACCGTCGACGTCGACGGAGACGGATTCATCGGACCGGCCGAACTCTCCTACATGAGTTACGCGTGGTTCGGAACCGACGGCTCCGAAAACTGGAACCCCGCCTCCGATCTCGACGGAGACGGATTCGTCGGACCGGGGGACTACGCCCTCCTCTCCTCCTACTGGTTCAAGACGAACGACGCGCTCCCCGAAAACACCAAGTCGTACGCCATCTACCCCTCCGACATTCAAAACTGGATCCTCTACGGGGACCAGATTTCAAAAATCTCCGCGCGAGGCGGGGCGCTCACCATCGACGCCCGAAACGGCGATCTCGAAGCCGTCTGCGACTACGACGCCTTTTCCGAAAATCTTCGCGTCACCGCCGACTTCAAGGCGACGACCGCCTCCTTCCGGGGCGGCCTTGAACTGGCGGTTCAGGATTCGGGCGCCCGCTACTACGCCGAAATCTTGCCCGACCGCGTCTTCCTCTACCATGTGGCGGACAGCGGAAAGATAACCTCGCTGGACGGGGCGCTCTTTGAATTCGCCGCAAACCAGACCTACACGATCTGGGGACAGGTCTCCGACGGCGCGGTCTCGTTCGGGGTCGGGGAAAACACCCTCCTTTCGGCCGCCGACTCGCGCCTTTCGGGGGGATGGGTCGGTTTCTACGGAGGCGGCGGCACGACCGTCTTCAGTAACATCTCCGTGGAAAACAACCCCGACGCCGCGGCCGAACCGGTCAACCGGGTCGGCGACGTTTACGTCGACGCGCGTCTGGTCGAAAACGGCGTCGTCCTCGACGAACCGGTCGTCTCTTACGAGATCTACCCGTCCGACATTCAGAACTGGTTTCTTTTCGGCGACAAAGTCTCGAAGATCTCGGCGAAAAACGGCGTTCTCACCGTCGACGCGCGCGGCGGCGCGCTGGAAGCGGTCTGCGACTACGACGCGTTTCCCGAAGACATTCTGGTCACCGCCAGCTTCCGTTCGACCGACCCGACCACCGCTTTTCAGGCGGGGATCGA
>CADBQY010000086.1 GCA_902796885.1 uncultured Planctomycetota bacterium
GAACTCCGCGGAGGCGGGACAGGATTCCGCTCCCGGCTTGCTTAAGCCGCGTCCGTGGACGCTCTCCGCAATCACCGATACTCCCCGCGGAGGAATGCTCGAAGCATTCTCTGTTCCTTTTGACACGCGCGCGCCACGTCGCAACGCGGAACCGCAATAACTGTTCCAGCCGCGCGTAATGCACCGGATCGAGCAGCTTGCGCCAGACGCGGCACTCCGCCTCGGCGACCGACGGCGACACGCAGCGGTCCATCGACCACGTGACCCGATCCAGCGGCGCGCCCTGCTCGTAGAGCCAGATTTTCCGCGTCAGGTCGTTCGAGCCGATCCGACGCACTTCGCCGATCCGGTCGATCGGAACCGCCTCGTACCGTTCCGTCCCGTCCCGGAGCCTTTCGACCGCGTCCCGCGTATACCAGAATATCCGGCCGTATCGCGCCGCCGGCGTCACGTGGCACCGGATCTGACGCTTCTGGAGTTGCGCGTAAGTGATCCCGACCGCCGCGGCGACCTCCATCGAGGTCAGCAGATTCTCCACGTCCGGTATCTCCTCCGAGAGCGGATGCGCTTTGAGGTCTTCCTGAATCCTCCGGTTCGGCACGTCGAGCCTCTCCGCCGCTTCCTGAACGGTCAGCCCCTCGGCCAGCAGTGCGCGATACGCGCGGCGGAACCGGATAATCTCGCACTGACTGCGATAACGCGCGCCATCCTTGCTCACCGCGCGCCCCCCTTCGGCAACACATCTCCTTTCGGCTTGCAGACGTTTTCCGCCCATTCCGCCGTCTCCGTCCAGTCTTGTGTTGGCGCGCCCCCGTTGAGCGCGATCACGTAGACCTCAGCCACGTCAAATTCGTCCATGACAAAATCTCCTTTCAAATCATCAAAATGGTATGTCATCCTCGCCCGGTCCCGCCGGCGCGACATCTTCGTCTCCGAGCCCGACGCCGTTCGGGTTCGTCCGGTAAACGACCGGGTCCGTTTCGCGGATTTCGAGATCCCCGTGCTGACACGCCTCGCCGAGCGTCCGCGCGAGTTCTTCGAGCCGCGCGCGGTTCTCGGCCGGTTCGCCGTTCCAATGGAGCGCCCACTTCTTCTTCGACCGGTCCCCTTTGGTGCGCAGCCACTCCGTGTACTCACGCCCGTCGAGACCCGTTTCGGCCTTCGCTTGAACGAAGTCGTCGAAAGCGTAACCGTAGCGGAACTCGCCGAACCCTTTGATCGCGTCACGGAACTCATAAGAGTCCCCCTCGACTCGAATCACGGTCCAGACGCCCTTATTCGTCTCGAATCTGTTCACCGCCAAAAAAATTCGCATCATCAACCCTTTCAGTTTCTCTTCGTACACTGTGAACGTTCACACCCGCCTTCGGCGCCTCCGGTCACTTCGTTCCCTCCGGCGCCTCGCATCCCCCGCGCCCGGCGCCTTCGGCGCCTCCGGTCACTTCGTTCCCTCCGGCGCCTCGCATCCCCCGCGCCCCGCGCCCCGCGCCTTCGGCGCCTCCGGTCGCTTCGCTCCCTCCGGCGCCTCGCGTTCGGCCAGCATTTCGGCGAACTTCGCGGCGACCTGCCGCGCGAGCTCTTCGAGCGGCAACCCCTTTTCGGCCACGCCGAGCGCTTCGAGATGCCCGCGGACATATCCCTGCTGCTCCGACTCCACGTTTTCGCTGACGATGTCGGCGTCCATCTGATTTTTCGCGCCGAGCAGATCGATTCGGCGCGTGGTGATCTCCGCCATTTTCGCCGCGGCCGCGATGCGGTCTCCTTCTCTCTGCGCGGTCCGGCTCAGCTCTTCGAGCGTGCGGTATTGCTCGTCGTATTCCTTCACGCCCCGGACGAACTCGACGCGCCGATCAACGTCGGCGGCCTGAATAACGCGGTCTTTCGCCGCGGCGAGGAGCTCGGCGGTCTTCTTCCCGCGATACCCTCTCCGGGCCAATTCGTCGGCGACCGACTCCTCGTTCCGGAGCGAGACCAACAGCATCGCCGCCACCGCGACTCCCGCTTCGTCCTTTCCCTTCTTCACCATCTCTCCCATCTCCAAACAAACAAACAAAACCCCTTCCCTTGACGGCTACGTTCGGGGTCAGGAAACGCCGATAAAAGTAGTCCCTAAGCCCCCCGCCCGCCGGGGCCTGGTTCGGCGTCGTCGGCCAAGACCTCGAATGCCAAGGCTCTCAAACGCTGCGCAAACGTGGAAAACCAAGCGGCAAGCACGTCGCGCGGCGAATCGACGTTGTGTTTTACGGCTGAAAGCCAAACTTGCTCTGCTATGCGATCTGGCGACTGCGTTGTATCGACTTGAACTTCAAGAACCTGTTTCAGCTCTTGTTTTTCGTTTTCTGTTTCTTCTTCACGAACTTCGTCAACTTGTTCATCAGTCAATGACATATCGGCGTCGCCGGCCGTGCCGTCATCGACGCCGGCAATCTCGTCGGCGCGTTCGTTGATCACGTTGGACACAAACCGATTGGAAACGCCAACAAATCGCGCGATCTTACGAGCTGACCAATCAGCGGCGATTGGCGAGTCTATCACACGGTTGACGGCTTGGCGCTTATCGGCTCTCGTCCTAGACAGTCCGTTCGTCCGGTTGGCCCGACAAGCGTGGAGCCTCGCGTCGGTGATGTCCCCTTCGGTGACGTAGGCGGATATACTCCCCTTCCCTGACATTTTTGCCGCCAAATAACGGTGGTTCCCGTCCACGATCCAAAAGCATCCGCATTCCTCGTCCCGGAACAGGTGGATCGGGGGAAACACTCCCCCCTCTTTTAAAATTTCGGCGTATTCGTTCGCTGTTTCCGGATCTTCTTTTTCCCTGGCCTGGACATCCATTGAATGCTGGATCTGGTCCAGCGGAACGTCAACCGGTTCCCAACCGTGATCAATCCTGTCGAACGGCCCCATCTCGTCCGGAAATTCTGTGTGTGTCATTCACCACCCCCAGTTTTGGAGAAATACTTCTTACGGAGAGTTTCGACGGTTCCGACCGTGGCCACACGCCGGCGCCTCTGCGAAGTTTCGCTCGGGCGGTCTTCTTCTCGGACGGTGAAGAAATCGAGGAACCGTTCGATCTGCGATTCGGTCACGCCCTTACAACGATTCGAGACCCGGATACATTCGAGCTTGTGTCCTTTCCGGCCGGTTTTAATCCAGTCGGTGAGTTTTCGTTTTCCGACCTTCCAATGCGTTGGGAACAGCGCACACGCTTCATCGAGTGAGTATATTTTTTCCATAAGGCGTTCTTTCAAAAGCGGCCGGTGGTCAGCCGGCCGCCGAGCGGTAGAGAGAGGCGTTTCTCCTTCGGGTGGTTCGCCGTCCCGTAACCGGCGAATGACGAAAATCGCTCTTACGGGGAGCGAGTAGGAGCCGTCCCGCCGCGGGCAACGCACCCGCTTGAACGTTACGATGAACGGGACGGTCAAACCGGCCCCCGGAATCGAACCGGGCGCGCTGGTGTATGAGCCAGCGCGGGAAAGCCATCCGGCCGAGATCAAGGAAACTCTCGTGACTTTCGCCGCGGTCCGCGGAAATGGAACGCGGCCGCTTTCGCCAGCGGCGGGTTACTCCTTCGGCTCCGGCGCGTCTGTGTTGCCGGACGGCGCGGGTGCGCTGGCGGCGGCGCTGGCCGACACCTTGCACGCTTCCTGAACCCGGTAGGCAATACGCGTCTGGTCAAGAACGATTTCCAGAACCGGCGTGTCCAGATGCTCCAAAATTCCGATCGCTTCTGTTATGCTCATCAAAAAATCTCCTGCACGATCAAAAAAACGTGTTTTGTTCCCTCAGTCAATAAAAGAATATCATAAAATATATATCCTGTCAACACTGTTTCAGTGAAAATTGTGATTTTTTATTGACTCGGGGGATAAATATGCTAAAATGGGATATGGAGGCAACAATGGAACAGGCTCAAAGATTAGCAACCGTAAGAAAACTTCTAGGCTTAACCCAGAGAGAACTCGCAGAAACGTTGGGGTTCCGGCTCAACTACATTGGCAAGCTAGAATGCGGGGCTCAAAAAATCAGCCAGCAGTTCTGCAAACGTTTGTGTTTGGTTTATCCGAAGGTTAATCGAACTTTCGTTTTACAGGGCATCGGCGAGCCCCTTCTCCCGGAACCTCCGGAGACGGAGGAGAACCGCCGCGAAAAGCTGATCGGCTCGATCACCGAGGTACTGGCCGCCCTCGACGAACCCGCCCGCCAGGTCATCTTCGAGTCGATCCGGCGATACCAAAAGAACGCCCCCGCTCCCCCCGCCAAAAAAAACGGCGGTCCGTGATAAAGTTCTCCGGAACGATTAAAATCGAAATCAAAACCGAGTAACCATTTTCGTGACCCCGCGAAAATGGTCGAACGCTGACGTCTTTCACAATTCGGGCCGATAAAGTATTATGGGAAGGAAGGGTTTCAACGAGTTTTTTAGAGGTCCGAAGATGACAACATCTCAGAATGCCCTTTTTTGGTCTCCGAAGCTGGAAGGGGCGAGATTCCAGCA
>CADBQY010000087.1 GCA_902796885.1 uncultured Planctomycetota bacterium
CGCCAAGACGGTCGTCTGGAACGGTCCGATGGGCGTTTGCGAAATGCCTCCGTTCGACGAGGGGACGAAAGCCGTCGCCCAGGCGATCGCCGAAAGCGACGCCGTGAGCATCATCGGCGGCGGCGACAGCGCGGCCGCGATCCAGAAGCTCGGGTTCGCCGATAAAGTCACCCACGTCTCGACCGGCGGCGGCGCGTCGCTGGCGATGCTCGAAGGGAAGAAGTTCGCGGCGGTCGATCTGCTCGACGAATGACCCTCTAAATCTCGCCCGCCGAGATTTCCCTTTAAACGCTGAGCGCCGACTTTCAATTCCTTTCTGCCGCGTCGGTCGTTCCGACGCGGTCTTTCGCCGGTATCGTTTTCCCCTTATTTCGATACCGCGGAATCGGCGCTCGGCTTTTTGTTTTGCTTTTTCGGGGCCGTTTCTTTTTGAGGAAAAGCGTCCGGCGGCTATTTTTTTCGATTTGATCTGGTAAAATAAACGTGGAGTTTCCGTTCGTTCGGCGGCTCCTTTTAAAGCGCGGTCTTTTTTGAATTTTCCTGCCCCGGCCTTTCTTCGGGGAAAGGGAGTTTTCGCCGCTGAAACGCGTAACAGTGGGAGTATGATATGACACGTCAGGCGGTTGTACTTGCCGCGGGGAAAGGGACCCGAATGAAATCGGATCTCCCGAAAGTTCTTTATCCCGTTCTGGGCCGGCCGATCATCGACTACGTTCTGGACGCGCTCGCCCGGGCGGGGATCGAACGGACGATCGTGGTCGTCGGCTATCAGGGCGACATGGTCCGCCGCGCGCTGGCCGGCCGTCCGAACATCGAGTTTGCCGAACAGACCGAGCTTCTCGGAACCGGCCACGCCGTGATGAGCTGCCGCGATCTGCTTGAAAACTCCGCCGATTCGGTCTTCGTGATTGCCGGCGACTCGCCGATGCTCCGCGGCGAAACGGTCGGAAAGCTTTTTGACCTTTACGAAGACGCCGCCGCGTCGGGCCAACCCGTCTCGGCGGTTCTGGGGACGGTCATCAAAGACGATCCCGCCGGGATGGGGCGGATTCTGCGCGGCGAAAACGGCGAGTTTATCGGGATCGTCGAACACAAAGACGCGACCGACGAGCAGCGCCGAATCACCGAAATCAACATGAGCTACTACCTTTTCAATACGCGCGATCTGCTCGGTTCCCTCTCCGAGATCAAGGCGAACAACGCGCAGAAAGAGTATTACATCACCGACGTGCCGGCCATCCTTCTGAGGAAAGGGAAAAAGGTCAGGGCGGTTCCGGTGTTGAAACCTTCGGAATGTCTCGGCGTGAACACCGTCGACGACGTCCGCCGGGTCGAGGAGGCGATCCTCGCCCGGGGGCAAGATTAACCGTTTCGCAAAGGAATCCGATGTCGAGTCAGTCGATCAGGGAAATACACGAAAAGATTCGTTACATTCACGGCCTTTACCGCCAGCTCAAAACGCTCGCTTCGCGGTATAACGGCGTTCAGCTGCGCGTGAAGGTGCTGAAAAAGAAAACCGCCGAGGCCGAGGCGCGCCGCGACGAGCTGAAAGCCCGGCTTGACAAAATGCACGCCGAAATACGCGAGGCGGAAGGACGGTACAATTTGATCGACGCGGCGATCCAAAAACGGAAGGCACAGCTCGACCAGGCGAAAAACAACAAAGAGTACGTCTCGCTGACGGACCAAATCGCCGACGACCAACGGCGGAACAACGCCCTGGCCGACGAGATCCTCGCGCAGGTCGAAAAGGCCGAGGAGTTCGCCCCGCAGCTGGCCGCCGCCGAAGAGGCGATCGCCGCCGCCCGCGCCGCCCAGACCGAAGTCGAAAAAGAGCTTCGCGAGCTGGTTCCCGAACTGAAAGAGAGTTCCGAGCATCTCCAGGGCGAGCTCCGCCGCGAGATCAAAGAGGTCGACCCCGAGTTCGCCCCGCCGCTGCGCGAGGCGCTCCGCGCGTTCGACGGCGACGAGGCGCTGGCGCCGGTCGAAGGGGAATATTTCTGCGGCGGATGCCGCATGGAAATCCCGATGCAGTATATCGTCGCCCTCTGCGAAGGGAAACCGTACACCTGCGGTTCCTGCGGCCGCTTTATTTATCTGCCGAAAGATTTTACCATCAACAACGACGAGGACGACTGACCGTCCCGCCGAACCGTAAAGAGTCTCAAAGGAACAACGAATGAAATACAAAGCCTTTCTTGCCGCGATCGTTTTCGTCCTTCCGCTTTTTTGCGCCGCCGCCGACCCGGAGACGTCGGTCGTTCCGAGCGCTTTTCAGACGCAAAGCGAACGGGTGAGCGTCGATCAGCGCGTCCGTCGCTACCTGACCCCGGCGCGCGTCGTCTGGACGAGCGAAAGCGGCGTGAGCCGTACCGACGAAATCTTCGCTCCGTCCCTCTTGCAGACGTCGACCGCCGATATGCGTGGCGGATTTCGTATGGAAAAGAACGGCGACGCGCCCTGCGCGATCCTTCTCGATTTCGGCGCCGAATTCCACGGCGGAATCCGACTTGAGTCGCGCGACCTGACGCCGGCCGGCGGAAGCGTCGGCAAGTCGGTCCGCGTCCGCGTCCGGTTCGGCGAGTCGGCCGACGAGGCGATGGCCGAAATGGGCGAAAAGGGAACGGTCAACGAGCACTCGATGCGCGACATGATCGTCAACGTCCCGTGGCTCGGCGCGGTCGAGTTCGGCGAGTCGGCGTTTCGTTTCGTCCGGCTCGACCTGGTCGACGCGGGGTCGAGCGTCAACTTCGACTCGATCCGCGGCGTCTTTGTCCTCCGCGACATTCCCCAGCCCGGTTCGTTTCGCTGCAGCGACGAACGGCTGAACCAAATCTGGCGAACGGCGGCGTACACCCAGCTCCTGACGATGCAGCGATATATTTTCGAAGGGGCGAAACGGGACCGCCTCGTCTGGTACGGCGACTTCAATCCCCAGGCGATGACGACGCTCAACGTCTTCGGCGCGCCCGACGTCCTCAAAGAGACGCTCGGCGCCTACGCCGAGACGACCTGGCCGCTTCCGAACTACATGAACGGCTTTCCGAACTACTCGCTCTGGTGGCTGATCTCGGTGAGCGATCTGTATCACTACACCGGCGACCTCGAATATCTGCGTCTGCGCTCCCCCTACCTGTTCGGGCTGTTCCGCGCGATCAAAAAACAGGTGAAGGAAAACGGCCAGGCGGGTTTTCCGGCGGAATTTCTCGACTGGCCGACCGCCGACAATCCCCAGGCGCAGCATAGCGGCACGCACGCCATCTTTACGATCGCGGTCGAACGCGTTCTCGAGATCGCCAAGGCGCTCGACGACGACGCGGTCGAGGCCGAGGCGGCCGAGGTTCTCGCGAAGCTTCGTTCGTTCGTTCCCGACAACGTCGGCGTGAAACAGTCGGCGGCGCTCATGGCGCTGGCCGGGCTCGAAGACCCCGCCAAGCCGAACGTCGACGTGGTGGCGAAAAACGGCGGCGAATACTTCTCGACCTTCTACGGTTACTACATGCTCGAAGCGCTCGCGCAAGGGGGGCGCCGCGCCGAGGCGCTTGACATTATCCGCGAATACTGGGGCGCAATGCTCGACGTCGGCGCCACGACCTTCTGGGAGGACTTCAATCTGAAATGGCTCGAAAACGCCGGACGGATCGACGAGCTGACCCCCGCCGGGAAAGACTCGCTCCACGGCGACCGCGGTGCGTATTGCTACGAGGGGTTCCGTCATTCCCTCTGTCACGGCTGGTCGAGCGGTCCGGCTCCCTGGCTGACCCGTTACGTCCTTGGGGTGACCCCCGCCACGCCCGGTTTCGCCGAAGTCAATTTCGATCCCTTCCTGGGCGACCTCGACTGGGCCGAAGGGACGGTGCCGACCCCGCGCGGCGCGATTCGCGTCCGGGTCGAAAAGAACCCCGACGGGACGCTGAAAAAAGAGATCACCCTTCCCGAAGGATGCGTCGTTCGGCAATAAACAGGTTAAGACGCGCGTCCCTTTCCCCCGAAATGAACAGGTCTCTATGGTAAACGAGCCGACGGACTACACTCAAGATGAAGATGTTCAGCTGATGCTGGCCGTCAAGGCCGGGGACGCCTTCGCCTTCGAACAGCTGGTGAGTCGGCATCAGGAGCATGTCCTTTCGACGCTGGTTCATTTTACCGACAGTCTCCAGCAGGCCGAGGAACTCACGCAGGAAGTCTTTCTGAAGGTCTACGAGGCCCGTCTCCGTTACGAGCCGACCGCCAAGTTCACCACCTGGCTTTACCGGATTGTCCGGAACGAGGGGCTCAACGCCAAACGGTATAAAAAGCGTCATCCCGAGCGGTTCCTCAACACCTCCCCGTCGCCGGGCGACGAAGGCGCGGGAGCCGAAGAGAACCTGCTGGCCAAGAGCGGGTACATGCCCGCCCGGCAGTACGACGCGAAGGAAGAGCGCGAAATGGTTCATCTGGCGCTCAAGAGTCTCGATCCGCGGCAACGCGAGGCGATTTTGTATCAACACGTGGAAGAAATGGATTACAGTCAGATCGCGCAGGTCATGGAGATGACCGTTCCGGCGGTGAAATCGCTCCTCTATCGCGCGCGACGCCGACTCGCCGAAATTCTGACTCCCTATATGAGCGAGGGGAGGCGCCCCCAATGACCGAAGAAAATCTTAACGGACCCGACGCGGCAGGCGCGTCTGAAGACGAACAGCTGACCGCGCTGATTGACGGCGAGCTTTCCGAAGCCGAAAAGGTTGAAATCGAAAAGCGGCTCGCCGCGGACCCGCGTCTGCGCGCGCGATACGAAAAACTCCGCGCGGTCGACGATTTTCTCGGCCGGCTCGAACTGCCGTCGGTCAGTCCCGAAATGACCACGCGGACGATGGAACTGGTGACCGGTGTGGTACAGAAGGAACTCCGCGCGGCGCGTCGGCGCGCCCGGGTCGGCGCGATTCTGTTTTTTCTGCTCCTGGCCGCTCTGTCGGTCGGGGCGTTCGTCGCCGCCGACCGCGTTTTCCGGGGGCGGCTGAAGCCTTCGGTCGACGATCGCGACTACCCGGTTTTTTCACGGCTCGACGCCCTTGAAGCCGTCGGGACGCTTTCCTTTTTAAGAGAGCTGCAAACCCTCCCCGCTTTCGCCGGCGAAGAGTCTGGCCCGGACGGCGGATTCGCGCCTCCGGAACCCCCGCGCGACGGCCGTCCGTTTTCCGATCGCGGGCCGGACGGCGGATTTGCGCCCCCCGAACCTCCTCGCGACGGCCGCCCGTTTCCCGGCCGCGGACCGGGCGCGGCGCCTCTTTCGGCGGAACTCAGCTCGGACGATCTTTTACTAAAGAAAATACGCTATACAAACCTTTCGCGGGCGGAACGGAAGAAATACCGCGATTTTTACGACGCCGTGATGGCCGAGCCGGACGCCGAGCGGCTCGATCGGACTCTGATCCGGTTTGGGAACTGGTTCCGCGACCGGCTCACCGAAACCGAACGGAATCGATTGCGGAGCGAACCGGAATCCGGACGCCTGGCGATGGTCGAACGTCTCTTTCGCGAGAGCGCCGGCCGCCGATTTTCGGGTCGGCCGGGCGGTCGGCGCGCGCCCTTTGCGGCTCCCCATCCTTCCCGTCCGCCGCGAGAATGGCTGACCGAGATGAAAAACGGGCTCCCCGAAGAGCTTCGGGAGGAATCGCTCGACGTACGCGACGACCTTCGCGCTTTCACCCGGCGGCGTTTTGAAGAGGGGAGAAAAGACGGCGCGGAACCGAGTCGGCCCGACCGGCGGATCCTCGACGATTTTGTCGAGGCGCAGGGATTCGACTATTTCGCCGACCGCCTTTCCGACCGCGCGAAGGAGTATCTCGCCTCTCGGTCGGACGAAGAAAAAGCGCGGCTTGTCGCCCAGCTGATCCGGCTTCATTTCTTTTCCCGGGTCGTCGAACGCGGTCCGCACCCGCACGGCGGACCGGACCTCAGAAGTGCTTCGGCGGGGAGCGAGTCGACCGCCGATCTGGCCGAGACGCTCCGCAATCTTCCCGAGGAGGAGCGCGAAGAACTCCTATCCCTTCCCGACGACGAGATGTACGAGCTCCTCTTAAACATTCACCAATCGCGCGAGAGAAGAAACGGGCCGCCTTCCCGCTTCTCGCCTCCCGATTTCCCAAAGAGGGCCGGTCAGGAGGACTGACCTCTTTCCGCTGGGCCGCCGGGATCCTTCCCGCGGCCCGGCACTTTTTTGGGGGCGTCCTTGCGGCGTCGGCGGAAAACGAAGCTTGTTGACAAGCTCTGCAAAAATCAGTATAACGAACACGTTGACAAGTTATCCGTCCGTCGCTTTAACCACAGGAGAGAGAAATCATGCGAGACAAAATTCAGGAATACAAAGCCGTCGAAGAAGCCGCCATGAAGTTCGTCAGGAGCGTCGCCGAGGGGAACAGCAAGTATGCCCGGGAGCTCTTCATCGACGAGGCGGTTCTGTTCGGTTTTCTGGACGGCAAACTTGAACACGGCTCGATTGAGCAGTTTTATCACAACGTCGACACCGTTCCCGGCGGCGACGGCTTCAACGCCCGGGTCGACGTTCTTCTGGTCGAAGAGACGCTGGCGGTCGTTCGCGTCCTGGAAGAAGGGTGGGGGAACCGGATCGATTTCACCGACGTCCTTCTTCTTCTCAAAATGAACGGCGAATGGAAATGCGTCGCCAAGGCGTACAACCAGAATTCCGACACGATTCAGAAATAGACGGCGCGCGCCGGAAACGTCGCGGCCGGGGGCGGTTTTTCCGTCCCCGGCTTTTTTTATTTCGCCCCGTTTGCGAGACTTGTCTTTTCAATCCCGGTTTTTATAATGGGGAAGGGGCGGGGTACGGAATCGGAACGTATTCGCGGAAACCGTTTGTTTCCATTGTTTATAGTTATTTCCTAACGAGAATCACCATGAAACGTCACCTGACCTTAACCTTTTTTTCGGTCCTCCTTTTATTGCCGGCGGCCCTTCTGCTCGGCGCGGCGCCGTTCGACGGCGTCGCATTCGAGGCGGCTTCTTTTAACAACGATGACCCCTTAATGGCCGACGTTCAGGCGCGGGTCGACGAAAACGTCTTTAAGAACCTGATCGCCTTTCCGCGCGCCAAGACGGTCGTCAACGAAAAGGTCGGCTGGGACTATCTCCTGATCGACGGGGAAGTCGGCCGGCTGGGGCTCGGCGGCCGCGCGACGATGGAAGGAAAACCCTCCCGTCTGATCTACTATCTGGGCCAGCCGCAGGCGATCAAAGAGATCCGCGTCTTTTCCGCCGACGTCGACGCCCGTTCCGACCAGGACTACGAAATCCGTTTTGCGAACAACGCCGCCCATCCGGGCGAGCAGCCGGCGTTCCCCGCCGAACCTTCCCTGACGACGGGGGGCGAGATCGTCGGTTTCGACGGCGGTCCGCTCATGACCCGTTTTTACCGTCCCGACGGGAGCGACCTTTCGAATGAAAAATACGACTGGGTCGAGATCCGTTTCTGGGGAACCGGCAAGAAAGACGATCCCGCCGCCAAGCGGGCCGGGCTTCCCGCCAAAGACCGCAGCGACGCCGACGACTGGTCGTCGATCATCGAACTTCAGGTGGTCGGCGATCCCGACGCGAATTTCGCCGACGAGGCGTCGTATAAGGCATGGCGGCTCGAACAGAACTTCCGCCGTCTCAACTGGCAGCTGAACGACACCTACTCCTACGATCTGGTCCGCGCGGTCAAGCATCCGGAATACCTCTATCAGGCGATCGAGGATATGACCGAACGGTTTCCCGACGAGTTCGATCCGAAAGACTATAAAGAGCGGCTCGACCGAGCGTGCGAACTGGTCGGCGAGACGGCGTCCGACCCGACGCGTCTGCCCGAAGCGCTGGAAAACTTTAACGATCTGCGTTACGAGATTCTCCTTTCGCTGCCTCTGCTGAAAGATTTCGACACGATCATCGCGCGCAAGACGACGAATCCGAATCTCCAAAACAACTGGATGGCGAACGCCTCGCGCGAAAAGGTGCAATACGACGACGCGATCGTCGAGTTCGACCCGAAATCGCGCGACGCCGAATTCACCGAATTGACCCGCGGACCGAACGGTTCGCTCGCCGCCGACATCTGCCTCCATTGGGACGCCGATCGGTTCCTCTTCACCGGCCTTTCGGATAAGAACACCTGGCAGATCTTCGAATACTCTTTCGCCGACGGTTCGGTGCGCCAGGTCACCCCCGAAATGGGGAGCGACGTCGACAACTTCGAAGGGTGCTACGTCCCCGACGGGAGCACCATCTTCATTTCGAACGCCTCGATGATGGGGATCCCCTGTATCGGCGGGAGCGGCTACGTGGGGAATATCTACCGGATGGAAGCCGACGGCGAGACGGTCCGCCAGCTGACGTTCGAACAGGACAACGACTGGTGTCCGGTGATCCTCGAAAACGGCCGAATCATGTATCTCCGCTGGGAATACATCGACACGCCGCATTATTTTTCGCGGATCCTCTTTACGATGAATCCCGACGGCACGAATCAGGTCGAGCATTACGGCAGCGGTTCGTACTGGCCGAACAGTCTCTTCTACGCGCGTCCCCTGCCGGGGCAGTCGTCGAAGTTCGTCGGGATCGTCTCGGGGCATCACGGCGTTCCCCGTTCGGGCGAAATGGTCGTCTTTGATCCTTCGCTCGGCCGGCAGGAAGAAAAAGGCGCCGTTCACAAGATCACCCATCCGGGGGAAGCGATCGAGCCGGTCATCAAAGATCAGCTGGTCGACGACATCTACCCGCAGATGCTCAACCCCTGGCCCCTTTCCGACGACTATTTCCTCGTCTCTTCGCGGATTCACGCGTGGAACGAGCCGTGGGCGATCTACCTGGTCGACACGTCCGGGAACATGACGCTTCTGCGCCGTGACCAGAAATACAGCCTCTTGGAGCCGATCCCGCTCATGGAGCAGGAAGAGCCGCAGACGATTCCCGACCGGACCGTTCAGGGCGAAAAGGAATCGACCGTCTTCATCACCGACGTCTACTTCGGCCAGGGGCTCCCCCAGGTGCCGCGCGGTACGGTCAAGAAGCTCCGCCTTTACGCGATCAGTTACGGCTACCGCGGCATCGGCGGGCACGACGCGTTCGGTATGGAGAGCTGCTGGGACGGCCGTCGTATGATCGGTGAGATCCCCGTCTTCGAAGACGGGAGCGCCACGTTCAAGATTCCTGCCAACACGCCGGTGGTGGTTCAGCCGCTCGACGAGAGCGGTTCGGCGATCCAGCTGATGCGTTCGTGGTTCGTCGGCATGCCGGGCGAGACCGAGTCGTGCATCGGCTGCCACGAAACGCAAAACGACGTCTCGCCGGTCAAACAGACCGAGGCCCAGCGGAGCGCGCCGACGCCGATCGAGCCTTTCTACGGTCCGGAACGCCCCTTCTCGTTCGAGGGGGAAATCCAGCCGATTCTCGACCGCTACTGCGTCGGCTGTCACGACGGCTCGAAAGAGGGGCGACCGAACTTCGCCGACACCGCGCCGGGTCCGAAGCATTTCTCGAACGCGTATCACGCCCTGCACGGCTACGTCCGCCGTCCCGGCCCGGAATCTGATATACACGTTCTCCAGCCGATGGAGTACCACGCCTCGACGTCCGAACTGGTCGCCATGCTCGAAAAGGGGCACCACAACGTGAAGCTTGACAAAGAGTCGTGGGACAAGCTCGTCTGCTGGATCGACCTGAACGTCCCGTATTTCGGTACGTGGACCGAAATCGCCGAGGCGCGGAACAACAAGAAAGGTTCCGACCCGCTCAAAGGGATCGCCGACCGCTACGTGGAACTGAAAGAGCTCTACGCCGACAACGACCTGAACTACGAGTCCGACTCGTATACCGGCGACCGCGTCGAGCGGCCCGAGTTCCAGCCGCCCGAAAAGACGCCCGAACCGGACCGGAGCGCGCCGCGGGTCGAGGGCTGGCCTTTCGCCCCCGCCGCGCCGGAAATTGAAAAGCTCGACGTCGACGGCATCGAAATCGAACTGGCGAAGATTCCCGCCGGCTCGTTCGTGATGGGCGACGAAAACGGTTTTCTCGACGAACTGCCGCGCCGCGAAGTGACCGTCGACAAGCCGTTCAAAATGATGACCACCGAGGTCTCGAACGCCCTTTACGCGCTTTACGACAAAGACCACGACAGCCGGTTCGTCGACCTGTGGCACAAAGACCACAACCGGCCCGGCTATCCGGCGAACCTTCCCGACCAGCCGGTGATCCGCGTCAACTGGCAGGAAGCCGTCGGCTTCTGCAAGTGGCTGAGCGAAAAGACCGGCAGGAACTTCCGTCTGCCGACCGAAGCCGAGTGGGAATGGGCGGCGCGCGGCGGGAGCGACCAGCCGATGTGGTTCGGTCCGCTCGACGCCGATTTCGGTTCCTATGAAAACCTCGCCGACGAAGCGACCAAACTCTTCGTGGTCGAAGGGGTCGATCCGCACGCCAAACTGAACGTCGCCGACTGGGAGGCGTTCATTCCGCGGATCGACGGCGTGAACGACGGCAACTTCATGGAAGCGAACGTCGGCAGTTACCCGCCGAACCCGTTCGGTCTGCGCGATATGCTCGGGAACGTCTGCGAATGGACGGCTTCGAGTTACCGTCCCTATCCGTACGTCGCCGGCGACGGGCGGAACGACGGCGACGCGGCGGAAAAGAAAGTCGCCCGCGGCGGCTCGTGGCGCGATCGCCCGAAATGGGGGCGCGCCGGGGTGCGCAAGCCGTACGAGTCGTGGCAGCGCGTCTATAACGTCGGGATCCGGCCGGTTTGCGATGACTGACCTTTTGATCCTCCCCCGCATCGAACCGGTCGATGCGACCGTAACGGTTCCCGGCTCGAAGAGTCTGACGAACCGCGCGCTTCTGGCGGCGGCGCTCGCGCCGGGCCGCTCGACTCTGGTCGGCGCGTTGGATGCCGAAGATACGCGGATCATGGCCGAGGCGCTCGGTCAGATCGGCATCAACGCCGATCTGACCGACTTCTCGCGCCGGATTTCTCTCGACGGCGGCGCGCCCGCCGAGCGCCGCGAGCCGATTCGGCTTTATGTCGGCAACAGCGGGATCACCGCGCGCTTTTTAACCGCCGCTCTTTCGTTCATTCCGGGCACGTGGGAGCTTTTCGGAAAAGAGCGCATCTATTCCCGGCCGATCGGCGATCTGCTGGCCGCGCTTCGTCCGCTGGGGGCGCGGTTCGAGCCGCTCGGCGCGCCCGACGCGCTCCCGCTGCGGATCGCCGGCCAATCTCTTCCCGGCGGCGAAATCTCCGTTCGGGGAAATATCTCCAGTCAGTTTTTGAGCGCCCTGCTGATGGCGGCGCCCCTGGCCCGCGGCCGGGTTGTCATACGCGTCGACGGCGAGCTCGTCTCGCGTCCCTACGTCGAGATGACCCTGGCGGTGATGCGTTCGTTCGGCGCGACGGTCGAAACGCCCGACGCGCAGACGTTCGTCGTTCCCGATGGCGCGGCGTATCGACCCGCCGACTACGCGATCGAGCCGGACGCCTCGGCGGCGAGTTACTTCTTCGCCCTTCCGGCGGTCGCCGGGGGTACGGTCAAAGTTCGGGGGCTGTCGAAACGTTCTCTCCAGGGGGACGTGGCGTTCGCCGACCTTCTGGCCCAGATGGGATGCGCCGTGGAATACGAATCGGACGGGATCCGCGTGACGCGGCCGGTCGTCGGCGGCCGGCCCGCCCAGCTGGTCGGGATCGACGTCGACATGAACGATATCAGCGACACGGTTCAGACCCTCTCGGTCGTCTCGCTCTTCGCGGTCACGCCGACCCGGATTCGGAACGTGGCGCATATCCGCGGCAAAGAGACCGACCGTCTCGCCGCGGTCGCCGCGCAGCTTCGGAAGTTCGGCGTGCGGGTCGACGAATACGACGAGGGGCTTCAGATCTGGCCCCGGCCTCTCGAGCGGCTGACCGGCGCGCGTATCGAAACGTACGACGACCATCGGATGGCGATGAGTTTCGCCCTGGCGGGACTGGCCGTTCCCGGCGTGGTGATCGAAAAGACCGAGTGTACCGCCAAGACGTATCCGCGTTTCTTCGACGACCTCTCTGCCGCGCTCGGCCGGCCGGCGGCCCGTCCGGTCTGAAATCATTCGGAAATTCGGAGCAAAATATCGTAGTTGAACCGCCCGCGAGGAAATGGTAATATAGAGTGGGGTAAGTGTGAGCCGATTTCGAGCGCCGTTTACGTCAAAGGCGCCGGCTCCGCCGTCAACCGAAACAGGAGCAGCAAAACAGCGAAGCAGAATGGAAAACCACAACAAAAATTTGCAGCGTATCAACGAAATGATCAGGGTTTCGCAAGTCCGGGTCATTTCCAGCGAGGGGGAACAGCTCGGCGTGATGCCCACGTCCGAAGCGCTTGCCAAGGCGCGCGACCTTGACCTGGATCTGGTCGAAGTCGCTCCCGACGCGAAACCCCCGGTCTGCAAGATCATGAACTACGGGAAGTTCAAGTATCAGCAGCGGAAGAAAGACTCGAAACAGCAGACCGCCAAAGGGCGTCTCAAGGAACTCCGAATGCGGCCGAAAACCGGCGAGGCCGACATCATGGTCAAGGTGAACAAAGGGCGCGAGTTCCTCACCAAGAAAGACAAAGTCCTCGTCTCGATCAACTTCCGCGGGCGCGAGGCGGCGCATGTCGACGAGGGGATGAAGCTGATGGCTTTTGTGCTCGAACAGCTCGCCGACGTGGCCAAGGTCGAAGCGGCGCCGAAACAGCTCGGTAAAAAGATCAGCTGCACGCTTGCCCCCAAGTAAATCTCTTTTCCCTCTCGGTATCGAGGTATTTTGTCCTTAACGTCGGGATGAACCGCGCGTTCATCCCGACACTTCGCTGTCACGGAACGAACGAAGGTGTTTGACCATGTACGGATTGCCGCGCGCGCTGGCGTTTCTTTTTTCCCTGCTGTTGTTATTCGCGTCCGTCGCGACGGCGGCCGACGAGCCGGCCGACTCGGGACCGGACGACGCCGCGCTCAGCCAGTTCCGGATTGACAACGTTCTGACGATTCGAAAAGAGGGGGAAGAGGACGGCGTTCGCGTCGTGACGACCACCCTTTTCAGTAAAGGAATGGTGATCGACTTCATCGGCGACAACGACGAGGTGATCGTCTACAATCGCAAGACGAAGACGTTTGTTCTCCTCGATCCGATCCACCGCGTTCAGACCGAACTGGCGCTGAGCGAAATCGATCAGTTCCTCGACACTCTGCGCTCGGTCGTTTCCCAAAAGAAAGACGCCCAGTCGCAGTTTCTTCTCAGCCCGAATTTTGAAATCACGCGCAACGACGAGACGGGGGACCTTTCGTTTTCGAGCAAATGGTACGAGTATCTCGTTTCGACCCGTTTGTTCGACGATCCCGAACTGAGCGGCGTCTATTTCGAGTTCGTCGACGTCTACACAAAACTGAACCTCTATCTGAATCCGGGGAACTACACGCCTCTGGCCCGAATGGCGGTGAACGATCTTCTGGCGCGCGAAAAGCGGTTCCCCGCCAAGATTCGTCTGACCCTCTATCCGAAAGGGAAAACCCTTTTCGCCAAACCCGACATCGTCACCAGCGACCACAAGATCATCCGCCGTCTTTCCGAAGAGGATCTGGGGCGGATCGTCCGCGCGGTTCACTTTACCGAGCAGTTCCCGAAACAGACGTTCGGCAACTACTACAAGACGGCGATTCAGCCGTAACCGGCACGCACGGGGGATTCGTTATGCCGAAGAAACTCATCTGCGCTTTTTTTGTCGTTCTGGCGGCGGCCGTCTCGCAGGCTTCCGACCTGATACGGCTGAGCGGCGCGCTCCTGCCCGCCGCCGGCGCGGCGCGTCTGTGGCCGCGTCCCGAAGGGGCGGAAGGGGAACCGGTCGCCTGGCTTCTGGTACACGCCGACCATCCCGGCGCCCACACCTATTCCGTGAAGCCGGACCCCGTCCACGGCTCCTTTCCGACGAAAATCCTTCCGCGCTTTCAGGGGGAAAACGCGCCGTTTCTGATCGGCGAGTTCAAGGGGGCGACTCCCGCCGAACCGCACGAATACGGCAACGCGGTTCTCGAGGAGTGGCACGACGCGTTCGACGCGATCGCTCCGATCTGGATTCGCGCGGGGGTCCCGCTCGCCTCCGATCCGGTCGACGCGATTCTGGGGTTCGCGCCGGAGGCCGAAATCGAAGCGCTCTGCTGCGACGAGAACACCTGCACGCCGGTTCGCGAGACGGTTCTTTTTCTGCCCGAACGGAACGTTGAAAAGCTCGACGCGCTCCTGGCCGTCGCCGCCGAACTCCATCCCGCGGTTCCCGAGTCCGCGCCCAGGGCCGCCGCGCTCGGCGGCTCGCTCGGCCGCAATCTTCTCTACGCCTTTTTCGGCGGGATGATTCTGAACATCATGCCGTGCGTCCTGCCGGTGATCGGCCTGAAAATCGTCAGTTTCTTCGACCAGGCGGGACAGCGCCGCGGCCGCGCGTTTTACCTGAATCTCTGCTATACGGCGGGTATCCTGACCGTCTTCACCGTCCTGGCGCTGATGAGCGTCGGCCTTTCGTATCTGTTCACCTACGGCGCGTTTCAGATCGTGATGGGGTGCGTCGTGTTCGTGATGGCGCTGAACCTGATCGGCGTCTGGGAGATCGTCCTGCCGGGTTTCCTGGGGGGACGCCGATCGGGCGAACTGATGGGAAAAGAGGGAGGGCTCGGCGGCTGGTTCAAGGGGGTGATCACCACCCTCCTGGCGATCCCTTGCGGCGCGCCCCTTTTAAGTCCCGCCCTGGTCTGGACCGACGCGCTGATCAAAAGCGGCTCGGTCGTTTCGGTTCTTCTGATCTATTGGGTGATCGGTCTGGGAATGGCGGCGCCCTTCTTGGCGATCGGCGCGTTTCCCGAACTTCTCCGTTTCCTTCCGAAACCGGGCGCGTGGATGGAGACGTTCAAGCAGGTCATGGGGTTCGTTCTTCTGCCGGCGGTGATCTGGATCCTCTTTTCGATGCCCCTCCCGCTGATTCTGCCGATGGTCGCGCTTCTGGCCGCGCTCGGCTTCGCCTGCTGGCTCTTGGGACGCGACCGTTACAACCCCGACCGCAAACGCTTTCTGCCCCGGCTGACCGCTCTTGCGGTCGTTTTGGTCACGATCCTCTTTTCGTTTCAGTTTCCGTTCGCCCGTTCGGGCGGCGAGTACCCCCTGCCGACCCTTCAGGGGGGATTTCGGGAGAAACTGGTCCGCTGGGGAATCCGCGCCCAGCGCGAGGGGGAACTGGTCCAGACCGACTGGCGTCTTTTCGACCGGCGCGATTTCGACGCCGAGCTTTTGCGCGGCAACGCCGTGGCGGTCGATTTTACCGCCGACTGGTGCATGAACTGCAAGGTTCTGGAACGGACGGTTCTCCGCGCGCCAGAGATCGAGTCCCTCTTCCGCCAAAAAGGGGTCGTTACGATGACCGCCGACTGGACCAATCGCGGCCAAACCGACGAAAGCCGCGCGGTCGGCGACCTTCTGGCCCGATACGGGGGGGAACAAGTGCCGGTTTTGATGATCTTTACCCCCAAGGATCCCGAAAATCCGGTCATTTTACGCGGGATTTTCACCAAAGAGACGCTAATCAACGAGTTGAACGCTCTTTGAAAAATATTTTTAAAAAGATCGAAACTTCCGTTATTCCGCGGTGTTGAACCCAACGGGGGCGTCCGCTCGTCGCGAATGTCCTCGATCGGTTGGAAAACGGGCCAATCGATAAAACCGGGGGTGTCTGAATTGTTCTCCTCAGACACCCCCGTATTTTTTTGCCCGCCGTTTCCCGCGCGTTCCTTTTACGGCTCGTTCGACTCGGCGGGGCCGGCACCGACGGTCACCAGATTCCCGTCTTTCCCCTTCTCGTAGACTTCCTGGAATCCGGGGAACTGATGGAACAGCTTGTCATGCTGCGTGAAGAGGAGGCGGATCACGACGATCTTGCTGTCGTAGTCGCCGATCCCCTGCGTGAAGAAGTAGCGTCCCAGTCCCGCCACGTACTTGTCGGAAGGCCCGATCACCAGGAACTGTCCGGGCCGCAGGGGGAAGTTCCCCCGCAGTTCGTCGAATGTCTTGGTCGGCTGTTCGGTGGTCCGCACCAGCTGGCCGTACTGATATTTCGTCACCGGCTCGGCGTCGCCGAACGTCAGAAACGGGGTCAGCTCGAACGAGACCGAGCCGTCGGCCAGCGGATCCGCCGCCACCGAAAGGGAGGTGGTGGCGTTCCGATAGAGTTCGGCGGTGAACGACCCGCCGGCGTCGGTCAGAACGGGAATCCGGTCGACCGGCTTGTCGAGGGTCGGGATGACGGCGATCTTTCCCGGCTGGAGCGTCTGAATTTTCGAGAGGGTCAGCGACGAACCGTGGTCCTTTTCGAGCGGGACTTCCTCTTCGAGCGACTCGCGCAGCCCCCGTCCTTTGATTTCCATCAGGCGCGAGAGGGGTTCGGGAATCGACGCGCCGATGATTCCCGCGCGGAACCCGTTCCCCGTCAGGCGGCTTTTGACCGCGGGGTCGAGGACCTGCTCGTCGACCTCCTGCCAGAGCGCGTCGAGGAGTTCGTGCTGCTGATGCGGCACGTGAATGATCAGGATGTCGAACGTGACGGTATCCGGCCCGATGTTCGACTGCAAAAGTTCGTTGTTTCCGGAACTTTTCGGCGGCTTGTACTCCATAAGGGCCCGGCACGAGAAGGTCGCCGGAAGCGACATTCCCAGCAGGAGGGTCAGCAGGAGTTTGCGTCTGTTCATTGAAGTACCATTCCGCACGGGGTTCCAAACCGAACAATTCGGCGCGTAATGGTAGTCTTTTCAGGGGAGCCGGTCAAGTACAACAGACCCTTATATTAGGGGAAAGGCCGTCTTCAGACGCTAAATCCGTAATAGCCAGCGGTCTATTTTATGGGAGCGGACGACAACTCGATCCAAAATGGCGTGGGTTTGTCGTCCGCCGGGAAGCGTCCGCTTTTTGAGGCGCATGCCGCCGTGCTAGAACTTTAACCACGTGACGCCGCCGTTTTCAATCCGGAATTTTCGGGCGCGGATGTTCGAGCCTTTCCCTTCTTCATAGTAAACGATGAGAGTGGAACCGTCCCTGAGGGTGGCCATCGAGGGATAGGCCCCGTAATGGGTATCGACGGTTACGGGAGTACTCCACGAGTTGCCTTCGTCGAAACTGATCCGGATCGTTGTTCTGTTAGGAACCACGCCTTCACCTTCCAGAGGAGTTTTTCCGGTTCGGGTTCCCAAGACAAGAACCCCGTCGGGGGTTTGGTAGAAGTAAGGACAATGGCCGGAGAATCCGGCGCTTTCACCCTGTGACCACGTGTCCCCGTTGTCATACGAAACGCTGTAGACCATCGGCTGCGGTCCGAATCCTTCGCGGTGGCGGATGTACGCAAGAAGGGATCCGTCCGAACGTTGAAAGATGTCCGTTTCCGCCGCCAACAGAAAATCGCCGGTGGGGATCGTGACTTTGCGCCAATGTTTTCCCTCGTCGTCGGATATGGCGACGCCCGCGTCCCAGTCCGGCGCCATCCCGTATTCACCGATAATCCAGCGTCCGTTTTTCAGGATACGGATCGGCGCCGAGGCCCAATGATCGTCGGTGATTGGAATCGGTACCGACCATGTCACTCCGTTATCTGTCGAGCGAATATACCATTGTCCTAATTTTCGGTACGGCTTTTCCTGGTTTTGGTAGGGGATTCTGTCGAGGATGAAAAAATTACAAAGAACGGTTCCGTCGGAGAGTACGGTTACCGAAGGGTCCCTGTCGTCGAACGGAGAATCGAATATGACGAAGGGATCGCTCCATGTTTTTCCCTCGTCTTCGGAATAGCAGGCCGAAACTCGGCCGCCGGTTTTGAAAGAAGCGTTGGGATAGGAGACATGTTTATACCCGTCGTAAAAAACGCAAAAGAGACGGCCGTCGGCGAGTCGGCAGATATCGGGGAACGCCTCGTATCCTCCCGCTCCGCCGTCGCGGGTCACGAGGACGAAATCCTCCCCCTCGATCAGTTCTTGCGAGTATCCCGACCCGGCGAGAAAAATAACGAAAAGGATGGTCAAAAGGAACGTCTTCAAATGCCGATTCATTGTTCTGCCCTCCGTTTGACGGATTGTTCAAAATATCGAGAATCTAGAGAGATTTTAAGGCTTTGGGGGAAGCGACGGCTCCCAACCGGGTTACACGCGTACAGACACCGCCCCTAATCGGAAAGGCGTGCCGGAGGAACGCGCCGTCGCGGCCCGCCTCCCTTGGCTACATCCCGTTATTTTAGCCGCCGCCGCACCCCTTCGCAAGAAGGTTCGTTAAGTCCGAAAACTTACATATTTTCGACGGTTTCGCAGAGCCAGTCGATCGCCTGCCGATACTTTTCTCCTCTTTGATGTCCGAGCTTCTGATCGAGAATCATCTCTTTGTCTGCCGAAGGGATCGCGTTATACGCGGACCAAACCGAACTGGGAGAACATGTCACGTCGATAAATCCGACGGTCACACGAATCGGAATTTCGATCGAACCGGCAAAATTGACCCCGTCGAGATAGCGCGATGCCTGCAGAACGTCGGGATTCCCATTGGCCTGCGCGACCAACCGCGGCCAGCCGGGCGAACGTCCTTTCAGTCCTCCGGCGTGATCGCAAATGGCCGGTTCCGACGCGACCGCGGCCTTGATGTTCTTGTTGAGGCCCGAAAGAATCAGCGCCGAACCGCCCCCCTGACTCATTCCGAAAAAACCGATCCGGTGATCCGTAAACGGCTGATCCGTCAACCAGTCGATCGCGCGGTCGATCCCCAGATAGATCGAACGGAAATAGTAGGCGTCGCGGTCGTCGGAACGGAAATAACAGTAACGGACGCCGAGCGATTCGTTATACTCTTTGTGCCGTGCCTTCCGTTCTTCTTCATCGAGCGGAACCGGATAATGAAAGACGTTCATCACCAGAACCGCAAAACCGCGGTCCGTCAGGGTCAGGTCGGGGCCCGTTCCCGGACCGGCGCCCGGCACGCTCACCAGCGCCGGAAAAGGGCCTTCCCCGACCGGCTTCGACAGAAATCCGTAAACCCGCTCGCCGTCGAGCGTGGCGAAACCGACCTGAAAGACTTCCCGCGTTTCGGTCGTCAGTTCGGGAATCGGCGTCATTTCGGCATCGAGCGGAATCCGGCGGACTTCGGTTTTCCCCTCGGCCCAGAATTGGTCGAAATCGTCCGGTTTCGGAAGTCCGGGCTCAATTCGCTGCGGATCGAACGAAAGGCCGAACAGGCCGCGGACGTTTTTGCCGACCCCTTCGCCCGACGCGGCCACCTTGACAAGCACGTGTCCGGGAAACGAAAGGGAAACGTTCACCTTCGCCGGGTTCGACTCAGCAAGATTGAAATCCTGCCGGTCGAGGAGCTCGCCGCCGTCGTTGGTGACGCGCACGCGGAGCGTTCCCTTTTCGGCCGGCTCCCCCTCGTCGTTAAGAACGGTCATCGTTACGGTGGCGCTTTTGCCGACATGACAAACCTGATCGGCGCAGTCGCAGTCAAACCGCACTTCGGCGGCCAAGAGCCCCGCGCAAAAGAGAAACGCGCCCGACAGCGCCAAAACGAGGTTTTTCGAGACGGGAACAATCTCTTTTTTGCTTTTCGATGTCATCTCAAATTCCTCCGACCCGACGATTATATCAGAACCGGATCGTGAATGCCAGCGTGACGGCGTAGCGATCCCCGGGCGCTAAAACGGACGACCGGGATCGTTACGAGTCCTCAAGAATCCGTTTCCAAATTCGACCCGGTAAAAAAATGGTTGACCGCGGCGCGTCCCGCTAAACGGCGTAATAGACGGCGAAAAAGTGCATGACGCTCCCCGCCAGGACGAAGAGGTGCCAGACGGCGTGGAGCCATTTGGTGTCGATGATGAAAAAGACCGCGCCGACCGTGTAGGCCACCCCGCCGATCACCAGGTAGGTGAGCGAAAGGGGAGGAATGACCGCCAGGAGCGGTTTGATCGCGATCAGAACGAGCCAGCCCATCACCAGATAGAGGGGGATCGAAACCCAGGTGAGTCGGCAGGCGTAGACCGAATCGAGAACGACCCCGACGACGGCCATCCCCCAGATCAGGCCGAAAAGGGTCCAGCCCATCGCGCCGCGGAGGATCGAGAGGCAGAAAGCGGTGTACGTCCCGGCGATTAAAAGATAGATCGCCGAATGGTCGAGGATTTTAAAGACGAATCGCGCCGTGCGGGGCAATCGCGCGTGGTAGAGGGTCGACATCGTGTAGAGAAGGAAGAGGGTCACCCCGAAGATCGTGAACCCGACGACGCACGAGGCGGTCGCGTGGTCGGGGGCGTGCGTGGCCGCGCGGACAATCAGGAGTACCAGCGCGGCGATCGAAAGGAGCGAGCCGATCCCATGCGAAATCGAATGGAACAGCTCTTCCGGAAGGGTGTATTCGTCGACCTGTTCGGCAGTGGCCATTGTCGCTTTCGGTGTTTTCAATCAAACGGAATATGCTAAAATGGAAAACGTAGCCTATCATAACGCGGAAAGGTAAATATGTCAAATCCTACCATCCTGCTCGGCTCGGGAAACCGGAACAAGGGGATCGAAATCGCGCGGCTTTTAACGCCGACCGGCATCAAGATGACGACCCTCGCCGAAATGCCGCCGGCGCCCGAAGTGGTCGAAGACGGGGCGACGTTCGCCGAAAACGCCGCCAAAAAGGCGTCCGAATACGCCCGGCATTTCCGAATGTGGACGGTCGCCGAAGACAGCGGCCTTTCGGTCGACGCGCTGGACGGCGCGCCGGGGATCTACTCCTCCCGTTTTTCGGGGGCGGAACATTCGGACGAGAAGAACAACGACCTTCTTCTGGAGAAGCTCCGGGGGGTGCCGCTCGAAAAGCGCGCGGCGCACTATACCTGCTCGATGGCGTTTTCCGACCCGGACGGCGAAATCCGGTTCGCCTGCGAGGAGTACTGCCGCGGGCGGATCCTGTTCGAACGGCACGGGACGAACGGATTCGGGTACGACCCCCTCTTCGAGGTGATCGAGTACCACCGTTCGTTCGGCGACCTTTCGCCGCTGCTCAAATCGGTGATCAGCCACCGCGCCCGCGCCATCCGCCGGTTCATCGCCGCCGCGCCCCGTTATTTGAGCGATCGGACCTGAACGCCGATCGTCAAGAGAAACCCGACAGACAAACCGCCAACCTTTAACCGTCAAGGGAATCAACGATGGAAAACCTCAAAGAGTACTGTCTCGACGTGGCCAAACGCGCCAAAGCCGCCTCGGCGCGGCTCGCCGCCGTCCGCGGCGAAGTGAAAAACGCCTGGCTTCATCTGACCGCCGAAAAACTCCTGGCGCGGAAAGACGAAATCGTCGCCGAAAACGCGAAAGATCTCGCCGACGGCGAAAAGAACGGCCTTTCGCCGGCGATGATCGACCGGCTCCGTCTCGACGAAAAGACCCTTTCCGCCATGGCGACCGCGCTCCGAGAGATCGCCATGTTCCCCGACCCGATCGGCAAGGTGATCGACTCGACCGTCCGTCCGAACGGTCTGGAGATTCAAAAGGTGCGCGTTCCGCTGGGCGTCGTCTTTTTCATCTACGAGTCGCGTCCGAACGTGACGACCGACGCGGCGGCGATCTGTATTAAAAGCGGGAACGCCGTCATCCTCCGCGGCGGAAAAGAGGCGCTCCGGTCGAACCTGGTTCTGGCCAAGATTCTCGCCGAAGCCGCCGCCGAAGCGGGCCTTCCCGACGACGCGGTGCAGGTTCTCAACACGACCGACCGCGCGGCGATCGACGAGTTCCTGGCGATGCCCGAATATATCGACGTGACGATTCCCCGCGGCGGCGCGCAGCTGATCCGCCGCGTCGCCGACGGCGCCAAGATGCCGGTCATCAAGCATTTCGCCGGCAACTGCCACGTCTATATCGACGCGGCGGCCGACCCCGACGCGGCCGAAAAGGTTTTGATCAATTCCAAATGCCAGCGTCTGGGAACGTGCAACACGGCCGAATCGCTTGTGGTGCATTCTTCCGCCGCGCCGGCCCTTCTTCCCCGTCTGGTCAAGGCGCTCGCCGCCAAGGGGGTCGAGGTGCGCGGCGACGTGAAGACCTGCTCCCTCTGCCCCGAAGCGGTTCCCGCGTCCGACGAGGACTATTTCACCGAATACCTGGCGAAGATCATTTCGGTCAAGGTGGTCGACTCGATCGACGAGGCGATCGCGCATATCAACGCCCATTCGTCCGGCCACACCGAGTCGATCGTCACGCGCGACATCGACGCGGCGAAGAAGTTCACCACCGAAATCGACTCGTCGGCGGTGATGGTCAACGCCAGTACCCGCCTGAACGACGGGGGGATCTTCGGGCTCGGCGCCGAAATCGGGATTAGCACCGACAAGTTCCACGCCCGCGGCCCGTGCGGGATCAACGAGTTGACCAGCTACAAATACGTCGTCTACGGCCAGACGCATCTGCGCGAGTAATACGCCACGATGTCCTCTTCGCCGCACCAGCTCCGCCGGCTCCTGCCGAAAACCATGACCGCCGACCGTCCTCGGTTCGAGCGGGAACTGGCGCGGCTCCGCCGTGAGTTTTCGGACCTGATCTCCCCGTCCGAACAGGGCGCCGCCGAGCCGGGCCCGAGACGCGACCGGGCCGGCGCCGAGTACGATTCCCGTCTTTCGCTCCTGCGGGAAGAAATCGCCCAATCGGCCGAAAAGGCGCGGGCGCGCCGCCGCCGGATCCCGGCGATGACATACCCGCCCGACCTGCCGATCACCGGGCGCCGGGACGAGATCGCCGAACTGATCCGAAAGAATCCCGTCGTGGTGATCTGCGGCGAGACGGGGAGCGGCAAATCGACCCAGATCCCGAAAATCTGTCTCGAACTGGGGCGCGGCGCGTGCGGCGTGATCGGCCACACCCAGCCGCGCCGACTGGCGGCGCGCGCGGTGGCGAGCCGCCTGGCGCACGAGATCGGCACCCCTTTGGGGGAAGGGGTCGGCTACAAGATCCGGTTCACCGACGAGACCGCCGAGACGACGTTCGTCAAGGTGATGACCGACGGGATCCTCCTGGCCGAATCGCAGAAAGACCCTCTTTTTCACGCGTATGACACGATCATTATCGACGAGGCGCACGAACGGTCGCTGAACATCGACTTTCTGTTGGGGATGATGAAGCGCGTCGTGGCGCGCCGACCCGACTTCCGGCTGATCATCACCTCGGCGACGATCGACGCCGAGCGGTTCGCGGCGCACTTTTCGGCGCGCGGCAAACCCGCGCCGATCGTCGAAGTTTCGGGACGCGCCTATCCGATTGAAATACGCTACCGGCCCGTCGACGAGTTCGCGCCCGACGACGGCGAGACCTCCGGCTCGCGCCGCCGCGAGCCGGACGAGGGGGAACAGCGCGAAGCGGCGTTCCTGGCGGCGGTCGACGAGCTGGCGCGGGAAGGGCGGGGGGACATCCTCGTCTTTCAGCCGACCCAGCACGACATTCTCGAAACGGCCAAACTCCTGAAACATCACGCGATTCCCGGCGACGACGCCGCGCGCAAAACCGAGATTCTCCCCCTCTACGCGCGTCTTTCTTCCGCCGAGCAGCAGCGGATCTTTGCCAAGAGCAAATGGCGCAAAATCGTGATCGCCACGAACGTCGCCGAGTCGTCCCTGACGGTGCCGGGGATCCGCTACGTGATCGATTTCGGCACCGCGCGGGTGAGTCGCTACTCGGCGCGGTCGCGAATGCAGCGTCTGCCGATCGAGCCGATTTCGCGCGCCTCGGCCGACCAGCGCGCCGGGCGGTGCGGCCGCGTCGGGCCGGGGATCTGCATCCGTCTTTACAGCGAAGAGGACTATGCCGCGCGGGACGAGTTCACCACGCCCGAAATACGCCGGACGAATCTCGCGTCGGTGATCCTCCGAACGATCGCCTACCGGCTCGGGCCGATCGAACGGTTTCCGTTTCTCGACCCGCCGGGACGCGGCACGATTTTGGACGGCTACAAGACGCTTTACGAACTCGGCGCGATCGACCGTGAGAACCGGATCACCGAAATCGGCCGCCGCCTGAGCCGTCTGCCGATCGACCCGCGTCTGGCGCGGATCATCCTGGCGGGGATCGACGAAGGCGTGCTGGACGAAGTCCTGGTGATCGCCTCGGCGCTTGAAATCCAAGACCCGCGCGAACGCCCCGCCGAAGCGGCGGCGCGCGCCGACGAGGCGCACGCGCCGTTTCGGGACGAACGCTCCGATTTTCTTTCGTATCTCAAGTTGTGGCGCTTCTGGCAAGGCCTGAAAGACCGCCTGACCGGCTCGCAGCTGCGCAAGGCGTGCCGGCAGAACTTCCTGGCGTTCCTGCGGATGCGCGAATGGTCGGACATCTACGTCCAGCTTTTGCGTCTTCTGCGCGAGGCGAAACTGATGCCGTCCGACCGCGCTTCCCGGCGGACCGGCGCGGCCGTTCCCGAGGCCGGTTCCGAAACCGTCCCGCCCGCCGTCTACGACGCCGTTCACCGCGCCGTTCTGGCCGGTCTGCTGACCGGCATCGCCCAGCGGACCGAAAAGGGGGAATACCGCGTCGCCGGGGACGCGAAGTTCGTTCTCTGGCCCGGCAGCGGTCTTTTCAAAAAGAAATACTCCTGGCTCGTCGCCGCCGAACGGGTCGAGACGAGCCGCCGCTATCTCCGCTGCGCGGCGCAGATCGATTCGGCGTGGATCGAGTCGCTGGCGGGGCATCTGATTACGAAAAAAGTCTTCGACCCGTTCTGGCTCCGCGAAACCGGCTGCGTACACGCCTGGCAGCGCGTCTCCCTTTTCGGAATCGTTCTGGTTCCGAAAAGGCGGGTCCATTTCGGGCCGGAAGACCCCGAGCGGGCGCGGAAGATTTTCATCCGCGAGGCGCTCGTCCGCGGCGAGTTCGACTGCCGTCTCGATTTCTTCCTGCGGAACCGCGCCCTGATCGACTCGGTCGGGCAGATTCAGGCGAAAACGCGCCGCCATTCCCTTCTGAAAGACGAAGACGCGATCTACGCGTTTTACGACGCGCGTCTTCCCGAAGGCGTGTATGACAAAAAGACGCTCGCCGCGTGGTACGGCGCCGCGACGCCGAACGAAAAAGAAAAGCTCCTTCTGACTTACGGCGACGTCTGCGTCGAACCGCCCGACGAGTCGATCGCCCGCGATTTCCCCGACCGCATGACGACCCTTTCGGGCGTTTCGGTCCCCCTTTCGTATAAATTCGAACCGGGCGAGCGCGAGGACGGCCTGACGGCGACCCTTCTCCCCGACGAGTTCGGCGAACTGAAGAGCTCCGGCCGGATCGGCTGGCTCGTGCCGGGCCTTCTCGCCGAAAAGATTCTGATTTTGATCAAATCGCTCCCGAAAGAGATCCGCCGCCCGCTGGTCCCTCTCCCCGACTCGGCGCGCCTTCTGGCCGACGAAATGGCGTTCGGCGGCGGCGATTTCCTCGAATCCCTCGCCCGCGGCGTTTCGCGCCTGGCCGGTCGGCTGGTCGCGCCGACCGATTTCGACGCCGGCCGGCTTCCCGACGCGCTCCGTCTGAATCTGCGCGTGGTCGACGTGCGCGGGAACGTCCTGGCCGAGGGACGCGACGCCGACGAGGTCGGCCGCGAGCTGGGCGAGCGCGCGGCGAAGACGCTCCAGAGCGTCCGGCGGAGCGAGTGGATTCGGGACGACGTCGCCTCGTGGGATTTCGGCGCGCTTCCCGAGACGGTCACCCTTCGGCGCGAGAGCATGGTCCTTTCGGTTCATCCCGCCCTCTGTCACCGCCGTTTTTTGGACGGGGAAGGGGAGGACGCCGAAAAGAGCGCGTTTTTGTCGCTGCGTCTGTTCGATTCGGCCGAGAAGGCGGAGTCGCTGACCCGGCTCGGCGTGATTCTTCTTTTCGCGCAGAAGCATCGCCGCGACTTGAAATACCAGCTTGACCATCTGCCGAACATCGACCGGATCCGGCTTCGTCTCGGCTCGATCCCCCATTTCAAGACGGCCGCCGACGCCCAGGAGCTGATGGCGCGTCTGGCGATCGGCGTCGCGGCCGGCGCCGAAGACGGCGTCTTTCCGATCCCGCGCGGCGAAGAGGCTTACGTCCGCCTGGCCGACGCCGCGCGCCGAGCTATCCCCCAGGCGGCGCAGGAGCTCGCCCGCTGGCTCCCCGCCCTGGCCGAGTCGTACGCCGCGGCCTCGCTGACCGTCGAAAAGCACACGTCCCCTCTTTTCGCCGAGGCGGGCGCCGACAGCCGCGAGACGTTCGACCGCCTCTTCGCCCCCGAATTCCACCTGACGACGCCGATTCCGTGGCTCCGCGAGTTTCCCCGTTACCTGAAAGCGATTCCGCTCCGCTACGAGAAGATTCAAAAAGGGGGCGGTCCCGCCGACCGCGCCCACAGCGCCGAGCTGGCGGCGCTCTGGACCCGCTGTTTCGACCGGAAAGCGCGGCTCGACGCGGCGGGTCTCGTCGATCCGGAATGGCTCCTCTACCGCTGGATGATCGAGGAGTACCAGGTCTCTCTGTTCGCCCAGCAGCTGGGAACCGCGCTGAAGGTCTCGTCGGTCCGTCTCGACCGGCAGTGGACGAAGCTCCGCGACTAGCCCCCCCGCGCGGTTTTCCGACGTCTCGTCCGCCCCCGACGGCGCCGTTCCCCCCCTTGCTCAAAACCCCCTTCCGGGTAAAATGAGAACGTTTATCGGCTTATTCTCCGCTTGCGTTATAGCGGGTGGAAGCCGCGGCTCTTACCATCCTTAAAGGAAACCGCCATGAAAGAAAACATCCATCCCAACTATGTCGAGACGAAGGTCACCTGCGGGTGCGGAAACACCTTTATGACCCGTTCGACCAAGCCGGAGCTGAAAGTCGATATTTGCAGCGCCTGCCATCCGTTCTACACCGGCCGCCTCAAGTACGTCGACACCGCCGGCCGTATCGAAAAATTCCGCCGGAAGTTCGCCAACATCAAGATCTCCGGCAAAAAAGAGAGCAAAAAGGACTGACCCTTGCCCCGCGCGGCAGCACTTTAGGTTATTTCGCATCGACTCGATCCCGCGCCCCTTTCCGGGGGCCGTTTTTCAACGCGGGTTAAGGTTCTTTGCGGGATAACCGTTTTTTTTGAGGTCTTCTATGCGTAAGCTTCTGGACGAAAAGCTCGCCCGATTCGAGGTGCTCGAAAAAGAGATGGTCGCCCCCGAGGTTCTGGCCGACGCCGACCGGATGGCGTCGGTGGCGCGCGAGTACGGCTCGCTGGCGAAACTCTGCGGCAAGTACCGGCGTTTCCTTCATCTGAACGGCGAAATCAAAGAGGCCGAAGAGATGATCGCCGGGTCCGATCCGGAGATGAAAGAGCTTGCCGAAGCCGAGCTTCCCGACCTCAAAAGCGAGCGCGAAGAGCTCTGGAACGAGCTCCTCGACATGACGATCGGCGGCGCCGACTCGAACCGGACCAGTTGCATCGTCGAAATACGCGCCGGCACCGGCGGCGACGAAGCCGCGCTTTTCGCCCGCGACCTGTTCGAGATGTACAAGCATTACTGCGAAGACCGCAAGTGGAAGATCGAGGTCATGTCGATGAACGCCACCGAAATGGGGGGCTTCAAAGAGATCGTCTTCGGGGTCGAAGGGGAAGGGTGTTTTCGCGAGCTGCAGTTTGAAAGCGGCGGGCATCGGGTACAGCGCGTTCCCGAGACCGAGGCGAAGGGGCGGATTCACACGTCAGCGGCGACGGTGGCGGTGATGGCCGAACCGGAAGACGTCGAAGTCGACCTCAAGCCGGAAGACTACCGCGTCGACCGGTTCTGTTCGAGCGGTCCCGGCGGCCAGCACGTCAACAAGACGTCGTCGGCGATCCGTCTGACCCACTTCGAGACGGGGATCGTCGTCAGCTGCCAAGACGAAAAAAGCCAGCACAAGAACCTGGCCAAGGCGCTGCGCGTGTTAAAGTCGCGCATCTACGAGCAGAAACGCCTCGACGAGCAGAAGAAGCGTTCCGAAGAGCGGCTGAGCAAGATCGGCAGCGGCGACCGGAGCGAGCGGATCCGAACCTACAATTTCCCCGAAAACCGCGTGACCGACCATCGGATCGGCCTGACGCTCTACAAACTCGACTCGATCCTGGCGGGGAACCTTTCGCCGGTGATCGACGCGTTGATCGACTACGAGCGGCAGGAACTCCGAAGTTCGTTCGGTTCGATCGACGGCTAACCATCCGCGGGAGACGCCCTCAATGTCAACGGAGCTTTGGACCACGCGGCGGCTTCTGGAATGGACCGCCGACTATTTCAAGGGGCGCGGGCTGGAGAACCCGCGTCTGGAAACCGAGATTCTCCTGGCGCAGGCGCTCAAGACGAATCGGGTCGGGCTTTATCTGCGCTACGATGACGTGCCGGCCGATTCCGAACGGACCGCGTTCCGCGAACTGGTCAAACGGCGCGCGGCGGGGGAACCTTCGGCGTATCTGACCGGCCATAAAGATTTTTACTCGCTCGATTTCAACGTCGGCGCCGACGTCCTGATCCCCCGGCCCGAAACCGAAACTCTCGCTCTGGAAGGGGTCGAGTTCCTTCGCGCTCGGGCCAAAGCCGAGTCCGGGTTCGTCCCGCGGATTCTGGATATCGGCACCGGCAGCGGCGCCCTGGCGGTCGCCCTGGCGCGGAACTTGCCCGCCGCGCGTTTAACGGCGGTCGACATTTCGGCGCCGGCGCTGGCCGTGGCGCGGCGCAACGCCGAAAAGCATTCCGTCGCCGACCGGATCGAGTTCCGCGAGAGCGACCTCTTCGCGGCGGTGGCGCCGGACGAACGGTTCGACCTGATCGTCAGCAACCCGCCGTACGTCAGCCGGGCCGAATACGACGCGCTGGACAAATCGGTCAAAGACTACGAGCCGCGGATCGCGCTCCTTGCGGGGGAATCGGGAACCGAGATCGTCGCGAGAATCTTCGCCGACGCCCCCGCCCATTTGGAGCCGGGCGGACGTCTTCTGGTCGAGATCAGTCCGATGATCGCCGAGGCGTCTCTGGCGCTCCTCGGCGGCTCGCCGTTTAAACAATATAGCGTTATTAACGATTACGCCGGTCTGAAACGGGTAATTTTGGCTGAAATCGGCTAGCGCCTTTTTTTCGTCAAAAATATCCCACTTGCCGTTTCGTTAAAGGAATAGTAACATCACGCGACGGGCGTGTCCGCTTTCTCTTTTAGCGAGACGTCGGGGAACTTCCGAACACCTCTAACAATGGACAATTCGATGGCAAAGCGTCAAAAAGAATCGGTTGAAAAAGCGAAGGCGGAGACGAAAAAAGCGGCGCCCAAAAAGGGAGCCGATCCGCTTGGAATCGGTCAGATTTCGGACCTGGTCGATCTGATGAAGAAGAACGATCTGACCGAATTCAACTTTGAAAACGGCAACTTCAAGATCGCCCTGAAACGGGGCGGCGCCGAAGCGGGCGCCATGCCGATTCAGACGGTCTATCCGGCGGCGGTCCCCCCGGCGGCCCCCGCTTCCGCGCCCGCCGAGGCTCCGGCGCCCGCGGCCGAAGACGACGCGCATATCGAACTGATCACCTCGCCGATGGTCGGCACCTTTTACGCTTCGGCTTCTCCCAAAAAGCCTCCGTTCGTGGCGGTCGGCGACGTGATCGGACCGGACAAAACGGTCTGTATCATCGAGGCGATGAAAGTCTTCAACGAGATCAAAGGCGAAATTTCCGGTAAGATTGTCGCCGTTCTGGTGAAAGACGGCGAAGCGGTCGAGTTCGGCCGTCCACTCTTTAAAGTCGATACCCGCGGCTGACGCGCGGATAAAGAACGGACGAAAGAATGTTTAAGCGGATTCTTATAGCGAACCGGGGCGAAATCGCCCTTCGAATCATCCGGGCGTGCCGAGAGATGGGGGTCGAGTCGGTCGTCGTCTTCAGCGAAGCGGACCGCGACTCCTGCTACCTTGACCTGGCCGACCGCGCGATCTGTATCGGCCCGGCGCCCGCGGCGCAGAGTTACCTGAAAATCGACCGGATCATCAGCGCCGCCGAACTGGGGGGCGTCGACGCGATCCATCCCGGTTACGGTTTCCTTTCCGAAAACTCGCATTTCGCCGAAATCTGCCGCGCCTGCGGCTACGAGTTCATCGGTCCGACTTCCGAGGCGATGGAGCTCTTGGGCGACAAAAACATGGCGCGGAGTATCGCCAAGCGGGTCGGCGTCCCGACGGTTCCCGGCAGCGACGGTCTGATCGATTCCGAAGGGCAGGCGCTGGCGATCGCCGACAAGATCGGCTATCCCGTTCTGGTCAAAGCCTCGGCGGGCGGCGGCGGGCGCGGCATGCGCACCGCGTATAACGCCGAACAGCTCAAGACGGGTCTGGCGCAGGCTTCGCAGGAAGCCGCCGCCGCGTTCAACAACGCCGACGTCTACCTTGAAAAGCTGATCGAAAACCCGCGTCACGTCGAAGCTCAGATCATGGCCGACCGGCACGGGAACGTCGTCCACCTGTGGGAACGCGACTGCTCGATGCAGCGCCGCCATCAGAAGCTGATCGAAGAGAGTCCCGCGCCGAACCTTTCCAAAGAGCTCCGTTCGCAGCTCTGCGAGTCGGCCAAGAAACTCGTCCTCGAATCGGGCTATACGACCGCCGGCACGGTCGAGTTCGTCGTCGACCAGAAGGGAAACTACTATTTCATCGAAATGAACGCGCGGATTCAGGTCGAGCATCCCGTGACCGAACTGGTGACGGGGATCGATCTGATCAAAGAGCAGATCCGGGTCGCTTCGGGCGAAATCCTTTCGTACACGCAAAAAGACGTCAAACACAACGGGTGCGCCATCGAATGCCGGATCAACGCCGAGGATCCGGCGAACAACTTCCGCCCCTGTCCCGGCACGATTTCGCGCCTGATCCCGCCCGGCGGGTTCGGCGTTCGGTTCGACTCGCACGCCTATTCGGGCTATACGGTCAGTCCGCACTACGACTCGATGATCGGCAAACTGCTGGTTCATCAGCCGACGCGCGGCCAGGCGATCGAAACGATGCTCCGCGCCCTTTCGGAGCTTCGCGTCGACGGGATCAAAACGTCGGTCCCGATCCAGAAACGGATCCTGACCAACCCCGATTTCGTCGCCGGTAAGGTCGACACCGGGTTCATCGAACGGATCCTTGCAGAATGAACTTTCGCCTGATTTTCCGTTTTTTGGGAATCGTCGCTTTCTTTATGGCGGGGGGGATGCTCCTGGCGCTCCCCTGGGGCCACGAGCGGCTGGGCGGCGACTGGGTCTACGAACGCCCGGGTGTGATCGGGCTTCTCCTTTCGATTTTATCTTCCGTCGCGGTCGGCGCGGCGTTTCTCTTTTTCGGCCGGAAAGCCGATTCGAATCTTTTGCGGAAAGAGTCGGTGGCGATCGTCCCGCTCAGCTGGCTGTTGGCCATCCTCCTGGGGGCGCTCCCCTATCTGTTCAGCGGCGTTCAGCGCGCGGCGGGCGCGAACATGACGGTCAGCGACGCGATCTTCGAGTCCGCTTCCGGTCTGACGACGACCGGCGCGACCGTTTTAACCGACCTGGAATCGCCCGAGCTGATCCCGCGCACCATCCTCTTCTGGCGCGCCGTGACCCACTTTATGGGGGGCTTGGGGATCATGGTTCTTCTGGTCGCCATTCTCGGCTACGGCACGATCGGCAAACGGTTTATGCTGATCGAGACCGGCGGCGCGGGGTCGGGCGGCACGTGGGCGCACTACCGGCAGTTCGCGCTTGTCCTGGCGTCGATTTACATTGTCCTGATCGCCGCGATGGCGGCGATCCTCTACGCGTTGGGCGTTTCGCCGTTCGACGCCATCTGTCACGCGTTTTCGACCCTGGCGACCGGGGGATTCAGCACGTTCAACGCCAGTATCGGGCATTTCGCCGCCGAGACGAACCTGAACGCCTCGCTGATCGAACTGGTCGTGATCCTCTTCATGTTCCTGGGCGGGACGAACTTCGTCCTTCTCTATTATTTGGTGATGCGCCGTCCGAAGGTGATGTTTCGCGATCCCGAATGGCGCACCTATCTGGCGATCATCGCGGCGGCGACCCTGGTCGTCTTCGTCAGCGGACTGATTTTTCACGACTTCGATACCTACGGCACGACCGACAGTCTTCTTCATTCCAAGTCGAAGCTGATGCTCCCCTGGGACGCGTTCCGGCAGTCCCTCTTTCAGGTCATTTCGATCATGACGACGACCGGTTTTGTGACCGACGAGTTCGAGAAGTGGAACGGGATTTCGCTTCTCCTCTTCCTGGCGGTCGGCTTTATCGGCGGCTGCGTCGGCGGTACGGCGGGGGGCGCCAAGGTGGCGCGGTTGATGATCGCGCACAAGACGTTCCGTCTGGAACTTGAAAAAGTCTACCGCCCGAACGTGATGCGGACCAAACAGCTCGGTCCGGTCACGCTCAACGATTCGACGCTTTACGGCGTTACGGCCTATCTCTTCTTTCTGGTGGCGACCGTCACGCTGGTGACGCTGGCCGTTCTGATTCTGGAACCTCCGACCCTTTGGGAGGCGGGGGGCGAACCGGTCCGCCTGCTCGACCTGTTCAGCTCGTCCCTTTCGATGGTCAACAACGTCGGCCCCGGTTTCGGCGTTCTCGGCGCGCGTCAGAACTACGGCTGTCTGACCGAGATCACCAAACTGATCTATTCTTTCGCCATGTTCGCCGGCCGGCTCGACCTCTACCTTCCTCTGCTGATCTGTTCGCCGAACTTCTGGCGGCGCTGAGGGGGGGCGGCGTGAAAGTCGCGGCTCGGGGTTGGTCGTTCCCCCACTCTAGGGTGGGGGCCCTGCCCGCACGTGGCCGGATGGCCTGGGAGTATAGGCGCCGGGCGCGGTCGTTTTTGCTTTATCCGGAAAAACCGGATAAATGACGCTTGATTTATCCGGTTTTTCCGGATAAAATATCATTGTCAAAAACATCGTTCCGGGAGTCGTTCCTATGAAAACCGTCCTAGCCGCCCTTCTCGACGAATTCTATGAGTTTACGCGTCCGGACGTCGTCCCGCGTCAGGCCGAGTTTCCGTTGATTCCCCGTAAAGCGACGGTCATCGTCGGGATGCGCCGAACCGGTAAAACCTGGTTCTGTTACCAGAAGATGGGGGAACTGATCAAGCAGGGAGTTCCTCTGAACCGGATTCTCTACCTTAACTTTGACGATGACCGTCTTTTCGGGTTCACGGTATCCGACTTTCAGTCGATTCTTGATGTCTACTATGCCCGTTTCCCGGAAAATAAAAACGAGACCTGTTATTTCTTTTTCGATGAAATCCAGGAAATTGACCATTGGGAACTTTTTATCCGCCGTATTCTCGACAAAGAAAACATTCGGGTCGCGATTACCGGTTCGTCGTCCAAACTGCTCGGAACCGAAATTGCCACGTCTTTGCGCGGACGCACGCTTGTCCGCGAAATGTTCCCCTTGAATTTCAGCGAATACCTTCGGATGGCGGGAATTTTTTCCGATCCCCCGAAGCAATTCGGCCCGTCCGTTTCGGCGAAACTTCGTCACGCAGTTCGGGATTTCTTTCGGTCAGGCGGATTTCCCGAAACAATCGGGCTTCCCCCTTTCGAAAGGCAAACGCTTCTCCAAGGTTACGTCGATTCCGTCCTCTTTCGGGACATTGTCGAGCGGTATCGTGTTAAGAACATTGTTCTTCTGCGCCGTCTCATTCACGAGATTCTCCGCAATCCGGGCCAGAAGTTTAGTGTCAGCAAATTCTACAACACCATGAAATCTCTCGGAATCGAATGTGACAAGAACGCGCTCTATTCGTATATCGGACATCTCACGGACGCGTTTCTTTTCTACCGGGTCGAAATTCATCACAAGTCGGAACGTGTTCGCCGGGTCAATCCCGCGAAACTATACGCGGTCGATTCGGGTATCCTTCACACCGTTTTGACCGGCGGAGTCGACAACAACGGTCCCGTCTTTGAGAACGTCGTCTTCAACGCACTCCGTCCGGGCGCCAAGAATATCGAGTATCTTCAGCCGGCGGGGGGCGGCGAAGTCGATTTTCTCGTGACCGACCATTCCAATCGTCCGCGTCTCGTTCAGGCGGCGTGGAGTCTTTCGAATCCGAGCACGTTTGAGCGCGAGATCAATTCGCTCGCCGCCGCCGGATCCGCCATGAAAATCAGCGATATGACGGTGGTAACCTGGGACGAGGAGAGGACCCTTGAAAACGGAATCCGTATTGTCCCGTTCTGGAAATTTTTTCCGAGGGAAGGATAATCGTCCCCTGCTGATCTGTTCGCCGAACTTCTGGCGGCGGTGAGGGGGCTAGGCGTGATAGTCGGCGCTCGGGGGCGGTCGTTCCCCCACTTCTGAGTGGGGGGTGAAATGGAGGGTGGATCTCAGCTTGCCGTGTGGCGGGCGGGTCCCTCCCCCACTTCTAGAGTGGGGGGATCCCTGTCCGCGCGTCCCTGGATGGTCTGGGAGTATAGGCGCCGGACGTGGTCGTTTTTGCTTTATCCGGAAAAACCGGATAAAAGCCGCATGATTTATCAGGTTTTTCCGGATAAAAGTCTCATTGTCAAAAACATCGTTCCGAGGCCGCTTCTGTGAAAAGCGCCCGGATTCTCGCGATTCGGCGCCGTCTGCCGGCGGGTGTGCGCGAGTGGGGGGTGGCCGGGAGTTTTTAAACAATTCTCCGCAAAATATTAAGTTTTGCGGAGGATTGCTTAATTATCCCCTTGCGTTCGTTTCTGTCGGGTTGTATACTGGATTAAAGTAAACATCCGCAAAAAACAAAACATTGCGGATAAATCCTTTAATTCGCCAAGGTGCTCTATGTTCACGAGAAAAGAAGCGCTGGCTCGGTTCGGTTCGGATTACCAGATCAAAAAGCGGGTTCGTGAAGGGAAACTGTTTCAGCTCGACAGGGGGATTTATTCGGAATCAGAAACGGTTCCCGAGCTCGCGGTAATTTTTCGGAAGTATCCCCGCGCGGTTCTGACTATGGAGAGCGCCTTTTATTTTCACGGCCTAACCGACGTGGTGCCGGACGAATACGAATTGGCGACGGAACGGAACGCTCCGAAGATTTCGGATAAAAAAATTCGTCAGTACTTTGTTCCGGAAGAGTTTTTCGATATCGGCGTCAGTGAGGTCAAAACGGGCGGATATCCGCTCAGAGTCTATGATCGCGAGCGGATGCTCATCGAACTTCTTCGTTTTCAGTCGAAGTTTCCGTTCGACTATTACAAGGAAGTGCTTCACAATTACCGCAAGCGGCTTCCGGCGTTGAATATCCAGAAAATCCAGGATTACGCCCTTTCGGCGCCGAACAGCCGCATCGTATCTAAACGGCTTCAAGCGGAGGTGTTCTAATGGCGAACCTGCGGGAACTGACGGACCTGTACCGGCGAAAGGGGTATACGGAACGGAACGCTGGCGCGCGTGTATGCCAGGATATTGTGCTGAAAGCGATTTCGGAAAGCGGTTTAAACCGCAGCGTTACCGTCAAAGGCGGCGTTGTTATGCGTAGAATTACGGGAGACGACAGACGCGCCACGGAAGATCTGGATCTCGATTTTATCCGTTATTCGCTTTCGGAAGATTCAATCCGCTCTTTTGTAAACAAGTTAAATTGTCTCGACGGTATCCGCATCGAAATAAAAGGGGATATTGAAGAGCTGTCTCAGCAGGAATACAGGGGAAGAAGAGTTTACATCCACGTGACGGACGATTTCGAAAACAGTTTGGAAAGCAAAATTGACCTCGGGGTGCATACGAAAGACGCGGTTGAACAGACGGTATGCCGCTTCGATGTCTGCGTTGACCGTGAGGGCGTAAGTCTTTTGATGAATACGGGCGAGCAGCTGTTCGCGGAGAAACTGAGATCGCTTCTCCGTTTCGGCCCTTTTTCCACTCGTTACAAGGATATCTACGATTTTTGTTTTTTGTCGGAACGCGTTAACCGCGACCTATTGCGAAAATGTATAGACGTTTTCATTTTTCAGGATCCGGAACTTAGAGAAAACGACATGGAAGCAGTTATCGCAAGAGTGCGCGACACGTTTACGAACCGAATCTATTTGGACGGAATGAAGAACAAGCGAAGAATTCCGGATTGGTTGGGAATCGGACCCGATGCCGCGTTTCGGAAGGTGCTGGTCTATCTGGAATCCTTGAAATAAGAAAACTTTGAAGCTTTAAATCGGAGACGTTCCGAAACGGTCGCGCCGCCCGTTACGATTCGCGTCGATCGTTCGGCTCTTGTAAACGAGACATCCAATCTTCCGCCGTCAGGCAGACGGCGTGTCCCGTGCGGCGGTCCCCTTCGATCCGGGACGGCGCGCGCTCGACGAAATGATGATACCGAAACCCGCACTTTTCGGCCACCCGTTTCGACCGGAGATTCCCGTCGTAGTAGCCGCACCAAAGTTTTTTCAGGCGCAGATCGGCAAACGCGTGACGAACCACCGCCTCGACCGCTTCGGTCATCAGTCCGCGGCCCCAGAACGGCGCGCCGAGCCAATAGCCGAGTTCCCCTTCGGTTTTCGGCAGCGGGAAACTGCTTTCCCGTCCGACGTAGAGCTCGACGCACCCGACCGGATGGCCGACCGATTTCAGTTCGAGCGCGTAGGTTTCCGGTGCCGACAACGTTCGGGCGATGATCCATCGGCTTTCGAGGACGCCGCGGTGCGGCTCCCACCCCGCGGCGGGGCCGACCTTCGGATGGCTGGCGTACCGAAACAGGAAAGGGGCGTCGGAAAGACGCCACCGGCGGAGAATGAGGCGCGGGGTTTCTAAACTCATCGGGGGAGAGGGGGTGCAAACGCGGTTGTGTTCGTTTGGTGAAGCTTGGGCTCGGGACGCCGCCGGAGCCGGGATTCCTATTATACCACGGGAAATCGTCCGTGGGTACGGTTCGCGACCCGAACCATGAAGAGCGAGAGCGGCCGCTTGTTTCGGTTCAAGATAAGAAGCGAGACGGTCATTCCGGCCTTTGATTGTCATTTTCCTTTTCTCCGTTTTCTTCAGTTTCGGCGGCGACGTTTTCTTTAGCAATACGAACGAACGTATTGCAAGTTTCGTAAGATGCGCCGATGAAGACGGCGATCCAAAAACAAATGTTCAAACGAAGTTTTAAAAGCGTTTTTTTTGCGGGTTCAAATCCTTGAACCGCGGCCTTTCGATACCATTTGTGCACTTTGAACCAGCTCCATTCAACGCCTTTTTCGTGTCCCTGCGCGGCCCATACGACGGTGTTGGTATCGTGGTTCACAATGACGGTGATATATTTGTGCCCCTTCCTGTAACTTGTTTCATCCATTCCGACATGGACCGGGCCGTCGAGCCTTTTGGATCGTTCGGGTTCGATGACATTGAGGGCTCTGGAAACGCATCTTCCGATGGTTTCCCAGTCGATCCGCATAAATTCGGAGATGATGCATCGAGGAAAGCAGACAGCAAGCCATCCGACCATCATATCGAAATCCTTGGTAAAATGGCTGCCGTGGTAAGCCCATGGGAGATCTGCGGTTACGATACTATGCTCGGGACAGTTGATTCTATGAGTGGAACCTTCGACTTCGACCAGGACGGCGCCACAGTCGAGTCGTATTCGTCGGCTGGTCGTATCCTGGGCATGCGTGATGGCAGAATGGGCAATCATTTTCGTGCTGAGCATGTGGTCTGACTTGGATTCAAATATGCTGAATGCTATCTGAATCGTTTTAAAAATAATAATCTTCAAGACGGTGTCCTTGACGTTGCGCAATTTTTGCATAAACTGTTATCAGAAGCAATCTTGGGTTCATTATGGTTTTTTGTTTCACCAGTACTATAAAGAAGCCCTGATGGCTTTTCTATATTAATCATTGTTACCAGCAGAGGGCATTTTTACACACAATTATGCCCGAAGCCTCTCAACAGGAACTAAATATTTAACATCTCCATCAACAAAAAAAGAGTCAAGTGATAAAATGAGCAGGTTAACCCAAGCAGTAATAAAAGGTTCATTAGAGGAGGTCAAAGTTGCAATTTCACTAGGTGCAGATATTAACGAGACTGAGGATGTTTACGGTCGTACTGCATTACATATAGCGAGTGACAAAGATGAAAAGTCTATTGTTATAGAACTCTTGGCGAACGGAGCAAACGTCAATTTAACGGACTACAACGGGAAAACGCCACTGCATCTTGCAGCGGAGAAGGATAACGGAGAAATAGTTGACTATCTTTTAGAGAACGGGGCAAACGAAAAAGTTAAAGATGTTAATGGCAATACGGCCTTATTAACTGCCATAACTCATTTAAGCTATGAGGCAGGAAAAAGACTTCTCGAAACCGATAAATCACAAGTAAAGGAAATATTTGATACAACTTCGCGCTTGATCGCCGTAGGAAGTATGTCACAAGCTCTCATTGAAGCCGCATCAAAAGGTCGAGCCGATATAATATCCATGCTCGAACAGAACGGTTACAACATATTTGTTTTTGATAAGGATGGTGATTCACTTCTGCACAAGGCTGTTAGGGCTCAAAGGGTTGATGTTGTCAGCTATCTTGTAAAAAGATGCAGTAGCATTATATACATAAAGAACACAGCAGGTGTACTGCCTATTCAGTTAGTATCAGACCGTTATTGTCTCGTAAAAAAAAGCTACAAAGATATAAATATTGGCATGATACTCATGAACACCAATGATGATAATGAAGTAGTTCAAATATTCAAGCATATTGCTGGTAGAGTGTGTCCATATTGGGAAGCTGCAGTAAAGGGCGATGAACAATTTATAAAATTATTGCTTCGACGAAGGATTGATAAAAATATTCAAGACAAGAATGGTAATACTGTCCTTCATCTCGCTGCGTCAAATGGGCATCCATCAATATTGAAGTCATTCCTCAAAATCAAATGCGATATATACGCCAGGAATAAACAAAACCAAACGGTTTTGGATATCGCTCTCGATCATAAAAATCCAAAGATTATAACTTGCATAATAGAGTCGGGTTACAACGTAAACGAACTGGACAAAACTACTGGAGAGTCTCTTCTTCATTCTTCAGTCAAAAACATCAACGAAGAGTCTATTTCTAAAATTAATAAGTTACTAAAGTTGGGTGCTGACGTCAACTTAAAGGACAGCAAAGGCAGAACTGCTCTGAATCTTCTTTTTTTAGACCACAATTGCACTCACGATCTTATATTGTCTCGCATATTCACTCTTTTAATTCGAGCAGGTTCAGATATAAATACACAGGACAACCATGGATACACACCGCTTCATAACATCATATTCAATTATGCGTTAACAGGATTCTGGCCCGATTTCATTCGCTTAATTACAAAAGAATATAAACCTGATTACGCTATTAAAGATAACGATGGCTTGACTTCGATCGAACTTGCCCTAAAATTAGGAGTTTCTGACCGTTTACTTACAGATGAGAACGGTGTCATAAATATTGATTTCTGTAGCTCTTCTTACGAGAACAATAACATAATACTCTGCCACGCATATAATAAACTTATCGATTGTCAACAAAGTAAAATAGATAAAGCAGGGAAAGAGATAGAGCAACTTCAGGAAAAACATGACAAAGTTCGTACTCATTTTTTTACGATATTCTTTGTCTCCGCTTTTTTAGGCTTAGCGCTTACGAGCATTGTGCATCTATGTGATAGCAATGAAGATATTTCGACTGACATACTTAAAAACATCTTCCTTGGAGTCACTGTTCTTATATTTTCAATATCTCTCCCAACGAGATTTATGCGCAATGCTGACAAAAGAACCAGAATAGCAGGAGAGATCAATAATATTAAATGTGAGACTTTGAATTACTCCGAAGCGCTGAACAAAATTAAAACCGAATGTCCTTTTGATGAGCATAATTATGATAAGTACACAATACTGTATGACAAATACTTCAATACGTTACAATCCAAAAAATCATTTGCCTATACATTCCTTTCTAATAAGAAAAAACGAGAAGAAGAGTTACGTATTCAGAGAGAAATTGAACAAGAGGCGTTACGTATCCAAAGGGAAAAAGATGCTGAGGATTTACGGAATAAGTGCCCTAAGTGCGGTAAACTTGGAGCATTGATTACCTCAACTGAATATCTCGGTGAAGTAACAAGGTTCCGTTCAGAAGTCAGGACACGTCCGTACAGATACCCTCTATGGGGCTCAGATGAAAGACTCCAGAATAAACAAGAGCATGGAACACCTTGGGGTCAGGATGTCAGAGAAAATATTCCCTATCAAGTTCACAAATCAAGAGAGATTCGGACCTGCCACTTCTGTGGATATAGAATCGAAGGTAAAATCATCGAAAAAGCAGATGCTCCGAACGAAAAAAACACTACTTTCGGAATGCCATGGTGATTGTTTTGGTGATGATCAGCTTATAGTCCATTCAAATACTTACTGGGCGAGGGCATACAATATTCTACGAAGCACTTGTGACCGTTACGAGGGGCACAAGCCTCGTTCTCTGGGACTTCCGCATCGGTCCCCTTCAAAAAATGAATCGGGTGATGTTGAGAGCCAGAGCCGTTTTAGCGAAGCCTGAGCGCGGCCTATCGAATGCGGAAGGGGAACGAAATGTATCAGATCGTAACGCGGAAACTCCGGTGTGGGGTGCAAGCCGACAGAGGTCTATAAGGTCGGGTTCGAGGTATGGGTGTCGGTTGTAAATGTGGGTAAATTTGTAGTTTAAGGACTCTGATTGTTTGAATGGGGTAATTGTTATTGGTAAAATGACTCTATCGTTTTGAGGAATGTTGTGGATTTTTGTGATTCACGTTATATGGAGGTGGAATTTCAGGTAAAATTTCAGCAATAATGGAAAATGAATATATGTTAGATAAAGAATTTGATCTTAAGGTAGAACATTCATCAATCAGCAGACCACTGGCAATTGGAAACATAGAAAGAATATCTTTTATCAACAGAATATACTGCGAATTCAACGATTTCAAAGAACCACTCAGTGAGGCTTATGCATGTCTACGATTGGTAGGTAATGTAGCTTTTTTGTCCGTGTCGGCTCTACAAGGAGTTCCAGTCAGTAAAATATTTAGCGTTTTAAAAAAACTTGGAGTAGTGATTTGGCAGCGGTGTAAGTTGTATATAATACGAAAAAAAGCAGAAAACGGGGACGCAGAAGCCCAATTCAGATTGGGTAACAATTATATGCTTGGCAATGGTGTTGAGTCAAACCCTCTGGAGGCCAGGAGATGGTTTTTAGAATCTGCTCGACAAGAATATTATCAAGCGGAGTATGCGCTAGGCCGCTGTTATTTCGAGGGTAAAGGTGTCATTTTAAATAAAAGTGAAGCCGTAGAATGGTTTCAGAAAGCTGGAAATCATGGACATCCGGAAGCACTATATGACTTGGGTCGTTGCTACTTTTACGGTGAAGGCGTAAATGAAGATAAAATCGAAGCCGCTAAATTATTCAGAAAGGCGGCCGAGAAGAACTTTATGGATGCTCTGCTTGACGTTGGACTTTGTTATTACTTTGGTCAATGTGTAAATGAAGATAAAAGCAAAGCCTCTGATTTATTTCACAAAGCTGCTAAACAAGGTTTTATGAAGGCACAGTATGAATTAGGACATTGTTATTTTTATGGCTGTGGTGTAAAGGAAGACAAGGAAAAAGCCGCAAAATGGTACGATAAAGCGGCAAGACAAGGATGCCCAGAAGCACAATCCCAATTAGGGAGTTGCTATTTCAATGGTTATGGTGTAAAGAAAGACCTGTCGAAGGCTGTGAAATGGTTTCGTAAAGCAGTAAAAAAAGAGGACATAGGAGCACTGTATAAGTTTGGACTGTGTTACTTTAATGGAGAAGGCATAAAGAAAAATAAATCTAAAGCAACTCTGTTTTTCTACAAGGCAGCAGAACAAGGACTTGCAGAAGCACAATGCGAATTAGGTCGATGTTACTATTTAGGTGAAGGTATAGAAAAAGATAAAACCCAGGCTGCGCAATGGTTTCGTGAGGCGGCTGAACAGGGTATGCCAAAAGCACAGTACGAATTAAGTCGATCGTATTACTATGGTGAAGGAATACGTAAAGACAAATGCGAAGCAGTGTCATGGCTCAACAAAGCGGCAAAGCAAGGATATCGTCAGGCACTGTATAGTTTAGGCAATTACCATAGGATCGTAAATGACGATAAATCTGCAGCATTTAGGTTCTACATTCAAGCAGCAGAGAAAGGTCTCCCTGAGGCGCAATTTGCAACAGGAATCTGTTATTTCACCGGCGAAGGAATAAATAAAGATATATTCGAAGCTGTACGATGGTATCACAAGGCGGCGGAGCAGGGTTTGTCAAGTGCACAATTCAATCTGGGTCTTTGTTATTGCAATGGTGAGGGTATCAAGAAAGATATGTCCGAAGCAGTAGAATGGTTTCGTAAGGCAGCAAAACAAGGACTTGCAGAAGCTCAAACCGAATTAGGTCGTAGCTATTTACACGGAGAAGTTGTAAAGAAAGACTTACATGAAGCAGTAAAATGGTTCCGTAAGGCGGCAGAACAGGGATTGCTGGATGCGCAGTGTGATCTCGGGGTTTGTTATTGCAATGGTGAGGGTGTCAAGAAAGATATGTCCGAAGCAGTAAAATGGTTCCGTAAGGCGGCCGCACGAGGTTTACCAAGAGCTCAATTCAATTTAGGTTATTGTTACGACAGTGGCAATGGCGTGAATAAAGATGTGTCTGCAGCCATGCGATGGTATCATATGGCTGCGTCTCGAGGTCTCCCACAAGCGCAATACAATTTGGGCCTTTGCTATAACCAAGGAGAGGGTGTTAAGAAAGATAAAATCGAAGGCTTTAGATGGGTCAAAGAATCGGCAGAACAAGGACTTGCCGAAGCACAATTCGAATTAGGTCGATATTACCATGAAGGAGAAGGTGTAAATAAAAACGTTTCTAAAGCGGTGAAATGGATCCATATGGCAGCCGAACAAGATTATCCGACGCCACAATTTTTACTAGGAGCCTCTTATTTTTACGGAGAAGGTGTTAAGAAAGATAAGCCAAAAGCGGTAGAATGGTTTCGTAAGGCGGCAGAACAGGGACTTGCTGAAGCTCAATTTAGTCTGGGATCATGTTACCATGATGGAGATGGTGTAGATAAAGACAAAAAGCAAGCGTTAAAGTGGATCAGAATGTCAGCTGAGCATGGATTTGGACCGGCACAAGAGTTTCTTAAAAAATTGTCATAATTCACTTGTAGCCCTTGATTTTAACCCATAGAAATAGAAGTTTTCCAGGCATAAGGCATTTTTACCCACGATTATGCACGAAGCCTCAGAAATGTTTCATTGAACACATTGACCCTAATTTCTGCGGAAAATGCTGCTATCGGGGAACCGGGCAAAACATGTAGCTCATTCCTTCCAAACCCATTTGGCCCAACGGCTGAGACCGAACCCGGCTCCGGCGGAGGCGAGAATGGCGACAACGAACCAAACGACGTTCGTTCCGTATTCCCGGTAAAGGGAGTAAAGACCGTACCCCAAGCCGTACCCCAAGCCGGCGGAGACCGGCACGACGAACGCGATAACCGCAAGAATGCGCAAAACGCGTTCTGAAACTTTATCCGCGTCGAACGGCTTGCCGGCAAGTTTCAATGCGGTTCCAACGGCCAGTGTCACTAGGAATGATAAAACCATCAGGAGACACAGCACCGCGAACAGCACAAAGGCTAAGATCAAAATGAAGGCGAGCATCGTTTAAGCGTCTACCCTTTCCTCCGCTTTCCCCGACTTGAACTTTTCGTAGAGGTGCGGGCCGATAATACCCATGACCAGCTCCATCATTCCTTCGTTGTTCAGGATGGCGCTGAAAATCGACTCGTTCCGTTCGCTCCGGTCGAAGACTTTGTTCGGAAACTCCTTTTTAATGAGGTCTTGGAACATTTCCGGTGTGTTCTCTTGCGCGAACTTGCGCCATCCCTCTTCCTTCTCGCAGTCCGCCTCGATCTGTTCGAAGAGGACCTTGTCGTTTTCGTTCCAGTCGGTTCCGTATTTCTCGTTGAGCAGTTCGAGCAGGGCGGCGAGATGATCCCGCTTCTTTTCGCGGCGGCCCGCCGCGCCGGTGATGGCGCGGAACCCCTCTTTGGCGGGTTCGAGCTCGATCGGCCCCTCGAACGACTTTTCGAGCCGGTAGTATTCCAGAAGGACCTTGTCGTCCACGGAGATCTTTTCGGTCGCGTCTTTCGGAATCAGCTTCAGCAGGAACTTCGCGAATATCCAGAACTTATACAGGCTCCTGTCGAACAGGAGAAAGACCTGGGTCACGAACGCGTAGATCCGCGCGAACCGCTGCAGGGTCGTCTTAAAGAGCTCTTTCTTGTCGACGTCGAGCGAATCGAACCGGTCGAGCGCGGGACGCAGACGGGAGGTCAGTCCCGTCGGCAGTCCGCTCTGACTCCGCGCGCGGCTCTCGTCGTACGCGCTGAAGACCTTATAGAACGCGTCGATTTCCGACTCGTCCAGCACGCCGTATTCGGCGAGCGTGTCGCGCAGGTTGTAGACGACGTTCGGGTCGGTCTCCTCTTCCAGCGCGGTCTGTTCGTAGAAGGGGGCGAACGACCGCTTGATCGAGTCGGCGCTGTTCACGAAATCGAGCACGAAAGTGTCCTCTTTCCCCGGACAGGTCCGGTTCAGGCGCGAGAGGGTCTGAACCGCTTTCACGCCGGAAAGCTTCTTGTCGACGTACATCGTGTGCAGGAGCGGCTCGTCGAATCCGGTCTGGTACTTCTCGGCGACGACCAGGATCCCGAACTCGTCCCCGTGAAACGCTTCGGGAAGCGCCTTTTCGCGGATCGGTTCCCCCTTCTTGTTCCTGTTCAGCTTCTCTTCGGTATAGGTTTCGCCCGCCTGCGGATCTTCGACTTCCCCGGAAAACGCGACCAGAATATCGACCGGCAGTCTCTTTTCGGCGATCTGACGCCGGAACTCGAGCAGATACCGTATCGCGTGGAGCCGGGACGCGGTCACGACCATCGCTTTCGCCCGGCCGCCGATCTTTTTGCGGGTCGTGTTCATGAAATGCTCGAGCATGACCGTCGTCTTCTGCGCGACGTTGTGCGGATGGAGCGTTTCGAAGAGTTTGATCGCCTTGATTCCGGCGGCGGTTTCGAGCTCGGGGTTCTCGCGGATGTTCTTGACGATCTTGAAATACATGGTGTAGGTCATGTAATTCTTCAGCACGTCGAGGATGAACCCCTCTTCGATCGCCTGGCGCATCGAATAGACGTGGAACGGGCGGTAGACCGCGTCGGCCCCTTTGACGCCGAACATCTGGAGCGTCTTCTCTTTCGGCGTCGCGGTGAACGCGAAGAACGACAGGTTCTTCTGATGCCCCTGCGCGGCGATCGTTTTGAGCATCTTGTCGTAGTCGTCGGCGCGCTCCTCTTCGTCCCGGTTCTCCGACTCGGCGAACTCTTTCAGCGTCTTTTCGGTATCGGCGAGCGCCAATTTCAGTTTCCGCGCGGCGTCGCCGGTCTGCGACGAGTGCGCCTCGTCGACGATGATCGCGAACCGTTTGCCGCGCGACTTGACCTCCTGGTAGATGACCGGGAACTTCTGGAGCGTGGTGATGATGATCCCGACGTCGTTTTCGAGCGCCTCTTTCAGCTGTTTCGAGTTGACGTCGACCCGCTGAATCAGCCCTTTGACGTGGTCGAACTGCGAGACGGTGTTCTGAAGCTGGCTGTCGAGGACGCGTCGGTCGGTTACGACGATGACCGATTTGAAGATCTTCTTGTCGCGCGCGTCGTGGAGTCCCGACAGGCGGTGCGCGAGCCAGGCGATCGAGTTCGATTTGCCGCTCCCGGCGCTGTGCTGAATCAGGTAGTTTTTCCCCGCGCCGTTCTGGCGCACGTCGGCGATCAGTTTCGTGACGACGTCGAGCTGATGGTAGCGGGGGAAGATGAGCCGGTCTTCGGACTTTCCCTTTTTCCCCTTCTGAAGGTGGATATATTTCTGGAGGATTTCGAGGAGCCGGTCTTTGACGAGGACCTCTTCCCACAGGTACGACGTCTCGCCGTGCGGATTCGGGGGGTTCCCCGCGCCGCCGACGTTCCCCGCGCCGCCGCTCCCCTGATTGAACGGCAGGAAGAACGTTCGGTCGCCGGCGAGCCGGGTCGTCATGAAGACGTTTTGCAGATCGACGGCGAAATGAACGAGAACGCGGTTGTTGAAATGAAAGATCGGGTCGGAATCGGACCGGTCGAACCGGTACTGCTCCATCGCGTTTTGCACGTTCTGGCCGGTGAACTGGCATTTCAGCTCCATCGACACGACGGGGATCCCGTTCACGAACAGAACGATATCGACGCTGTTCTCGCTGACCGCGCTGTAGTGCAGCTGGCGCGTGCAGTCGAGTCTATTCGCCTCGTAGGCGGCGAGGGTCGTTTCGTTCAGGCCCGTTTCCGGTTTCCAGAAGACGGCGCGGAACTTCACGCCGCGGTCGTCCCAGCCGTGCCGCAGCACGTGGAGCAGACCGTTGTGTTCGACCGTTTGATTGAACCGCTTGATCAGCGCGTTGACCGGGTCCTGTCCCGCGTAGTTGGTACAGTGCCGTTTCCACGACTTCGGCTGGCTCTGCTGAATGAACTCGGTAAACGTCGTCTCGTCCAGCGCGGTGATTCGGTTAAAGACGGACGGGTTCCCCCGCCGGTACCCGCCGCGTTGGATCAGGTAATCGGCGATCGTCTCTTCAAACTGCTTTTCGTTCGGGTCGGTCATCGTTCAGATTTCCTTCTTGCCGGTGACGGCTTCGTATATGAGCGATTTCTTATAGGCGGTCAGCTTTTCGATCAAGGTCTGGCGGTCGGCGATGTTTTTGTCGATCGCGGCGCACTTGGCGTCGAGGTAGTCGGCGATCTTTTGTTGTTCGGGGAGAGGGGGAAATGCACAGTAGATAGAATACAGATCGCTTGTATATAATCGTGTTAATCCTGCACCAACCCCAGTTGATTTTTTTTTGAATTCGCCAATATACTGCGGCGTTTTAAATAAGAATTCCAGGTACTTAAGATTAACCTTTGTGTTGGAATAGTAAACAGCATAGTCAGGACTTACAAGCCCATCATAGTGAGAAACGGCAAAAACTCCCAGATGAGCTTTGAGTTTATTGAAAACTAAGTCGTTTTTATAACATAACTTTGCCCCAACGAAAGTCGAAGCCATGTTAGGAATAGTATCCATGCACCTAGTTGGAACAAGTCCGTATTTTTGGCTCATTGAGAGAGGTTCTTCTTTTCCACTTAAGGAACGTTCATTTCTCTCATTCAGGAGCCATTTAATTCTTAGTATGTGCCAATGACAGGGAATCTCCCCGATCCATTCAATCCCGGAATCTTTCATCGGAGCGTTGGGGTCGAGTCCTTTGGTGACGGTTTCGGTGATGAGGGAAAGTTTATAGGCTTTCAGCTTTTCGATGATCTCTTCGGACTTGGCAATCACCAAGTCGATCTTCCCGCACTTCTCGTCAAGGTAGTCGGCGATTTTCTGCTGTTCGGGGAGGGGGGGGAGGGGAAGTAAAAAATTACGTAGTTTCGACTTACTTACTCCTCCAATTAACCCCTCAAGGTTGATCTGAAACTCTGATTCGTAATGAGGTGAATTAAGAACAAAGAATAGGTAATGTGAATCTATATGTTCTGCATGGAAACAACAAAGTTTGTTTACAAAGCACACCTCACGGTCGATCTTCGCTTTTTTTCTTCCCGCACTTCCACCTTCAATACACATAAGAGTATCGCCAGACGAAGCACGAACAAAAGATGAATCAGAGGTTTTTACGAACATTCCATTAACGTAATCTACTGAATTATTTGATACGTCTATATCTTTCGTCGCGATGTAGGGTATAGCATTAGCGGGGTCTTCATAAAGACCTTTCTCTTCATCCTTTATACTATTGCCTGTATACAAAGATGCGGCAAACTTTGTTTTTATAACCTCCCACCCGACCGGAATCTCCCCGATCCACTCAATCCCGGAATCTTTCATCAGCCGTTTCGTCTTGCTCATTTCCCGAACACCTCTTTCAGCGAACCGGCCAGCTCCTTTTCGAGCGCGAGTATCTCGTCTTTAATCTCCGCCGAC
>CADBQY010000088.1 GCA_902796885.1 uncultured Planctomycetota bacterium
GGTGCGGAGCCGGTGAATCACGTAATGCTCGAAGCAGCCCGGGCGATACACATTCCAGAACGACTCGCGGATAAGCTCCTCAACGGCACGGTGATCTTTCTCTTCTTCGCGGCGGAACAGTACGGACATCATCGTTTTTCTTTTTCCGGATCGGGGAACGGCAGGCGGGACGGGCCGGTTTGCCCGGCCGGGCGCGAAGGCGTTATTTCAAGGCGGGTTTATTTCTCCGCGGGAACCGTCACCGTTTTGAGCTCCTTCTTGACGATCACTTCCAGCCGGATCTCCCCCTTTCCCGCCTCGGCGGCCGCCTGGCGGTAGGCGTCGAGGGTGGGGGTCGGAACGCCGTTGAGCTTGAGAAGGACCGTCCCGTCGCGCAGGCCGGCGCGGTAGGCGCGGCCGCCGGGCGTGACCGACAGGACGACGAGACCCGAACCGGGCGCCGCGCCGAGCCGCGCGGCGGCGCTGTCGGTCAGCGGGATCAGCATCAGTCCCAGCGCCGCGTCGGCGTGGTGTTTCCCCCGGTCGACCATATTTTCGGTCTGCGGGACGCCGACGTAGTCGTCGGGCTTGATTTCCAATTTGACCGACAGGGTCAGGCGTTTCGTCTCCCCTTTCCGCAGAACGGTCAGGGAATGGGGCTCGTCAACGTCGGCGCACTCGATCATGGTGCGGAACGTTTCGGGAGAATCGATCGATTTGCCGTCGAATTCGAGGATGATGTCCCCGGTTCGGATTCCCGCCTTGGCCGCGGGGGAGTTTTTATAGGGCGTGTCGGTCTTGACGCCGACTCGCGGGGGGAGTCCCAAACTCTGCGCCTCTTCGTAGGAAAGGGTCGAGCCCGGAGCGCCCAAAAACGCGCGCCGGACTTTTCCGTTTTCGATCAGCTGTTTCATGATCCATCGGGCGGTGTTCGAGGGGATGGCGAACCCGATCCCCTGGTATCCCCCCGAGACGGAGGCGATGGCGGTGTTGATCCCGACGATCCGCCCGTTGAGATCGACCAGCGGCCCGCCGCTGTTCCCCGGGTTGATCGCCGCGTCGGTCTGGAGGTAGTTCCCTCCGTCCTTGTCGTGCAGAAACCGGTTCTTGGCGCTGATGATTCCCGCGCTGACCGACGATTCGAGCATAAACGGCGTGCCGATCGCCAGAACCCAGTCGCCGATCTCCAGCGTGTCGCTGTCGGCGAATTCCAGACAGGGAAGGGGCTGGTCGGTGTCGAGGGTGAGGACCGCCAGGTCGGAAAGGGAGTCTTTTTTGACCGAAGTGACGCCGAACCGCCGCCCGTCGTACAGCTCGACGGTGATCGTCCCCTCGTCTTCGATGACGTGATGGTTCGTCAGAACGACGCCGGACGGGCTGACCAGAACCCCGGAGCCGACGCTCCGTACGTCGCGGTCTTTCCCCCCCGCGAAATCCGAAAAGAAGTCGCCGAACAGATCGAGTTTTCCCTTCAGCGGCTTATCCGCCGCGCCGCGCCGAACCACGATCTTGACGACCGAGGGGATGACCGCCTTCGACGTCGCGTGGAACGCTTCGGACATCGCCTGAACGACGGCGGCCCCGCCGGGCGCGGGCTTTTCGGCGGCGAACGAGGGAACGAACAGTCCCGAAAGGAGGACTCCGGTCAGGACGAAGGAAATGGGAAGAATATGTTTCATTAAAGTAAGCCCTTCGTTAAAAGGCGTCGGCGGCTGCGCGGGTGAAAGCCCCCGGAGGAGCTTCACCATTATAGGAATTTTTGGGAAAATAAGCAAGATTCAGATGCCCTTGTTCCGCGCGCGAAAATAGGTTAATCTGCTCCGTTAAGGAGTCTTTCGGTGGCAGAAGAGAAGGTCACACCCCCGTCGTCCGAAGAATCGGAGCCCGATTTTTCGGCGTTCGACCGATTCAAGGTACAGCTCGGCGCGTTCTGCGGGCCGATGGATCTCCTATTGTATCTCGTTCGAAAGCACGAAGTCGATATTCTCAATATTCCGGTCGCCGACGTGACGCGGCAGTACCTCGAATTTCTCGACGTGCTGGAAGTCCTCGACCTCGACTCGATCGGCGAGTTCGTCGTGACCGCCAGCACCTTGCTCGAAATCAAGTCGTTCCAGGCCCTCCCGACGGAAGAGGAGGAAGAGGAAGAAGAGCTGGAAGACCCGCGCAAAGAGCTGGTGACCCAGCTTCTGGCGTATAAGAAGTTCTGCGAAGGGGCGGGCCTCTTGGAACAGCGGAGCCGGATCTGGCAGCGCCGCTATCCGCGCCTTTCGAACGACCTGATTCCGAAAGAACGGAATCCCGCCGAGGAACCGATTCAGGATATCGTGATCTGGGACCTGGTCAGCGCGTTCGGGCGGATTCTGCGCGAGAAGTCGCCCGTCATGCAGCATAAGGTCGTCTACGACGACACGCCGGTTTCGGTCTATATGCAGCGGATATACAATCGGCTCAAACGGGAACGGGCGCTCGAGTTCAGCGCGCTTTTCGACGGCGCGGTCAAGAAGTCAACTTTCGTGGGGATCTTCCTGGCGCTTCTGGAACTTGTGCGCCACGGGTTCGCCTGCGCCGAACAGAGCACGCAGTTCGGCGAAATCCGCATTTCGTATCGGGAAGGGGAAAAGACGTTCGACTTCTCGGCGCTTCAGCGGGAGGAACGCCAAGAACTTTCGGCGTGACTTGCGGGCGGGGCGGACTTTCGAAAAACGCGCGCCTGCGTCACTCGACGTCTTTCCGCCGCGCGTCGGCCAAGACCTGGTCGGTGCTCGTCGGATCGACCAGACGGCAGGAGTCGGTCAGCGCGTCGGCAAGGAAGGTCAGGTCCGTCTCCCATTCCAGACGGTTCGTGCCGGCGGGGATCAGCGGACGAAACTCTTCGACGAGAAGGATCATCCGGAGGAGATGGCGGAAGACGACGCCCTCCTGCTTTTGGAGAGAGTTCGAGACGATATACTTGTTGAAATCGCCGCCGTAGCGAAGGATCACCTCGCCCGCCGCCCAGACCGGCGTGATTTTGACCGGAACCAGAGGGTACTCGTAGTCGAAAAGGCGCCGGAGCTTTTCGGCGAACGGAATAAGATAGACGCGCTCTTCGAGCCAGCCGCCGAACCGGCGCCGTTCTTCCCGTTCGCGCTCTTTTTCTTCTTCCGATTTCGGAACCAGTTCGTCGACCGACGCCAGGCCCAGGTCGAGAAGCCGCGCGTCGAGCCACTCGCGCGCCAGCGCTCCCGGCGGGAGATCTTCGTAGCGGGGGACGCGGACCAGCCGCGCGACGTTGCCCGGCATTTCCAAAAGACTTTCGAACGCCTGAATCCGTTCGGCGCGGTCGGCCTTGCCCAGGTGCGAAAGGAGAAACGCGCCGTAGATCGGATTGAACCCCTTGATGTGTGTCAGAAGACCGAGCGACTCGGTCGGCCAGGCGCGTTCGGCCTTGTAGACCGGTTTCGGCGGCTGCGGTTTTTTCCCTCCGCCCAGAAGGAGGTCTTCGGCGGTCGGCGCGGGAGGTTCCGCCGGGGGCGCGGGGGCGTCGGGGTCTTGGTAATCGTCGAAATCGAAGTCGAGCCCGTCGAGCGCCCCGTCGTCGAACAGGCCGCTTCCGAATCCTTGGGCGCGGCGCGCTTTTTCTTTTTCGGCGCGCTTCTGCGCTTTGGCGATTTCCTCGGCGATCGCCGTCGGCTCGACGCCGAACGCGGTCGGGTCGGGCTCGAGCCGGACGAATCCGCCGCGCCAGAGGGTGATCAGCATGTCGTCGAGCGCCTGCTGCTGCGCCGCCAGACGTTTGGCCCCCATCAGCCGGTGCGCGACCAGACGGCGGATCGGCGTCAGGTCCGAGCCCGACTCGATCATGTGGGCCAGCAGCCGCCACGGGACCGGGCCGCGGCTGGTCAGACTGCCGGGCGACGAGTCGCGGAGTTTGTAAAACTGCGCTTCCGTCCAGTATTGCTCGTTCGGGTTGCGGGTCGGGATCTTTTTCTTGAGCTTCTTTTTCGCCTCGCGGAGTTTCGGGTCCTTCGTGTCTTCGGGGATGAGGTCGTACTTTTCGCGCGCGCGGGCGATTTTTACGTCGTCGGCGTGCGCCAGGGCGATCACGAAGCCGCGGTCGTCGTATTGCGGCCGGCCGGCGCGTCCGAAGATCTGGTGCGCGGTCGACGAGTCGATGATTTTTTTGTCGCCCGGCGGGCCTTTCATGATCGTCGGCAGGAGGACCGACCGGGCGGGAAGGTTGATCCCCGCCGCCAGCGTCTCGGTGCAGACCGCGACCGACAGGAGCCGCTCCTGGTAAAGCGACTCGATAATCCGGCGGTATTTCGGGAGGATTCCCGCGTGATGCAGGCCGACCCCGCGCAGAAGAAGCTGGCGGAGTTTCGGACCGGCTCCTTTCGACCAGTCGTATTCGGCCAGGCGCGCGGTCAGCTCTTTCTGCCGCGCCGCGTCGATGATGTTTTTCCCCCGGATGATTTCGGCGGTGTCCCAGCACTGGTCGCGGTTGAAGCAGAAGATGAGGGTCGGAACCGTTCGCTCGTCGTCGGCGCCGCGATGCATTTGTTCGACGACGTCCGGAAGGAGTTCGTCGCCGATCCATCGGAATTCGAGGGGGACTTTCCGCTCGTCGCTCCGGACGAGCGCCAGACGGCGGTCGGTCGTGTTGCGCAGCCAGCTGACGAACTCGTAGGCGTTTCCGACGGTGGCGGAAATCAGGAGGGTCCGCACGTGCGGCGGGAGAAGGCCGAGCGTGAACTCCCAGACGATTCCCCGTTCGGGGTCCGAAAACTGATGGAACTCGTCCATCACCACGACCGAGACGTCGTCGAACCGGAACCGACGCCGCGAAAGGGCGGTTTCGGAAACGAACGGCGCGAGCGAGGCGGGAAGTTCGCCTTCGTCCGATTTCGGGTCGGATGAAGGCGAATCGGCCATCCGGGCGAAATCGTCGCTTCCGAGAAGCCGGTTAAAGAGGATCTCGGCGACGACGACCAGAATCGGCGCGTCGGGATTCTCTTTGCGGTTGCCGGTGATCAGACCGACCGAGTCGTCGCCGAACCCCCACCGCCTGGCCGAAGCGCGGATCTCTTGGTATTTCTGTTCGGTCAGGGCGATCAGCGGCGTGGTGTAATACGCCCGTTTGCCGAGTTTGAGAGCTTCGTACAGACCCGCTTCGGCGATGAGGGTTTTTCCCATGCCGGTCGGCGCGCAGACCAAAAGACCGTCGTCCGAATCGAACCACGACAGGATCGCCTCTTCCTGGAACGGGTACGGCGTGTACGGGAGCTGTTCCAGGTACGAGAACGCCAGGTCGTCGCGGTCGGGAAGGGGAGAATGGTCGGCGGACATAAAACGTGTTCGGTCGGGAAAGGGGTCTTCGGTCGGGAAACGCGCCGCGGGTCAGGAGGGGTTCTCTTCGGGGAGAGGGACTTCCAGCGCCCGGAGCTCGCCGCGGAGCGCGTCGTCGCCGGTATAGTGAACCGCCCGAAATCCGAACTGCCGCGCACCGGCGACGTTCTCTTCGAGATCGTCGATCAGCAGAACCTGTTCGGGGGTCAGGTCAGGGATTTCGCGCCGCGCCTCGTCGAGCGCGATTTTGTAAATTTCGGGATAGGGTTTCATGGCGTGTACCGCGTAACTGGCGATCCGGTGCGAAGGGATGAGCGCCATAATCTTGGGGAACGCCGTCTGGATGTACATCCAGTGATGCGGCCCGGTGTTCGAAAGGATCCCGCGCGGAAAGAGGAGATTCGCCAGGTGGCGCAGCAGGGGGAGGATCGGATCGTTCACCCAGAAAATGTCGCTGGCGGCGGCGATCAGCTCGTCGGAGGGGATCGTCTTGCCGAGCTGGCGGCAGATATGCGCGAAGTACTCGATCCCGTCGATCTGGCCCATCTCGTAGGCCATATACTTTCTGTCGTCGAAAAACGCCTCTTTGACCGCGGCGTCGGGAACCTCGGCCAATTCGGCGACCTGGTGCAGGAGGCGGCGGACGCTGAATTTCAGCAGGACGTTCCCCAAATCGAAATAAACGAATCGTACCGGTTGCATCACGAACCCTCTTGTTTTGATTCCTTCGTTTTTCCGTTCCAACGTTTTCCATTATACGGAATCGGAAAGATTTTTCCAGTCCGCGGGGCGGCGCGCGTTTTTCGAAAGGGACGAGTACCTGTTGCAATGAACCGCCGCGGTTATATAATAAACCGAGGAGGTTTGGGCGGAAACGCCGACGGCCCCCGCAAACGATTGGACTCCAATAAAAGAAAGGTATTTTAAGGTATTTTTATGAGATCCGACGCTGTTAAAAAGGGTGATTCCCGCGCACCGCATCGAAGTCTTCTCCGCGCCTGCGGTCTTTCCGACGCCGATATGAAAAAACCGTTCATCGCCATCGTCGGCAGTCACGTCGATATCATCCCCGGCCACGTTCATCTGAACGAAGTCAACGAGTTTGTCAAGAAAGCCGTCCGCGCCGCCGGGGGCGTTCCGTTTGTTTTTAACACAATCGGAATTTGCGACGGCGTGGCCATGGGGCACGACGGAATGAAATTCTCGCTCGCCAGCCGCGAGATCATCGCCGACGCGGTCGAGTCAATGATCGCCGCGCACAAGTTCGACGGCATGATCTGCATCCCGAACTGCGACAAGATCGTGCCCGGAATGCTGATGGCGGCGGTGCGGTGCAATATTCCGACCGTCTTCGCCTCGGGCGGCCCGATGGAAGCCGGCCGCGCCGACGACGGTTCGCCGCTCGACTTGATCTCGACTTTCGCCGGCGCCGCTGCGCGTCAGAACGGACAGATCTCGGCGCGACAGCTCACTCGGATCGAAGAGAAATCGTGCCCGACCTGCGGTTCCTGTTCCGGAATGTTTACCGCCAACAGCATGAACTGCCTCTGCGAGACGCTCGGGATGGCGCTGCCGACGAACGGCACGCTCCTGGCGACCAGCCGCGAACGGAAGAAGCTCTATGCCGCCGCCGCCAAGCGGATCGTCGAGATGGTGCGGATTCAGGACGCGAAAGAGAAAAAGGCCGCCGGGCTCGATTTCGAAGCGCCGAAAGCGGTCGAAAAGTACGTTGACAAAAACGGCAACGCCAAAAAGCGGACCCGGACGCTCGACGTCGATTTCCCCGTTCTACCGAGCGAGATTATCACCAAAAAGTCGATCGACAACGCGATGATCCTCGATATGGCGATGGGCGGTTCGACGAACACCATCCTCCACCTTCTGGCGATCGCCAACGAGGCGGGTCTGAAATACAATCTCAAGCGGTTCGACGAACTGAGCGAAAAGACCCCGCACATCTGCAAGGTCTCGCCCAGCTGCGCGTATCACATCGAAGACGTCCACAATTCCGGCGGGATCCACACCATCTTGGGCGAGGTTCGCCGCGGGTGCCCCGGCCTGCTGAACCTCGACTGTCCGACGGTGACCGGCAAGACGCTCGGCCAGAATATCGACGAGTACGACCTGCGCAGCCGCAAGTGCCTGGACCGCGCCAAAGAAATCTACGCCGTCACGCCCGGCGGCAAACGGACGAATCGCGGAATGAGCGTTCCGAAGAAATACAAGACGGTCGCCGACGTCCCCCTGAAGTTCGACCCGAAAGACTGCATCCGCCCCTGCGCCAAGGCGTATAGCCAAAAAGGCGGGCTGGCGATCCTTTACGGAAACCTGGCGCCCAACGGCGCGGTGGTCAAGTCGGCGGGCGTTCTTCCCGAGATGATGGTTCATGCCGGCCCGGCGGTCGTCTTCGAGTCGGAACCCGAGGCGTACCAGGGGATCGTCAGCGGCAAGGTCAAGGCGGGGGACGTCGTCGTCGTCCGCTACGAAGGGCCGAAAGGGGGTCCCGGAATGCAGGAGATGCTCGCGCCGACCGCCGCCATTAAAGGGGTCGGGCTGGACGACTCGGTCGCGCTGATCACCGACGGGCGCTTTTCGGGCGGGACGGCCGGGGCGTGTATCGGGCATATCAGTCCCGAAGCCGCCGCCGAGGGGCCGATCGCGTTTGTGAAAGACGGCGACATCATCGAAATCGATATCCCGAATCGGAAAATCAACCTGAAAGTCTCCGCCGCCGAGATGCAGCGGCGCAAGAAGTCGTTTAAACCGCGACCGCCCCGGTACAAGTCGGGTTATCTGGCGAAGTACACCAAGCTGGCGACCAGTGCCGATACCGGCGCGATTCTGAAATGGGATTGAAGACGCTGATCCTTGCCAGTCAGTCGCCCCGGCGCCGGTCTCTGCTGGCCGAGTCGGGGCGCGCGTTTTGCGTGATCCCCGCCGAAGGGGTCGCCGAGGAGTCGCCGCGCGAGAGCGACCAGCCCGCCGCGCTGGCCGTACGCAACGCGCTGGCCAAAGCGCGCGCCGTGTCGCGAAGCGCCGAGGCGCTGAAGCTCGCCCCGGCCGCGGTGATCGGCTGCGACACGATCGCCTGCGTGCCGGTTCCCGAACGGAGCGGCGCGTATGAAATTCTCGGCAAACCGCTCGACCGCGACGACGCCCGGCGGATGCTTTCGCTCCTTTCCGGCTCGGAGCATTTTGTGATTTCGGGCCTGGCGCTCGTCGATCTTCCTTCCGGCCGCGAACGGACCGCGTTCGAAACGACGACGCTGGTGATGGACCGCCTCGACCCCGAGACGATCGAAATCTATTTGGAAAGCGGCGCCTGGCGCGGGAAAGCCGGCGCGTTCGGCTATCAGGACGGAATCGAGTGGCTGCGGATCAAGTCGGGGACTCCCTCGAACGTGGTCGGTCTGCCGATGGAGCTTCTGGACCGCATGCTGGACGAGTTCGGAATGGGAGAGACGCGATGACGCCCGCCGCCAAAAAACGCCTTCTGGCCGTTCTGAAATGGACGCTGACCCTGGTGGTCTTTCTCTTCATCGGCCTCGAGCTGATGAAGTCCTCCGACGAGTTTCGCCGCTACGATTGGAATCTGCGTTACGGCTGGCTCGCCGCCGCCGGGCTTCTCTATCTGGCGGCGTATTTCCCGTCTTCCTGTTTCTGGCACTACGTTTTGCGCGCGACGGGGCAAAGACCGACCTTCTTCGACTCGGTCCGTTCGTTCTATTTAAGTCAGCTGGGGAAATACGTTCCCGGCAAGGCGATGGTGATCGTCATTCGTTCGGCGCTGGTGAGCGGTCCGCGCGTCCGCGCGTCGCTCGCCGCGGCGGGCGTCTTTTACGAGACGTTCACGATGATGGCGGTCGGCGCGTTCATTTCGGCGCTTCTGGTCTTTCTGAAGTACGGCGAGCATTGGAAACTCTCCCTGCTGGCGCTCGGCGTGATGGCGGCCTCCGGCGTTCCGCTCTTTCCCCCCGTTTTCCGGCGCGTGTTAAAGCTGTTCCGCGTCGCCAAAGACGACGCCGCCGCGTGGGAGAAAATCGACCGCCTTTCCTGGAAAACGCTGCCGGTCGGATTTGTTCTGATGAGCGTTCTGTGGGTTGCGTTCGGTCTTTTTCTTTGGGCGTCGATTCGCGGTCTGGGGGTAGAATCCGGCCCGCTCGCCGAGCACGCCGTCCTCTATGTGGCGGTCACGGCGATGGCGATGGTTCTCGGATTCGCCGTACCGATTTCGCCCGGCGGGCTCGGCGTGCGCGAGGCGATCCTGGCCGCGCTGCTGATTCCCTATCTGTCGACGATTCTCTCGTATCCGGAAAACGCCGCGATCGAGCTGGACGCCAAGACGCTCGCGCTGGTCGTCTCGCTCGCCCAGCGCGTCGTTTCGATCGTCGCCGAACTGGCCGCCGGCGCCCTTCTCCTTTGTTTTCCCCGACGGCGCGCGGCGGAGGAATCGGCGGCGCCGCCGCCGTCCGCGTAATTCAGTCTTCGCCGCCCCGCCTCCTCATTTCTCGAGCCGGTTGACCGCTTTGGCGGGGAGCGCCTTCTCGGAGACGAACTTCCCGGCGCGGACGTCGTCTTCGGTGAACCGCGCGAAC
>CADBQY010000089.1 GCA_902796885.1 uncultured Planctomycetota bacterium
CGCCGCGGACGCGGTCTTCGCGGCCTATGAGGCGGGCGACCTGGACGTCGACTTCGACGTCTTCTGAGATCGAGACTTTTGAGTCTTAGCGTAGGGGGCTCCCGCCGGGAGCCCCCTTTTTTTAAAAGGAACGTCAGAATTTCAAAAGACCTTTCGAACCGACGAATCGCGCGAAAAAAAAGCCCCGCCGTCGGGCGGGGCTTTCGGTCGGCGCCGTTTTACTCTTTTCGGGTCCAGTTCTTGAACCCCGCCGGTTCGTTCTTTTCTTTGTCCCAGTAGGGGGACATGGCGCGGAGATTGGCGACGATTCCCGGAAAGACCTCCAAAATGCGGTCGATCTCCTCTTCGGTTGTGTATCGGCTCAAACTGAACCGGACGCTCCCGTGGATGGCGGTGAACGGGACCCGCATCGCGGTCAAGACGTGCGAGGGGTCGAGCGAGCCGGAGGTGCACGCCGAGCCGCTCGACGCGCAGATTTTGTATTCGTTCAGGGAATAGAGGATTCCTTCCCCTTCGATCGAGTGGCAGGCGATATTGAGCGTGTTCGGCATCCGGGGCGCCCCTTGGCCGTTCACTTCGATATACGGAATGTTCGAGACGATCCCCGCCTCCAATTTGTCGCGAAGACGGGCGACCCGCGCGATATCCGTCTCGTGCGTTTCGGCCGCCAGTTCCATGGCGCGGGCGATCCCGATGATATACGGGACGTTCTCCGTTCCCCCGCGCCGGCCCGATTCCTGATGCCCGCCGAAGAGAAATGGCCGGATCGGCGTGCCGCGGCGGATAAAGAGAACGCCGACCCCTTTCGGCGCGTGAATCTTGTGCCCCGAAAAGGAGAGAAGATCGACCTCGCGGAATTCGCCGGCCAGGTCGATCGGAAGTTTCGTGACCGACTGCGTCGCGTCGGTGTGGAAGATGATTCCAGGATCGACTTCTTTGACCAGACGGGCGAGCCGCTCGATCGGGAAGACGACGCCGGTTTCGTTATTGGCGTGCATCACCGAGACCAGAAGGGTTTCGCCCGGCGCGAGCGCCCGGGCGAACTCGGCAATATCGAGGTTCCCGGCGGTGTCGACCGGAATTTCGACGATCGTATAGCCGCGCCGTCCGAGTTCGCGGCAGACTTCCAGGACCGCGGGATGTTCGACCCGCGTGGTGATGATCTGACGGCGTTTCGGATTGGACGCCGCCGCGCCGAAGATCGCCCCGTTGTTGCTTTCGGTGGCGCAGGAGGTGAAAAGGATTTCGTCGGCGCGGCAATTCAGACAGGACGCGACCGACGCGCGCGCCTCTCGGAGCGCTTTCTGAACCTTTTCGGCCGGTTCGTAGAGGGAACTCGGGTTGTAGTACTCCGATTCCAGGTACGGACGCATGGCGTCGACGACTTCCGGCGCGACGGCGGTGGTGGCGTTGTTATCGATATAGATCATCGTCGGAACTTTCTAAGGGCGCTCGGCGAAGCGCGAAGGTTGGCGGAGCGCGCGTCTAGCGGACGCGCCCCCCGCTGAAGAGGACCCGAAACGGAGCCAGACACCACGCCGACCCCCCCCAGGCGACCAGCTTGTAGAGAAGGGTCGGCACACACGCGACGGTGCGGATCGGCCGCTCGATCTGGCGAAGCGAGTCGCTGACCACCTTCTCGGCGGAACACCACAAGGGACGCCAGATTTTTTCTTTGACCCCGGAATTCTTCATCGTTTCGGAATCGTGGAACTCGGTCTTGACGAATCCCGGCGCGAGCGCCTGAACCCGCACGCCCTTGCCGCGCACGTCGGCCTGAAGGGAGCGGGAGAAGGTGAGAATGTACGCTTTCGTGCCGGTATAGTCGGCGGCGCCCCAGCCGGCCAGATACCCGGCGGCCGAGGCGATGTTGATCAGGCGGCCCCGGCGCCGCGCGGTCATCGGCAGAAGCGCCGCGCGCGACAGACGCATGGTGGCGATACAGTGAACCTGAATCATTCGCGTTTCGAGGTCGAGGTCGACGTCGGGGAACTGGCGGTTTCCGCCGAACCCGGCGCTGTTGACCATGTACTCGAGATTTTTGAGGGACTCGACCCGCTTTTCGACGGCCAGAAGCTCGTCCGGTTTCGAGAGGTCGGCCCGCATCGTTTCGACGCGCACGTTATATTTTTCGCGCAAAGACGCCGCCAGCTCGTCGAGCCGATCCTGCCGTCGGGCGACCAGGAAAAGGTCGTGCCCCTTTTCGGCGAATCGGCGCGCGTAGATGGCGCCGAATCCGCTGGATGCGCCGCTGATCGCGGAGACCGGACGGTCGTTTTCGCCAATTTGTTCCGTCATTTGGTACGCTCCGAAAGTCGTTAAACGATTCCGTTTCCGAATGGATAAAAAGGGAGAGCCGAACAGTCCCCTCCCGGAAAAGCCATTATCGCACTTTCCCGAAAAAAAGCAAGCGCCGACTTGAAGCCGGCGCCGGGCGGCCTATCCGTAATTCGCGGACGCGGGCGGAGAGCGTCAGGCCGACGGGTACCGGAAATCGGCGTCGTCGGTGCCTTTGAACCAGTTGGCGCTCAGATAGGACAAGTCGCCCGGCCCGATAAAGCCGTCGCCGTCGACGTCGAGTCGGGGATCCCAATTCTCGCTTCCGTCCGTCGAAAACCACGCCTTGGAAAGGAGCGCGTAGTCGCCGGGACCGACGAACCCGTCGAGGTCGAGGTCGACCGGATTGACTTTGAGCGTCGTTTCGGCGGACCAGTTGCCGGTGAAGGTGCTCGCGCCGTCTCCGTTTGCGCGGACGCGGCACGTATACGCCGCGCCGTAATCGAGCCCGCCGATCGTCCCGCCGGCGTCGGCCGTGATCAGACGCGACCAGGTCGCCCCCCCGTCGGAAGACCAGACGAGCTCGTAATTAACGGCTCCGGGCATTTCGTCCCAGACGACTTTGTAGGTGTTGTTTCCGGTCGACACGGCCCGGGTGATCGTCGGCGCCGGAATCTTGCCGCGGTCTTCGGCGCAGATATTGATCTCGACCGGCGCGGACCAGACCGCGCTGTGGTCGTCGGTCACCACCACGACGGTGACGGAGTAATTTCCCGCTTCGGTGAAAACCGGGGGTTCCGCGGCGGTTTCTCCGCCGCAGGTGTAGTAGACCGAGTAGTAGCGGGTACCGATCTTTTCCAACCCGTCGAGGGTGACGGTGTGGCCCTCCCCGTCGTAATATCCGTCGTAGCCGTCGGCGCTGACCGAAGTGATCAGCCGGACCGGCTTGATGCAGGTGAAGTTCTCGATCCACCCCTTGTTATACATAAAGTGGTCAAGATGGTACATCGAGTACTCTTCGTTCCACTCGATCGGAATCGTCTGAAGCGTTTTCGTGGCGTCGTCGGAATTGGTGACGATCAGTCCGGTGTAGTAGTTCGGATCGGTCGACCTGTAACTTGTGTCATACGTGTATCCCCAGACCGTAAAAGCGTGGCCGCTGGTGCGGTTGACCGGCGCCTCGGCCGTAAACCAGCCGACCGAAGCCGTGATTCCCTCCCCTTTCTTGAGATGTTCGGCCATTTTGCCGATCAGGTTTCCCTTCAGACCGGAGGCGTAGAGCGTGGTGCGGACCTTGCTGACCGTAACGCCGGGGAAGAGCGCCCCCCCGTCCCCTTCGGCGTGGGCCCAGCCCTCGGCGTCCGAAGAGATTCCGTTGACAAGCCAGTTGAAGGCGTAAGTGAGCGTGCCGCCGCCGTTCGAGAAATTGTCGATGTAGTAGTCGTAAATTTCCTGTTCGTTCGTGAAAAGCCTGTCGGCGGGGTTGTCCCCCGAAACCGAAACCGCGTATCCCCATTTTGTGTAGGCCAGAACGTTGGCGGCCGACGCCGCCCAGCACATACTCGAGTCGATATGACGGTATTTTTTGACGTTGTAGTAGGTGGCGACGACGTATTCGCGCACGGCCGAGGTCGGCAGGGGCCCGATGTCCGCCGCCGCGCCGGAAAAGTCGGCCGTCGGCGCGGGGATAAACGCGGCTTCGCCTACGAGCGGATCGGGCGCCGAGACGAACGGCGCGTCCGCGCCCAGCGCGGCGGAAAGGACCAGACGGTCTTCAAGGAGTTCTCCGCGGAGAGATCGGTTGTGAAGCGAATTGTTCTTTTTCATCTTTTGCCTCTCGTTTAGGACTGGACCGCCGGGTATCGGAAATCGGCGTCGTCGGCGTTCTTGAACCAGTTGGAGCTCAGATAGGCGTAGTCGCCCGGCCCGACAAAGCCGTCGCCGTCGATGTCGAAACGGGGATCCCAGGTTTCGGATTCTGGATCGGCGAACCACGCCGCGGAAAGGAGCGCGTAGTCGCCGGGACCGACGAACCCGTCGAGGTCGAGATCGACCGGATTGACTTTGAGTGTCGCTTCGGCGGACCAGCCGCTTGTCAGGGTCGTTTCCCCGTCGCCGAGGGCGCGGACACGGTAGAGGAGGGTCTCGCCGTAGACCAGGTCGGTGATCAGAGTTTCGGTACCGGCCGCGTACAGGCTCGACCAGACCTCGCCGCCGTCGGCGGACCAGGCGATTTCAAAAGCGGCGGCGCCGGCGATTTCGGTCCAGGCGAGCGCGTGGCGGTTCAGACCCGCCGAGGCTACGGACGTGATTTCCGGCGCCGCGAGTTGTTCGGGGGCGAACTCGCTGATCGTCACCGTGACCGGCGCGGACCAGATCGCGTCGAACTCGTTCTTCACCGCCACGACGACGACAGGGTAGGTTCCGGGTTCGGTGTAGACCGGCGCTTCCAATGAAAACGTTCCGGCGTAGTTGTAGATGACGGTGTATTCGTCGTCGCCGGAATCGGGGATTCCGTCCACCGTCACCGTGTGTTCCAGACCGTCGTAAACGCCGGCGTAGCCGCGGGCGCTCACCCCCGTCAGCGTTTCGACCGGCTTAATACAGGTAAAATCCTCGATCCAGCCGCGGCCGCCGCTGTAGTCGGAAAGCCGGTACATGCCGTATTCTTCGCTGTACTCGACCGCCATCGTTTTGGTGCCGGTGTAATTGTCGTCGGAGTTGGTGACGATCAGTCCGGTGTAATAGTTCGGGTCGGAAGGATCGAGCGAAACGTCGTAGGTGTATCCCCAGACGGTGATCGAATGGCCGCCGGTGCGTCTGGTCGGCGACGAGGCGCTGTACCAGCCGAGCGCCAGCACGACGCCGTATCCCTGTTCGAGATATCCGGCCATTTCGCCGATCAGATTTCCCCCGCAGCCCGACGACGTGAGATAATGGCGGACGTCGGGGATCGAGATGCCGGGGAAAAGATAGCCGCCGTCGCCGACGACCTGCGACCACGACGAATTCCCCTGAACCGAATAGGTACCGTCGGCGAACCAGGGGAACGCGTAGTAGGCGTGCCCCCCCTTGTTGGTGAAGTTGCCGAGGAAATAGTCGTAGATTTCGTACTCGTTCGAGAAGAGCCAGTCTTCCGGCGTCTCTCCCGAGACGGCGGTCGAATAGCCCCAGTTCGTGTAGACGAGAACGTTCGCCATCGCGGCGGCCCAGCACATCTGAGAGTCGGTCCCGTCGCGGTATTTATTGACGTCGTAATAGGTTCCGATGTAAAACTCTTCGGACGACGCCGTCGAGGCGGGCGTCTGCGTCGAGACGGACGCCGCGCCGGGAATCGGGAGGAACGCCGACGGGTTTTCCGTCAGGTCCGAGGCCGAAACGAAATTCGGCTCGGCGTTCGGAAGGCTCGCCGCCAGCGGGGACGGGAAAACGGAAGCGCTCAGAACCAGACGCTCTTCGAGCGGTTCGGCGGCGAAGCGAGCGGGTCGGATCGGTCTTCGTTTCATGGTTTGTCTCTCGTCTGTATTTTACGCCGGATATCGGAGATCGGCGCTTTGTGAATCTTTGAACCAGTTGGCGCTGATATACGTAAAGTCGCCCGGTCCGACGAACCCGTCCCCGTCGACGTCGAAACGCGGATCCCAGTTCCCGCTCCCGTCCGAGGCGAACCAGGCCGCCGAAAGAAGGGCGAAATCCCCCGGTCCGACGAACCCGTCGCCGTCGATATCGGAGGGGTTCACCAAGAGCGACTTTTCGCCCGACCAGGGGCTTGTTTCGGTCGAAACGCCGTCTCCCAGGGCGCGGATCCGATAGAGAACCGGCGCGCCGTAAGGGAGATTCTGCGCCCGATAGGAAAGACCGGACACGGCGCGGCTCGACCACGACGCGCCGCCGTCGGCCGACCAGGCGATCTCGTAACCGGCGGCGCCGGCGACCTCTTTCCACGAAACGTTTTGTCTGTTTCGACCCGAAGCGGTAAGCGCGGCGATTTCCGGCGCGGCGAGTTCTTGAAGCGCGCCTTGGCGGATCGTGATTCGGACGGGCGCCGACCAGACGGCCTCATAGTCGTTCTTGACGGCCACGACGCGGACGACGCGGTCTCCCGGCGCGGTATACGAAGGGGGATACACGGTTTGAATCCCGTTTTGCCAGTAGGCGACCGCGTAATCGTCCGGGCCGGTCCGGTCGAGGCCGCCGACGATGACCGAGTGCGCCTTCCCGTCGTAGGGGCCGTCGTAGCCCGTCAGCGTCACGTCGCGAAGCGGCGCGGTCGGTCTGAGGGCGATCAAAGATTCGAGCCACGCTGCGCCGCCGTCGATCGAAAGACGGTATTTCCGGGCGGAAGCGTTCCAGACGAGCGGACAGGTCACCGTTCCCGTCCGGCCGTCGCCGGAATCGGAAAGAATCAGCCCGGTGTAATGGGCGGGAAGGGAAGGGGAGACGTCCGGATTGAACGTGTATCCCCAGACCGTGACCGCGTCGGCGCCGATCCGAACGTTCGGGGCGCTGCCCAGATAGAAGCCCAGCTCGGCCGCGACCCCGTACCCCCGCTCGAGAAGAAGAGCCGCCTCGCCCATTCCCGCCGCGTCCGGTTCCTCGACGATTTTCCAAAAAGGGACGCCGCCGCGGTCTTGCCCCGGAAAGCCGGGGAAGAGCTCTCTCGTCTCTTCGATCAGCGCGTCCTGAACGGCACGCCGGACGCCGGAGGTTCCGTTGAGCAGGAGGGAAGCGAGCGAAAAATCTTCTTCCCGCACGGAGAGTCGGTCGACGAGGTAGTCGTAGATTTCCTCGTCGGACCGAAAGAGGGGCGCGTTCGGGACGACGCCCGGCGCGGCGACCGAAAATCCCCAGTTCGTATAGGCGAGGACGTTGGCCGCGGCGGCCGCCAGACTCTGAACGAGTCCGCCGCCGCTTTGATTGACGTCGCGGAACGCGCCGACGTAAAAGGTTTCGTCCGACGACGTCGTTCGGGGCGCGCCGATATACGCGGAATCGGCTTCGGCCGCGCCGTCGGCCGAAGCGAACGGCTCGGCCGGCGGCGCGACGACCACGGTCATCGCCAGCCGCTCTTCGAGCCGCTCGGCATAAAGGTTTCGTTTTGTTCCGCTTCTCATCGTTCGGATCTTTGACGGTTGGTTTGTTACGAAGGGTATCGAATCTCCGTGCTTTCGGCGGATTTGAACCAGTTGGCGCTGATATACGTAAAGTC
>CADBQY010000090.1 GCA_902796885.1 uncultured Planctomycetota bacterium
ACCAGCGGCACTTCGCTCCGTTCGGCCGAAGCGGGATCGACCGCCTTTAAGACCTTCCTGGCGCGGGCGGCGGTCGACTCGTCCATCAACATCGCTCCCAGCTCATGGAGGAGTTTGGCGAATTCGAGCGCGTCGCTCTTCGAGAAAGCGCGTTCGAGTCCGACCGGGACCTCGCGGTTTTCTTCGTCGACGTCGACCAGGTCGAGAAGGCGCAATACGCGAAACGCTCCTTCGTCGAGCGGCACGCCGCTCTTGCGAAAGACCGCGGTTACGGTGTAGTTCCGCATAAAAGGCGTGACGTAGCGGATCGTCCCCAGATAGTCGCGGAACGCTTCCTCTCCTTTTTCGCGCCACTCTTCGAGATCGAATTTATACGTCGCCTGGAAAATGGCCTGAAGAGTCTGGCGCAGGCGTTCGCAGCTGTTGAGCGGGTCGTTTAGCATCGGGAGGAGTTCGCCGAGCTCCCGCGCGGTCGAGACGCGGAGTTCGTTCCAGTCGATGAACGAGTTTTCGATCGTTTCGAACGCCTCCAGGGCGGCCGCGGCCGGCCTGTTTTCGAGGAGCGCCGAGTAGATCAGCTGAACAAGAACCTCACGGTCGTCGGGCAGCGAGATAACGCCCGAACGAAATTCCTTTTGCAGATGCTGATAAAGACTTTTGTAAGTGTTGCGCGGCGAAGATCCCATAAATATTTCCTGTGGAGAAAATCAAATTGATTAAACGCTGCGGATATCGGGTTCGTTCAGATCCGAGACACCGTCGGCGGGTTCGGATTCCGGAGCCGATTCGCGGCGTTCTTTTTCGAGAATTTCCGTGACGCGCGCCAGGTTTTTCACCCCCTCGTCCACCTCGAAGAGGAGCTTGGGTGTGTAACGCGTTTCGATCCGCCTCGCGCACTTCTGCTGGAGGTAACCCGCGGCGCTTCGGAGCCCCGAAAGGGCGAGTTTTTCCTTAACCGGGTCGTTCCCCAAGACGGTGAAAAAAACTTTGGCCGAACGCATATCCTGCGCCACCTCTACCGAGGTGATCGTCGCCAGATTGACGCGGGGATCTTTCAGGTCGGAAAGGAGCGACATCGCGACCACCTCGCGAATAGCGGCGGCGGCTTTCAGCGTTCTTCTCGATGCCATGGATAACCTCCTGTTTCTTTCGCGGACCGCTCCGCGCGGCGCGGAGCCCTTTTAGAGGGACCGCGCGACTTCTTCGATCTTGTAGGCTTCGAAGTAGTCGCCCTCTTTGATGTCGTTGAAGCCCTTGAGCTTGATACCGCACTCGTACCCCTCGCGCACCTCGCGCGCGTCGTCCTTTTCGCGCCGGAGGGTTTCAAGGACATACTCGCCGATAATCCGGCTGTCGCGGATCAGGCGGACACGGCAGTCGCGTTCGATCGTTCCGGAAAGGACGCGGCAACCGGCGATCGTACCGATCCGGCTGATAACGAAGATCTGCTGGACGAAGGCGCGGCCAAGTTCCTTGACCTGTTCGACCGGCTTGAGCATTCCTTCCAACGCCGCTTTGATATCTTCGGAGAGTTTGTAGATGATGTCGTAGCGGCGGATCTGCACCTTTTTCTTTTCGGCGGTGACCCGAGCCAGTTCGTCGGGGACGACGTTGAACCCGACGATGATCGCGTCCGAAGCGTCGGCCAGAAGAACGTCGGCTTCGGTGATCCCCCCGACCGAAGCCTGGAGAATCTTGATTTTGACTTCGGGATGTTCGAGCTTCGAAAGCTCTTTGCGGATCGCTTCGATCGAGCCGCGCACATCGGTTCGGATGATGATGTTGAGCGTCTGCTGCGTTTTGGAGTCGAGCCGCGCCTTGAGGCTTTCAAGGGTGACGTGTTCTTCTCCGCCGTTGAGCTCGCGCTGATGAATGAGCTCGGTTCGCTCTTCGGCGATCTGGCGGGCGACGGAGATGTCGTCGAGCACGACGAAACCGCTCCCCGCTCCCGGCGCGACGTCGAGCCCAAGGACGCTCACCGGCGTGCTCGGCGGAGCTTCGGTCAGTTCCTTCGTCGGATCGAGGGTGTCGAACATCGCGCGAACTTTCCCGTAGGCGTTTCCGCACAGGACAATATCGCCGTCGCGGAGGGTTCCGTTCTGTACCAGGAGAGTACAGAGAACCCCCTGGCCCGGTTGGAGCGAAGACTCGATCGCCACGCCCGTGGCGGGCCGGTCGGGCCGCGCCTTGAGTTCGTGGAGTTCGGCGACCATCAGGAGCGTTTCCATCAGGGTGTCGATCCCCTGACCGGTCACGGCGCTCGTCTCGACGATTTCGACGTCGCCCCCCCATTCGCTCGGCATCAGGTCGTTTGCCGCCAGCTCTTGAACCACGCGGTCGCGGCTGACACCGGGAAGGTCCATCTTGTTGAGCGCGACGACGATCGGAACGCCCGCCGCCTTGGCATGACTGATCGCCTCTTCGGTCTGCGGCATGACGCCGTCGTCGGCGGCAACGACCAATACGGCGATATCGGTGCAGTTCGCGCCGCGCGCTCGCATTTCGGTGAACGCCTCATGACCCGGGGTGTCGACGAACGTGACGTCGCCCTGCGGCGTTTTGATCCGGTAAGAACGGATGTGTTGTGTAATACCCCCTTTTTCGCCGGAAACGACATTCATATGGAGAATTCGGTCGAGAAGAGAGGTCTTCCCATGGTCGACGTGTCCCAGGAAGGTGACGACCGGCGCGCGCGGTTTGAGGGTCTCGGGCGGATCGACCTGGTCGACCACCGAATTGACGAACTGCTCCTCGAGAGTTTCTTCCTTCTTCACGACGGCCTTCAGCTCGAGCGCCTCGATCAGCAGCTCGGCGGCTTCGCTGTCCATCGTGTTGTTGATCATGAGCATGTAACCGAGTTCCATCAGCTTTTTGATGATCACGGCCGCCTGAATACCGGTCGCCTCGGCGAAATCTTTGACCGTACACGGAAGCTGAATCACGATATCCCCTTTGCGCGGAAGCGTCGAAGGCTTCGTCTTGGCGCCTTTTTTTCGGTGCTGACGCTGATACCCGCCGAACGGGTCGTCGTCGTGCATACGGGTGAAATCGTTTGTGTTGCGCCGCTTGCGGGAGTCCTGCGCGTTTTCGTCGGGCCGCTTGTCCCCCTTGCGTTTTTTCCCGCCCTTTTTGGCGGCGTTACGCAATTCGTTGATCTCGTCGTCGATCGTACCGACAAACTTTCTCCGTTCGACTCGGGGCGCGCCGGTCTTGTCGGCGTCGGTTTTGCCGAGACGGTCAGCCAGCGGCGAGACCGATTTTTTGTCTAATTTTTCGCGCCCGGAGGAGGGAACGAAGCGAACTTCCGGCTTTTGCGGCGCCGGTTCGTTTTCGTCGGCCGCGGGAACGGGCTTGGCGTGAGCCGTCGGTACGGGAGCCAGGTGGATCCCGGGCGACTTTTTGGCGCGGGGTTTCTCGTCGGACTTCTTTTGCTTGCTCGGATCGGCCGTAGGCGTTCCCAGAACCCGCGTGCGCTGCGTCATTTCGCGTTGAGCCGCCAGACGCGCCTTTTCGAGAGGAGACAACTCTTTTTTGGGCGGCTTCTCTTCGGCGGCGCTCGACGCCGGGGGTTCCGGTTCGGAGGCTCCGGCGTCCGGCTCGGTCTCTTGCGGGCGCTGCTTAGTCGAACGGAGCATGCTCCCCAACGGACCGAGACTTCGCGGTTTCAGAGGTTTGATTTCCGGCGTGGCGGGCGCGACGGGTTCCGGGGTCTTTTCGATCGGCTTGGGGTCTTCGGCGGCGGGTTCGGCGGGAGCCGCGGAAGCGGCCGGAGCCTGCGGTTCGGGTTTGGGAGGTTCCTCTTCGGTCTGTTTGGGGGCGACCGTCTTCACGGCGTCGGCCGGCTTGACGGTCTCCGATTCGTTAAGACGCTTGAGGGTGCGCAGCGGTTTGAGAACCGGTACCTTCCCGGTCTGGAGAGACGGAATGCTCGGGCGCTGCATCGGCGCGGGATCGCTCGGGCCGAAACTCTCTTGGGGCGAACGGGACGAGGCCTTTTGGAGGTAGTCCTTGATCAGGGCGACTTCCTCATCGGTCAGACCGGCAAGTGCGGAACGCTTTTCGGACAGACCGATCTTCTGGCAGATGTCTACCAGCTCTTTGTTGTCGGTCTTCAGCTCTTTGGCCAGTGCGTAAATTCGAATCAATTCCGGTTCTCTCTATTTCGAAACGATGAAATGGGTGGCGGCGCGCTCCGGCGCCGAAACGATTTTCGGGCACGCGCATCGGCGATCGGCAACTCGGCCGATCGCCGCTTACGCGTTCCGGGAAGGGGTCTGACCGCGATGACGGTCGTCGCCTCGCGCCGCATCAAGGATGGCGCGGGCGTTGTCGGCGGCGCGTGTCGCGCGATCGGCGCTGGCTTGAGCGGCTTTGGCGACCTCGGCGACCTGCGGACTATCGACCATCTCGGCCGACTTTGCGGCTTCGCCCGCGGCCTCGCGGGCGTGGGCGGCCGCGTCGCGCGCGTCGCGAACGCACCGTTCGGCGTGCTGGAAGTCGGCGGCGACGATTCGCCTCGCCTCGTCGGCGGCGGCCAGCGCGTCTTCGGCCGCCGCGGCGGCCGCGTCGGCGGCCTGACGGGCGGTGTCGAACTCGGCGCGGCGTTCCGCCTCGTCAATGATCTGCTGCGCTTCCTCTTCGGAGAATTTCCCCAGGTCGGCCAGAACGGACGGTTCGCAAAGCGCGATGTCGTCGTACGTGGTCAGACCGGCGGCGACGAGCGCTTCCGCGGCTTCGTCGGTCATTCCGGGGATCGATCTGAACTGCTCGACCGCGATGTCCAGGACGGACTGCAGTTCTTCCTGCGTCATGATTTCAAGATCCCATCCGCACAGGCGGGTCGCCAGGCGGACGTTCTGCCCTTTTCGGCCGATCGCCTTGGAACGCTCTTCCTTTTCGACCAGGACGATGGCGCGCCCCAGGATGGGGCAGGGGATCACTTCGAGGATTTCGGCCGGCAGAAGCGCGCTCCGGATGAACTCGGCGGGATCGGGGACCCAGGGGATGATGTCAATCTGTTCGTTGTTTGGGAGCTCTTCGCGGACGGCGCGGATTCGCGAACCGCGGGATCCGACGCACGCGCCGATCACATCCAGGTGCGGATCGACGCAGGCGACCGCCACCTTGGCGCGATGTCCGGGGTCACGGCTGAGTTCTTTGATCGTGATGATTCCGTCGCTGATTTCCGGGATTTCCTGTTCGAGGAGTCTTCGGAGAAACGACGGACGGTTTCGGCTCAGGACGATCCGGATTCGGGCGTTGTTCCCGTTCTTATTGACTTCGATGATTTGCGCCGTCAAGCGGTTTCCTTCCCTGAACGACTCGCCCGGAATCTGTTCGCTTCGCGGAAGGATCGCTTCGATGTTTTCTTGAAGACTGACGATTACCACGCCCCGCTCCACCCGGCGAACCGTGCCGCTGACCAGGTTGCCGAGATCTTCGTTGTAGCGCTGAAAGACGGTGTCTTTTTCGGCGTCGCGGATCTTCTGCGTGATAATCTGACGCGCCGTCTGCGCGCCGAGCCGCTCGGTGATTTCGGCGGTCGAAAGCGGAACGTTGTCGCGGAAGACGGAGATGGCGCAGGTGTCGCGGTCAATGTGCACGGCGATTTCGGACTCTTGACCGGCATGCCGTTTGGCCGCGATCATCATCGCCTCTTCAACGATGCAGAAAACCTTCTCTTTAGGGATTTTTCTCTCTAAATGAAGCTGCTCGACGATTTTTTTTACTTGATCCTGATCCATACGTTCTTTCTTCGTCGTCCGCCGGAAGCGGATTTTTGTCAGGTGAACTTCTTGTTTCTAACACAGAAGCTGCTGCCCAGCACCCTACAAGAACAAGTCCGGAGGGACCAGGCAACAGCCCAGCGCATTCTACAGTATTATAGAATACCTTTGGTTTCCTATAGTGTCAAGTATCCGGAAACCTAAAAATCGCCGTTTCTTAACGATTTTTGTACTCTTCGTAGATTGCGAACGCCTCGTCGACCGACGCGTTTTCGTGAACGATCGCGCGGACGGCGAGCATCATTCCGATCGGCGAGTCGGACTGGAAGATGTTCCGCCCCATGTCGACTCCGGCGGCGCCCTGGTCGATGGCGCGCCACGCCATCGAAAGCGCGTCCTTTTCGGGGAGTTTCTTTCCGCCGGCGATGACGATCGGTACCGGGACGGCATTCGTGACCTGCTCGAAGTTCTCTTCACAGAAGTAGGTCTTGATGACCTGGGCGCCGTTCTCGGCACAGACGCGGCTGGCCATCGCCAGGTAACGCGCGTCGCGGGTCAGGTTTTTCCCGACGGCGGTCACTCCCAGGGTCGGGATTCCGTAACGGGTTCCCAGGTCGACCGTACGGGTCAGGTTGCGGATCGTCAGCCCCTCGTGATCCGGGTCGCCGATCGCGACCATCACCGCCAGAAGAGAGGCGTTGATTCGGATAGCTTCCTCAATGTCCTGGATACATTCTTCGTTCAGCGAGGTGAGAATCGTCGAGCCGGCCGAGAAACGGAGCGAGATCGGCTTGCGGCATTCCGGCGGAACGAGAGAGCGGAGAATTCCGCGGGTGCACATGATGCAGTCGCTGTATTCGATCAGCGGCTTGATCGTTAGGTCGATCCGTTCCAGACCGGAGGTCGGCCCCATGATGTAGCCGTGGTCAAACGCCAGCATGACGGTATGCCCCGACTTCGGATTGAAAACACCCGCCAGGCGGCTCTTCATTCCCCATTCGACGTTGTTGTTCCCTTTCAGGAAAAACGGTTCGTTGACCTGCGGGATTCCGATACCGAAATCTTTCGCGTTGATGTTCCCTTCGTTGTCAGCCATTGGAATGTATCCTTTCTAAAATTGATTCGAGTTAGTGATTCGAAAATATTTTATCGTTTCTCTTTGGAGTCGCTCTGCTGACTTTCCAAAAGAAATTTGAGAAATTCGTTTGGAAAGACCGCGTAAAGGAGACCCGCACCCGGCGCGTTGGTTCCGACGAAGAGGGGCTCGGCCAATTCGGCGGGAACCGGCCGCTCGACCGCCGGAGGAAGGTCGATTCCGTAATTCTTTTGGAGGTATTTCGCCGCGGCGCGGGTCGCCGAAAGATCGAAAAGGGCCGCGCTTCGGAGAATCTGCGTTCGGGCTTCGGCCATCGTTCCGTAGAGGAGATCGCGCCGCGCGCGCCAGGAGGAATTGAACTCGCCGACGCCCGCGCCCCGCCGATCGACGAAGTCGCGCCATCGGGCCAGCGCCGCGCTCAACAGGTCGCGGTCACCCGGCACGATCAAAATGTGGCTTCGGTCGAGAACCAGGATCAGGTTTTCGACCGCCGGCATCGGCGCGCCGTCGGGGTCGCCGCCCCGGGCGGCGACCTGGCCGTTGATCATGCTGTCGATCGATCCGGTCTCGAGTCCCGAAAGGAGCGTGGTCAGGATCGTCAGGAAGGAAGCGCGCGGCGAGAGGATTGGCGGGGTCGGACGCTGTCGCTCGCCGCTTTCTTCGGCGCGGATTTTCCGCATCTCTTCGATGTACGTCTTCATGTCCGAGACGTAGAGAGGGAATCCCTCGAAGTCATATTTTTTGAGCGCCTGATCTTCCCCCACCCGGCTGCCGATCTGTTTGCCGACCAGCTCGCCGAGGCCGGCGCCGACTTCGGCCGCTTCCTGGGGGGTCGCGAAGAAGAGCGGGCGCCGACCGGTCGAACGGCGGCGTACCGACATGCTCCCTAAGATTTGGCCCGCGATGTCGCTCATCTTTTCGGCGCCGATGTGACCGCCGACCAGGCGCGCTTTCGGAACGACCAGCTCGTGAACGAAAGCGTCGCTGTCGTCGACTTCGAGGAAGAACGCCCACGACTCGGCCAGGAGCTGCCCCTCGCGCGGCACGCCGATCGAGTACTCGATATGCCGAACGCGGTCGAAGGGGGGCTCGAGTTTCGCGGCGAACTCGGGAAAGAGGTCGGTCTGTCCCGAAATCGGCGCGTATTGCTCCGGAAGGACTTTGAGGAATTCCGGCTGGTCGAGGAGGGTCGGAATATCGGGGCCCCCGCGGTTCTGAATCTGCGTCGCCAGTTCGGTTCCCCGTTCCGGGACAAGGATCGCCGCGGCGAGAAGGTCGTCGGAAGTCAGCTTCACCTCGAAGAGAAGCTGACGGAGGTTTTCGATCACCCAGTCGGCGAAACTGTTCATCTGCGGAAGAGCGTCGTCGACCGAGAGATCGAAGTCGGGGTTCGACGCTTTGATCTGCTCGAGAATCGACGGGAGAATTTCTAAAACCGCCGAGTCGGCGCTCGAAGCCAGCTCGATGAGGCGGCGGATTCCGTAGGGGGTGACCGCCAGACGCAGATCGGCGCCGGCAAGTCCCGGACCGCCGTAGAACGACGTTCCGACCGCCGGAGCGGCGAGAAGATCTTCGACGTTCGGGGCGGTCTGGCTCTTAAACAGACAGGCGTAGCCGTTTTTTTGGAAGGCGAACCACCCGGCCGGTTTTGTCAGAGGAAGGAGCGTCCCGGCGGGAAGGGCGGCGTCCGACTCATAAGAAGCGACGTCCGCTCCCAATCCCGAAACGAAGGGAAGATATCGGCGGATCGGGATATAGAGAACCATCGTCGGCGGATTCTTTTCGTCGAGAGCGGTCCAAACGATCCCGAGCGCGCGGCTTTGGTCGACGAATTTGAACGCCTTTCCGTAGGGGGAGAGACGGATCCAGTCGGTCGGCGAGAGTTTTCCGAGCCCGAGCCCTTTTAAGAGTCTTGAAACGTTCTCGTTCAGGGCGGTGATCGGCGAGGTCGCCGCCAGCATCAGCGCGTCGCGCGGAAGAACCGTCTCGATCGGCGTACGGTAGTCCGATTTGCCGTCGTCGTTATTATCGAAGCGGGAGAGGAATCCGGAGAGGAACGAGCCGTTCTTGGACGATTCGCCGGCGGAAGCGTTCGGTTCGGCCTCGGCGCTTTCGGCCGAAGGTTCGCCGTCGGAAAAGAAACCGTCTTCCGCGGCGGGAGCGGCATTTTCGGCCGGAGGGGCGTTTTCAGCCGCTTCGGCGGCCGGAGCTTCGTCGTCGGCGAAGAAGAAGTCGTCTTCTTCGGCCGCCGCGCCCCGCGCGAGGAGAGCCGAAAGAGTCAGACAGGTCAGAAAGAAAAATGACTGAATGATCCGCATCGTGTCTGGATGAAGTTGGAGTGAATTATTGCGCGGCGAGCCTCCGCGCGGAACTCATTCGGCGCCCGCCTCGGCGAAAGCGCGGAAGATCAGCGCCATACTCGTCGCGCCGGCGTCGATATGTCCGGTCGAACGGTCGCCCAAATTTTTGGCGCGGCCGAACTTGGCGCGGAGTTCTTTAGTCGATTCGGCGCCCTTTTCGGCCGCGTCGGCCGCCGCGGCGAACAATTCGCCGCAGGTTGCGTCGTTCCGGTCGGCCAGGAGCGCGCCGATCGCCTCGATCCCGGGGACCATCGCGTCCATCAGGGTTTTATCTCCCGGTTTGGCGGCGGTCATTCCCCGGACGTTTGCCAGACCCGCCTCGAACATCTTCGCGACCTCGGCGGGGGAAAGTTCGTCGGCCGGGGCGGCGTCGGCCATCCCCAAAAAGAGGGAGCCGACCAGGGAGCTGGTCGTTCCGCTCGTCTCGGTCATGATTCCCCAGCCGATGTCGCCGAGGATTTCGGCCAACGGCTTGTTCGCCGCCAGACCCTCTTCCCCCTTGCGGACGGCGGCGTCGAGCGACGCGACCGCGGCGGTTCCGTGGTCGCCGTCGCCGGTGGCCGAGTCGAGTTGATTCAGATAGTCAAACTGCTCTTTGATCTTGTGCTGCGCGGCTTTGAGCAGGTCAACGAAAGCCGCCTTCGTAAGATTCGTACTCATTTGGTTCTTTCCGATACGGGGGTTAACGTACAACCCAATAGGGAGCGTCGGCAGGGGCGTTGATTCCCGCGACGCCGTCGTCGTCGAGAATTGCCAGGAACAACTGGAACCCCGCCGATTCCTGAACGGTGAGGATTTCGTCGCAGCGTCCCGAGACGACTTCGACCCCGGCGTCTTTCAGAACCTGCGCGGCCTTTCGCCAGACGATGAACATTTCCATCAGGGTCGTCGCGCCGCTGCCGTTGACGATCAGGAGCGCTTTCTCTCCCTTCTGCGCTTTGACGGCGGCCATCAGTTTTTGGATCATCGTCTCGGCGACCTGGTCGGCGGTCTGAATCGGAACCGGACCGGTTCCGCCGCCCTCGCCGTGCTGACCCATTCCGATTTCCATCTGGTCGTCGGGGAGGGTCGAAATGTACTGGCCCGACTGCGGATGGGTGGCGGTTTTCATGGTGACGGCCAGAGTCGCCATCCGGTGATTGAACGCTTCGCCGATCTTGAGGATTTCCTCCGCCGACAGACCTTTTTCGGCGGCGGCGCCCATCACCTTGATAAGCGGAATGCACCCGCCCAGACCGCGGCGGTCCGAAATGGGAGCGTCCAGACCGGGAGCGATGTCGTCGGCGGTGAGAATCTGGTGAACTTTGATTCCGTCTTTTTGCGCGAGCATACACCCCATTTTGGCGTTTCGCACGTCTCCCTCGTGGTTCAGAACGACGAGGATGATGTCCTTGTAGTCTTTGAAGAGCTTGATCCCTTCATAGACGACCGGACCGCCCGGGGCGGCGAAGATATCGCCGACGATCGACGCGTCGAGCATCCCGTAACCGACGAAACCGCTCAGAGCCGGTTCGTGCCCCGACCCCCCGAGCGTCAGAATGGCGACTTTATCTTTTGATTTCGGATTGGCGCGGACGACGATTTTTTCGGTCGCCAGCCTCACCTGGCCGGCGTAACACGAAGTGTACCCTTCCAGAAGTTCTTTGGTGAGATTGGCCGGATCGTTTAGGAACTTTTTCATAACCATGGTGATGACTCTCCTCTGTAATTGGGCGCGCTCGGGAAAGGGGTTCCGGACGCGGTCGGGCAAAGGATGCCCCGGTGAAACGAATGAAAGAATCTCCACTCCCATTTTAACAGCAGAAAAACCAAAAAAAAGCCCTCTGTCCCCTTTTTTAAGGGAATCTTTCTTTTTCGAGCGGCTTGAGAGCGATTGATTTTCCGGGCGTTGTCGGTATAATGGCCTGAATACGTTAAAAGGGGAGAAAGGGGGTATTTGTTCATATCCACCGACTCGTAAGATTTACCGGGGGTAAAACTGATGGCGAAGTCAACGCGGCGTGATTTTCTAAAAACGGCAATCTGCGCTTCCGGCGCCCTGTGGGGGAGTTTCCGCTGCCATGCGGCCGAATCGTTCGAGGTGGGGCGTCCCTACGTCGGTTGGGGAACCGGCGAGATGGATATCCACCTGATCTATACCGGCCGGGGCGAGTCGATCTTTCACATCTTTCCCGACGGGACTTCGATGTTGATCGACGCGGGGGACTGGAAATTGAAAAACGGCGGGCCGATGCCGAACCTGCCCGACACCACGCGTCTTGCGGGGGAATGGGTTGCGCGCTACATCGAGCGGGTCAATCCGTTTGGCGCGAGCGCCGACTATATGATGCTCTCGCACTACCATCCCGACCACGGCGGGGTGAAGCGCGACGGGGTCGAGATGACCGTCGGCCGCGGCGAGGATTATGCCGTCACGGGTCTGGCGCAAGTGGGGGAGTTCATCCGTTTCGACACGGCGTTCGACCGCGGCTATCCCGACTACGAGACTCCCGCTCCGGTTACAAACAAGACCGCCGACAATTTCCGGAAATATGCCGCCTGGGCGGCGAAAGAGAAGGGCCTGAAAATGGAAAAGTTCGAGCCTGGCCGACTCGATCAGATTGTCCTGCGCAAAGACCCCTCGTATGACTTCCATATCCGGAATCTGACCTGTAACGGGGTCGCCTGGACCGGCGCCGGCGAAGAGACCGTCAACTACTTTCACGACTGGAAAGAAGAGACCCCTCCGGAAAACCCCCTCTCCCTTTCGCTCACGATCCAGTACGGTCCTTTCCGCTACTACACCGGCGGAGATCTCGACACCGCTGCCCATTACGAAGACGGTTCGGTCATTCCGATCGAGGCGGCCGCCGGGCGCGCCGCCGGCGCGGTCGACGTCTGCAAGGCGAACCATCACGTCGCGAACAACGCCTCGACCGACGAGTTTGTCCAAAACGTTCAGGCGCGCGCGTATCTGAGCACCGTTTGGGTCGACTCGCAGCCCGGGCTCGAGGCGGCGTCGCGTCTCCTGTCGCAGGAGAATTACGCCGGCCGACGGATGCTCTATCCGACCCTGGTCAGCCCGATGCGGCGCGACTCGATCGCCGAGCAGCCGTGGAAAGACAGCGTCGCGCTCGACGGCGGGCATATCGTTCTCAAGGTGTTCGATAAGGGGCGCCAATATAAGATCTACTACCTGACGGCCGAAGACGAATCGATGCGAGTCAAAGCCGTCTACGGCCCGTTCCCCTCGACCGGAATGATCCGGTACAAAGGGGAGTGACGCCGGCAGGGGCGAACTGTGTATAGCAAATTCCTGACGGGGAGAAAAAGCGAATGACGCGAACTCGGCGCGATTTTCTAAAACGGGTTCTCGGCGTCTCCGGCGCGTTCGGCGTTCCGCTTCGCGTTCACGCGGCGGAAGAGACCGAAGTCGGGAAGATCTACGACGGCTGGCGGGAAGGGGAGCTTGACATTCACTTGATTTATACGGGACGCGGGGAGGCGATCTTTCACATTTTCCCCGACGGCACGTCGATGCTCCTCGACGCCGGGGACTGGCAGGGAAACCGCCCGCCGGTCGAAAAGCTGCCGGACACCTCGCGCCGCGCCGGGGAGTGGGTGGCGCGGTATCTCCAACGGATCAATCCGTTCGGAACGAACGTCGACTATATGATGCTTTCTCACTACCATCCCGATCACGGGGGTCAGATCCAGGAAGGGGTGGAAATCGCGACCGGACGGGGAGACTACGGCATTTCGGGACTGGCGCAGGTCGCCGAGTTCGTCCATTTCGACACGGCGTTCGACCGCGGCTATCCCGACTACGAGACGCCGGTTCCGGTGGTGAAGAATCCCGCGGCGGACCATTTCATCGCTTTTTCCCGATGGGCGATGAAAGAGAAGGGGCTTCGGATGGAGAAGTTCGAGCCTGGCCGGCTCGATCAGATCCGGCTTCGGAAAGACCCTTCGTATGATTTCCACGTTCGGAATCTGACCGCCAACGGAATCGCCTGGACCGGGGTCGGCGGCGACACGCACAACTATTTCCCCGACTGGAAAGAAGAAGTTCCCCGCGAAAACCCCCTTTCCCTTTCGCTGACGATCCGGTACGGCGCGTTCCGCTACTATACCGGCGGCGATCTCGATACGGCCGCGAGCTACGACGACGGCTCGGTCGTGCCGATAGAGGCGGCGGCCGGAGCCGCCGCCGGGCCGGTCGACGTCTGCAAGGCCAACCATCACGTCGCCAACAACGCTTCGACCGACGACTTTATTAAGGCGGTTCAGCCCGGAGCGTATGTCAGTACCGTCTGGACCGTCAATCAGCCGCAACAGAAGGCGATCGCCCGGATGATGTCTCCCGAGAACTACGCCGGTTCGCGCTTCCTCTACCCGACGCTGATTTCGCCCGAACGTCTTGAAAACCTCTCCCGCGAGCCGAACGCTGATCGTGTCCGCCTGGTCGGCGGACACGTCGCGGTGAAGGTTTTCGACTCGGGCCGGCGATATAAGATTTACTACTTGACCGCGCAGGACGAGTCGATGACGGTCAAAGCGGTCTACGGGCCGTTCGAGTCGACCGGCACCGAACGCTACGAAGCGCGGAAGGTTTGAACGGCGCTTGGGCGAAACGCCCCGGCGCCGAAACCGTCACGCAACACAAAGAAAGAGATTTATGAAAACGCACTCGACAACGATTCTGACCGTTCGCAAAGGCGGGAAGGTCGCCATCGGCGGCGACGGTCAGGTGACGCTCGGCAGTTCGGTGATGAAAGCCGACGCCAATAAAATCCGTAAAATGCAGGACGGGAAGGTGATCGTCGGATTCGCCGGTTCGGTGGCCGACGCGTTCGCCCTGATGGAGCGTTTTGAGGCGAAACTGAAAGATTTCCCCTCGAACATTCCGCGCGCCGCCACCGAACTGGCCAAAGAGTGGCGGACCGACCGCGCGCTGCGCAAGCTGGAGGCGATGATGATCGTCATTTCCGCCGCCGACACGTTTCTTCTTTCCGGAAACGGAGACGTGATCCAGCCGACCGACGGCGTGCTGGCGATCGGTTCGGGGGGAAACTACGCGATGGCGGCGGCCAAAGCGCTGACCCGCCACACCGAACTTTCCGCTCCCGAGATTGTCCGCGCCGCTCTCGAGATCGCGTCGGACATCGACATTTACACAAACAAGAATATCTTGGTTGAGGAGTTGCCATGTCAGAAATAATCCCTTCCCCCCCGACTCCGAGCCTGCCGAGCGAAAAGGAATTCGCCGAACTGACTCCGCGCAAGGTGGTCGCCGAGCTCGACCGGTTTATCATCGGTCAGCATGACGCGAAACGTTCGGTGGCGATCGCTCTGCGGAACCGCTGGCGCCGTCAGCAGGTCGAACCGGAAATGCGTAAAGAGATCGGTCCGAAGAATATCATGATGATCGGACCGACGGGGGTCGGAAAGACCGAGATCGTGCGGCGTCTGGCCGCGATGACCCGCGCCCCTTTCATCAAGGTTGAGGCGACCAAGTACACCGAGGTCGGCTATTACGGCCGCGACGTCGAAAGTATGGTGCGCGAACTGGTCGAAAACGCCATCGGAATTATCCGCGAAGATCTCCGCGGCCGGAACGAGGCCGCCGCCAAAGCCGCCGCCGAAGAGCGGCTCGTCGACCTGATCGCCGCGCAGATTCCGAAATGGGAAAAAGAGGCCGATCGGGCGGAGAAAAATCTCATCGATCCGTCCGCCGAGACGGCGTCGGTTTCGGAGGAACCGTCCGATCCTCTCGTCGAGTCGATGAGGAAAGAATTGCCGAACCTTGACCAGTGGCTCGGGTTCTTTACTCCCGAAATGGCCAAACAGGTCGAATCGAATCCGAATTTCCCCCTCCCCGGTTTCGCCGAGATGGTCCGGAAACTGAAAGAGGGGAAAGAAGGAAAGGCCGGCGCTCCTTCCGACGCCAACCCGGGCGAAGAGCCGGCCGCGAAAAAACGCGCGGTCGATAAAGACGAGGTCCGCCGCCGTCTGGCCGCGGGGGAATATGAAGACGCGATCCTTCCGATCACCGCCGAACGGAAACGCCACGGAATGCTGATGGCCGGGATCGGACTCGACTCGATCGAAAACGACCTGCAGAACATCTTCGAGGACATGATGCCGCGCCGGAGCGTTCCGCAGGAGGTCCCGGTTCGCGAGGCGCGGAAGATGATTTACGAAAACGAACTCGAACGTCTCATCAACCGCGAAAAGGTGAACGAGCAGGCGATCGCGATGGCCGAGAATTACGGCATTATTTTTATCGACGAGATCGACAAGATCGTCGCCAGCGGGAGCCAGCACAGCGCCGACGTCTCGCGTCAGGGGGTTCAGCGCGACTTGCTGCCGATCGTCGAAGGGACCACGGTTAAGACGAAATACGGTTACGTTTCGACCGAGCACGTCCTTTTTATCGCCGCCGGCGCGTTTCATCACGTCCGGCCGAGCGACCTGATGCCGGAACTGCAGGGACGGTTTCCGATCCGGGTCGAGTTGGCGGCGCTCACCGAAGAGGATTTCTGCAAAATCCTGACCGAGCCGCACGGTTCACTGACCGAGCAATACACCGCCATGATGAGGACCGAAGGGGTCGACCTGGTCTTTGAAGACGACGCCATCGCCGCGCTGGCCCGTTACGCGCACGAGTTGAACCAGACGTCGCAGAACATCGGCGCGCGCCGCCTTTACACGATCATGGAACGCCTTTTGGAAGAACTTTCGTTCGAGGCGCCCGAGATGAAAATGGGACGCGTGGCGATCAACGCCGCGTACGTCGCCGAGCGGCTCGACAAGATCGCCGGCGACGAAGATTTGAACAAGTTTATCCTCTAAGTCGGTCATGAACGAGTTCCGTTACGACGCGCTTTTGGTTCTCACCTACGGCGGTCCGGAATCTCCGGACGATGTGCCGCTCTATCTCGAGCGGCTTTTCGCCGGGAAGAGTTCCTCTCTCCGGGCGCGGGAGCGTGGAAAGGAACGCTACGCGCTGATCGGCGGAAAAAGTCCGATCATGGGACAGGCGCGTGATTTTGCCGCCGCGCTGCGCGCAGAATTCGCCCCCCTGCCGGTTTACCTGGGCTGTCTTTACGCCTCGCCTCTTCTCGAAGAGTCGCTGCGCGTCATCGCCGACGCGGGGCACCGTCGGGTGCTCGTACTGATCACTTCCCCTTTCGGGATCGAAGGGGTTCGGCTTCGATATACCGAAAGGCTCGAAAGCGCGGCGCACGCGGCGCCGAAGACCGAGTTTTTTTTAGCGCCGCCGTTTTACGCCCATCCGAAATGGGTTCGAGCCCAAGCCGATCGCGTTCTCTCCCTTCTGGCCGAAGAGACCCTCGAGTCTATCCGGTGGGAAAGGGAAGAGGTATCCGGCGCCTCCGTTCTCCTCTTTACCGCGCATTCGCTTCCCCTGACCGCCGCGGGCGGGTATCCCGACGAACTGCGGGAGTCCTGTCTGTCGATCGCCGCGGCGCTCGCTCCCCGCGCGATCCCCTGGTATCAAGTCTATCAGAGCCGGAGCGGACCGGCCGCGACGTGGCTCGGGCCGGACGCCGAGACTCTCGTTCGCGCGATTCCCGCGCGCCATCCCGGCGCGACCGGCTGTCTGGTCGTGCCGGTCGGCTTCTTCTTCGAGAATTTGGAGACGGTCGTCGACCTGGATCGCGATCTGGCCGCGGCCGCGGCAAAAGAGAACCTGACCTATCGGCGCGCCCCGGCGGTTTCGGACGCGCCGGAAATCCTCGAGATGGTTCGCGAGTTTCTCGCCGAGCGGCTTCCGCCCGTCGGATAGTTCTTCGTTTTTCCGTCGGAAACAAGCAATACAACTAAAGAAGAGCTTTTCAGCCGACGTCCCCCAGGTTGAGCGCTTTGCCGTAACGACGGAGAACCTGATCCCGAAGACGGTGATGTTCGTCCGACGCGAGTCCCGGGTCGGTTCGGATCAGGAACGCCGCGTCGGCGCGCGCCTCTTCGAGAATCGAACGGTCGCGCAAAATATCGGCGATGTGAAATCGGCAGAGTCCGTGTTGTTCCGTTCCGAAAAGATCGCCCGGACCGCGCAGCTCAAAGTCTTTTTCGGCCAGAAAGAACCCGTCGGACGAGTCGGCGAAAATTTTCAGCCGCGCCTCCGGCGCGTTGCGGGCCTTTCCTTCGGCCGGAACGAGGGGAATCGTCTCCTGACCGGGCGGGGAGTCGCCGTCTTCGTCGCCGAGCAACACACCGCAGAAGCCGGGGTATTTTCCCCGTCCGATCCGTCCGCGCAGCTGGTGTAGCTGCGCCAGACCGAACATATTGGCGTTTTCGATCGACATGAGGGTGGCGTTCGGCACGTCGATCCCGACCTCAATGACCGAGGTGGCGATCAGCACTTCGATTTCGCGGCTTCGAAAATCGGCCATGATTCTGTCTTTTTCTTCCGGCGTCATCCGTCCGTGGATCATTCCGAGCCGCACTCCCGCCAGAGAACCGGCGGCAAGCTCGTCGTAGGCCGACTGAATGTCTTTCAGCCCGTCGTCGGTCTCGCCGACCCGCGAGACGACGACGTATCCCTGCCGTCCTTCTTTGATTTTGCGCCTGAAGAATTCCCACCACCGTTCTTTTTTCTCGGGGGTGACGACGTAGGTGCGGATCGGCTGCCGACCGGGGGGGAGTTCGTCGAGAACGGAAATATCGAGGTCGCCGAAGACGGTCATCGTCATACTTCGGGGGATCGGTGTGGCGGTCATGACTAGGTAGTGCGGGTCGGCGCCGGTTCCCGTCTTGAGCCGGGCGCGCTGGCGGACGCCGAATTTGTGCTGCTCGTCGATCACGACCAGACCGAGTTTTCGAAACCGGACGTCGGCGCAGATGATCGCCTGCGTTCCGACGACGATCGACGCGCCGCCGCTTTCGATCTTTTCGAGAATTTCCCGCCGTGTCTTCGGCTTCTGCCCCCCCAGGAGGGGGACGACCTCGATGGGGTCGTTTTCAAAGAGACGGGTTAAAAAACGGTCGTGCTGACGCGCCAGAATTTCGGTCGGCGCCATAATCACCGCCTGATACCCCTCGGCGACGGCTTGGAGGATCGCCGCCGCCGCGACGATCGTCTTGCCGCTGCCGACGTCCCCTTGAAGAAGCCGGTTCATCGGGACCGGCCGCCTCATGTCGGCGGTGATTTCGCGAATCACCCTCGTCTGCGCGCCGGTCAGTTCGTACGGAACGAGCCGGCGCAGCCGCAGGAGGATATCTTCGCCCGGGCGGATCATCGGCGCCTGTAAATTGATCTCGTGTTGCTGGCGGCGGATCGCCAGCGCCAGCTGAAGAAGGAGAAATTCCTGATAGATAAAGCGCCGCCGCGCGAGCGCCGCCTCGGCGTCGTTTTTCGGAAGATGGATTTTGCGGAGCGCCTCGGCGATCGGCAGGAGATTGTGCGCCGCGCGGTAGTCGTCCGGAAAGACGTCGTCGACCAGATCGGGGAGGGTTTCGAGCGCCTCTTTCATCAGACGGTGGATCTGATGCTGTTTGAGCCCTTCGGTCAGCGGGTAGACGGGGAAGAGAGTGTCGTCTTCCGGCGGCGTTTCGAGCGCCGGGGTCGTTACGCCGTCGGTCCCCTCGAACGGCAGATCGTCATCGTCGTCGAGCCAGACCAGGGCGGGATGGCTGATCTGAAGGTGTCCGCGTTTGTCTTTCCCCGGCTTGGCTGTGATCAGGGCGCGCCGGTCGAGTTGAAACTGGCGGAACATCCAGCCGGGCATATTGAACCAGACGGCGCGAACTTGGTCTCCGGCGTCGTCTTCGAAAACGGCGGTCGCCGCCGCGCCCCGGGAAAAGTTCGACGTGCGGAAGCCGACCAGCCGCCCGTAGGTCGTCTGCTCGACGTCGAATTGCAGATCGGCGATCGGCGTAAATCTCGGGCGGGGACGGTAGTCGCGCGGAAAGAAAAAGAGAAGATCGCTCGTCCGCGTCAGTCCCAGACGCTCCAGCTGCCGCTCCCGTTCGGCGGTGACGCCGGAGAGCGAACGGATCGGAGCGAAGAGGGGGGCGCGGGAATCATCGGTCATGAAGCGTTTTTCTTCGGGAGATCGCGGGAATCAACGGTTCTCTTCCAGACGGGCGACGCCGAACGCGCTTCGAATATGGAAGTCGGGGACGGCGGTCTGGGGATGGACCCAGCTGATCCACTTGTAATTTTCGTCGGACGGCTTGTCGCTGACATATTCGCCGCGGAAACATCCCAGGCGCATCTTTCCGTCGGAGGTGAGGACGTCCAGGTCGCGGAGCTCCCGCAACGAGAACTTTCCTTCGACCTCGTAGCCCGTCTCGGTCGTCCGGCCGAGGACTTCGAGACTGAGCGAATCCCACGCCGGATCGAAATGACGGTAGTAGCGGGTCTCGTAGTCGAGGACGCGTCCCAGCGGGTCGATCTCGAAGAAGTAGTACGGCGCGGTCGAGTCTTCGGGACTCAATCCGAACTCGACCCGGTCTTCATCGGCGATATCCATCTCTTCGTTGATGACGCGCCGGCATACCACGTCGTCGTCTTCGACCGTGTAGAGGAAATAGAGGTCGGTGCCGTTGTGGAAGAGACGCAGTTCGGTCTTCGGCGGCTCTTCGCTATTCCAATAGTAGCGGAACTCGGTGAGGGGGGGAATCTGTTTCCAGACGTCTTCGAGTGCGCGTGCGTCGATCTCGGCACTGCAATCGACATAAGGGATCACCAGCGGATTGCGCGCGGTCGCCTCGGCGGTCAGAACCTGGGCTCGGGCCGGAGCGGCGGCCGCGAACAGTGCGAGAAGAGCGGGAATCAAGATCGTTCGAAGTTTCTGTTTCATCGTTTTTCCTTTCCGTTCGGCGGCGTTTTTTTGTCGGAGGCCTCAAAGCATACGAAAAACCGGGCCGCGCGACCGCGGCCGGGGGTCAGAACGCGAAATAATCGCGGGCGTTGTTGTAGCAGATGTCGCGAACAATCGCGCCGATCGCATCAAGGTCGTTCGGAATGAATCCGCTTTGGATATCTTCGCCCAGAGTTTGACAGAGGATCCTCCGGAAATATTCGTGCCGCGTGTACGAGAGGAACGAACGGCTGTCGGTCAGCATCCCGACGAACCGCGCCAAAAGACCGGTCATCGAAAGAATCTCGATCTGCTCGCGGATCCCCCGGTACTGATCGAGGAACCACCAGCCGCTGCCGTATTGCATCTTTCCCGGGACGCTGCCGTCGTTGAAGTTGGCGGCCATCGCCGCCAGGGCGTAGCCGGAGGCGGGATTCAGATTGTAGACGATCGTCTTGGGGAGCGCGTCGGCCCGTTCCAACGAGTCGAGGAAAGCGGAAAGGGCGCGCATATATTCCCCGTCGGCCATCGAATCGGCGCCGGCGTCCCGTCCGACGCGGCGAAGGAGACGGGTCGAGTTGTTCCGCAGCGCGCCGAGGTGCATCTGCATGCACCAGCCCTTTTCGGCGTAGCGGCGGGTCGTCTCGAAGAGTATCGCCGATTCGAGGGCGACGATTTCGTTTTCGGAGAGGGGTTCGCCGGCCAGTACCTTTTTGAAGGCGTTTTCGGGGTCCGCGTTCGGCGTGCGCGAATAGCGGAACGTTTCGAATCCGTGGTCGGCCAGGCGGCAGCCGACGGCGTGGAAACGCTCCTGCCGCGAGGCGAGCGCGTCCAGAAGATCGGCGAGCGACTTGATCGGCGTCTTGACGGCGTTCGAAAGACGGTCGACGGACTCGCGGCAGCGCGAAACGCCTTCCGGACTTTCGCAGTCGCTCGGCATAACGCCGTCGGGCCGAAAGGTCGGAAGGACGCGGATCGGAAAGGCGCCGCTCGCGTATTCGGCCGCGAGTTTTTCGTGGTCGGCCAGGTCCGAGGCCGGGTCGTCGGTCGTGCAGACCACCCGGACGTTCATCTGCTTCATGATTCCGCGCGCCGAAAATTCCGGCCGGGCCAGGAGACGGTTGCATTCCTTCCAAATTTCGGGCGCGGTTTCGGGGGAGAGGAGTTCCTCGGTGATTCCGAACGGACGGCGCAACTCGAGCGCGGTCCAGTGATAGAGCGGATTGCGGACGGTCTGCGGCGCGGTTTGAGCCCAGCGGAGAAACTTGTCGTAGTCCGAGGCGCCGCCGGTGATATACTCCTCGTCGATCCCCGCCGCGCGCATGGCGCGCCATTTGTAGTGGTCGCCGGCGAGCCAGATCTGCGTCAGGTTCTCAAACCGTCGGTCTTCGGCGATTTCGCGTACCGGCAGATGACAGTGGTAGTCGATGATCGGCATCGCGTCGGCGTATTCATGAAAAAGGCGCCGGGCCGGTTCGGTGGTCAGGAGGAAATCGTCGTGGATAAAGGGGGGCATTTTATTTTCTCTCGGATTCGGTGGGGGAAGGACGACCGACCGACTCTTTGATCGAGTAGTCGGAAGTTTTGCTTTTACGGTACGAAAGGAACAGCTCGGCGATAAAGCCGATCGACAGGAGCTGGCCGCCCAGAAGCATCAGCGCCGCCGAGTAGATCACCGCCGGGCGGCCCGAGAGGTTGTATAACTCGCCGCCGCACGGCAGACGCGAAAAGCCCCAGCGGACCGCCAGATACGCCAAAATGACCGCGCCGAGCGAAAAGAGGAGAAGCCCCACCGTTCCGAAAAGGTGCAGGGGGCGTTTCCCGTAGCCGGTGACGAATTTGACCGACAGAAGATCGAGAAACCCCTTGACGAAACGGTTGAACCCGTATTTCGAACGGCCGAACCGGCGGGCGCGGTGCGCGATCACCTTTTCGCCGACCCTGTAGCCGCGCGCGGCGGCCAGACTCGGGACGAAACGGTGCAGTTCGCCGTAGAGGGAGATCTCGTCGAAAATTTCACGGTTGTAACACTTCATTCCGCAGTTGTGGTCGTGAAGCGCCACGCCGGTCATTCGGCTGACCATGAAGTTGAAGACGCGGCTCGGAATGACCTTGTGCCACGGGTCGTGCCGGAGTTTCTTCCAACCGCTGATCACGTCGAGGCCGGTTCGGCGTTTCATTTCCAGAAAATCGGGAATCTCGGCCGGATCGTCCTGCAGGTCGGCGTCCATCGAAAAGAGGGTCTTTCCGCGCGAGGCCTGAAACCCCGCTTCGAGCGCCGCCGCCTTGCCGAAGTTCCGGCGGAACCGGATTCCGCGGACACGGGGGTCGGCTTCGGCCAGACGGGCGATCACGTTCCAGCTGCCGTCGGTCGAACCGTCGTCGACGAAAATAATCTCCGATTCCGATTCGGCCAGCGGCGCGACCGCGGCCAGCTGGCGGTGGAGTTCTTCCAGCGATTCTTCTTCGTTGAAAACGGGGATAACAACCGAAATATCCATAGGGTATCCTTTGGGCGAATGGTTATTCCTGGACAGGCTCTTTTTCGATGAAGGGGAGGTCCATGAGGAACCGCGCCCCTTTTTCCGGCGATTCGGAGATGGTCAGCCGCCCGTTATGTTCCTGGGTGATCTTCTGCGCGACCGAAAGCCCCAGACCCGTTCCGCCGCTTTTATTGACCGAATAGAAGGGGCGGAAAATGTCGGCGCGCTTTTCGACGGGAATCCCCGGTCCGTTGTCGTCGACGATGATCCGAACGGTTTTTTCGTCGGGACGCCACGTCGAGGTCATTCGAACCATTCCGCGGGGGGGCGCCTGATTTGTACGGGTGATTTCGAGGTTTTCGGGGAGCGCCCGCGCGTTTCGGATCGCGTCGATCGCGTTCGAGACGATATTCATCAGTGCTCGGTGAATCTGCTCGCCGTCGAAGAAAAATTTCGGGATCGTCTTGTCGGGAACCGTGACGAGTTTGATTTCGAAGTCGGCCGCGCGCGACTCGAGGAGTTCCTGCACGTCCTGCAGAATCTCGTTAATATTCCCCAGGGTGAAGATCGGCTGACGCTCTTTGCTGAACGAGAGCATATCGAGGATCAGGTCCGAGACGCGCCCCTGGTTCTTTTCGACGATCCCCCACCCCTTTTGGACCATCTCGCGGTTGTCGGTCGAAAGTCCTTTTTGGATGAGGTAGCTTCCCCCTTCGATCCCTTGGAGAATATTTTTGATATGGTGCGAAAGAACCGCGACCGTTTGACCGACCGCCGCCAGACGTTCCGACTGGAGCATCGCCGAGTAATACTGCGTGTCTTCGAGCGCCATCGCCACCTGATGCGCGATGGCGAACATCAGCTTGATATGTTCGCGCGTTAAATAGCGTTCTTTTCTCGGCGCGGGCGAGGGGAAGTCTTCTCCCGGCGGGATACGCGTTTCGTCGGCCGTGTCGCCCGGGACGGGATCCGCCGCGGCGGGCATTTCCGCGTCCGTCGGTTCGACGACGTCAACGTAGAGGACGCCGACCAGACCGTAGCGGCCGATCATCGGCACGCAGATCGCCTCGCGCGCTCCCTGCGAGGCGAGCTCCTGCAGCAGCCGCGGGTTGGTCGTGTCGGTCGTCGAGACGAAATCTTTGTTGGAGACGACGTAGTTGATGATCGACGAACGGATCACCATCTGCGTATCGACCCCCTGTTTCCGTTTCACCGCTTTGGGGGTCAGTTTGCGGGTTGCCTGGTCGTAGAGGATGAAACAGCCGCGGTCGATCTGAATCCAGTCGAAGATTCTTTCCATGATCTGGTTCAGGAGCCGGTCGATATCGAAGGTCTGGCTGATGGTGTAGATGGTGCGGTAAATCAGGTTCAGATGATCCCGCTCGTTTTCGCTCCACGGCTGCCTGGCGTTTTCGGCCTCGCCCGCCGAACGGGGGGCGAAGACTTCCGGGGAGTCGGCGTTTTTACGTGCCGTGCGGTCGGCGTCGTCCTCGGAGGAGTCGAGAAGATTGACCGAGCCGGGACGGCGCGATTCGGAATCGGCGGTCGACGTGAACCGCAGAACCGTTCCGCCTAGCTGAATCTGGTCCCCCAGAACGATCCGCTGACTGGAAACCTTGCGACCGTTGACATACAGACCGTTCGAGCTGTTCAGGTCGGTGATCTGCCACCCTTTTCCCTCATGGCGCAGTTCGGCGTGACGGCGCGAGATTTCGTCGTCCAGAATGCGGATATCGCACTTCTGCCCGCGCCCGATCGTGATCACCCGGTCTTGAAGGTCGAATCGGGTGCCGCTGTTTTTACCGTGTACGACTAAAAGAAAATCCACCCCGGCGTCCTCGATCTATTTTGTTAATTCTTCGTATTTGGCCATGTCCCGATCGTAATCTTCTTCACGGTCGAGCTGGATTGCCGTTGCGGCACGGTCGAACCAGAGCTGCGGATCGTTCGGCTGCAGTTCGATCGCGCGCGAATAGTCGTCGAACGCCTCTTCCCATTGACCGAGCGCCTTGTGTCCTTCGGCGCGGAATTTGAACCCGCCGAAGTAATTCGGGTTTTTGGCGATCGCGCTGTTGAAATCCTCCATCGCCCGGTCCAAGTCGCCGAGTTCGGCGGTGATCTTGCCGCGCGACGCCAGAAAGAGCGCGTTCTCGCCGTCCAATTCCACGCAGCGGTTCAGGTCTTCGAGCGCTTCGGCGGTATCCCCCGATCTCCGCCGGACCGCGCTGCGGTTGTAGTAGATAAGGGGGTTTTCCGGCTCGGCTTCAAGCGCGGTGTTGAAATCGGCCAGCGCCGCGTCGAAGTCCCCCAGGTTCGAAAGGGCGAACCCTCGGTTATTGAGTAAGTTGACGTCGTTCGGCTCGATCGAAAGCGCTCGCGAAAAGTCTTCGGCGGCTTCGACATAGCGGCCCAGTCCGAGATTCGCCTCGCCCCGCCCTTTGCGCGCCTCGTTATTCTCGGGTTGAAAGGTGAGGACGCGGTCGAAATCCCCCGCGGCTTCCGCGAAGCGGGAGAGTTTCAAGTAGCAGATTCCCCGGAGCATCAAGACGGAAACCTGGCCGGGACGCTTTTCTTCGGCGAGGGTGAAGAACGCCGCCGCGTCGTCCCAGCGCTCCTGCCGAAACGCGTCGACGCCGTTTTGCATATCGCGCGCGGCTTGGCGCCGGACGCATCCGAAGAGAAGGACCGTCTGTAAAAGAAGGACGAAGATCAAAACGCGTTTGTATTTCATCATGCTCACTTTTCTTTGTTCGGTCGGTTTGACGGCCGGACCGCGAAAACGCCGGCCGTGCCGTTCGGGCGCAAAGTTCACTTCTTCGGGGCGGTAAAGAACCCGACCAGCCGCTCCTCGTCGTTTTTATGAACGAGCGCCACGGCGGTGTCCCCCGGCTGAAGACGAAAGTCTGCGTCGGGAAGCATCAAGGCCGCATCGCGGACGACGGAGGCCAAGACGGAGTGAGGGGGGAACCCGCACTCTTTCAGCGGCGCCTTAGTGACCGGCGAGTCTTCCTGCACCGAGAGTTCGAGTACTTCGATATTGTAGCCGAGCAGGTCGGTGTTGACGAAAGTGAGGGCTCCGGAATGAAGAAGCCCTTCGACCTGACGGCGAACCATTTCGTGCGGACTGACGGTGGCGTGAATCCCGAGCTTTTCGACCAGCCCACCGTAGTCGGTGTTGTGTACCACGGCGATGACCTTGCCGGCGCCGAGCGCCAGTGCCTCGATACAGCACATAATGTTCGTTTCGTCGTCTTTGGTGGCGCCGATGAAATAGTCGCACTCCGCCGCCCGCGCTTCGGCCAGAATATTCCTCCGGCGCGCGTCGCCGTAGAGAACCGTCGCCTCGGGAACCTTCTCGCTGAGAAAATGACCGTGCTCTTTGTTTTGTTCGATCAGGCTGACGCTGTTTCCCCGTTTGACGAGGACGCTGGCCAGATAGAGCGCCACCTCGCCCGCGCCGGCGATCAGGATGCTCTGTTTTTTGAGCGGATCGATATTGAAGAGCTTCTTCACCCCTTCGATGGCGTGGGTCTCTCCCAGGAGACTGACCCGGTCTCCCGGGTTGATGGTGTCGTTTGCGGACGCGATCGTGACGTGTCCGTCCCGCCGGATGGAGCCGATCCGAACCGTGCCGGGGAGCTTGAGTTGATGGAGCGGAACTCCCGTCGCCTTCGATTCCCGCAAGACGACGAACTCCTGCATTTCGATATTTCCCTGGGCGAAGCGTTCGACGATCATCGATTCGGGATCGCGGATCCGCCGGACGATTTCCATGGCGGTCAGGTACTCGATCCCCAGAAGGGCGTCGACGCGGAAATGTTTCCGGTAATTGAACTCCGTCTGGGCGCGGAAGGTGTCGGCGTAGACGCGCGCGGCGACCCGTTTGGCCCCCATCCCCTTGACGATGGTCGAAATGACCAGGTTGACCTCGCTGTTGTTGGTTAGCGCCAGACAGAGATCCTGGGCGCCGGCGGCGGCCTCGGTCAGCGTTTTGACCGACGAGGCGTTTCCGGTAATCCCGCGAATGTCGAGACTCCCCTGCAGCTGTTCGATGACGTCGGGGTCGTGGTCGACGACCGTGACCTTGTTATGCGCTTTACAGAGGAATTCGGCGACCGTCGATCCGACGGTGCCTCCTCCCAAAATCAGCACGTTCATGATGGATTCCCAATAACCAGGATAACGAATTCTTTTAGGACGCCAGCCAGAGCGCCGCAAAGATGACGCCCAGAAAGACCAGTGTCCAAAAAGCCACCCGTCCCGCGTGTCGTCCGATCAGCGGCAGGTCTTCGTGGCGGGTGGCCGCGTAGACCAGGGCGAAGGCGACCGACAGCGGGATCAAAAGCCAAAGGGGTGCAAATGTGAAATACGCGAACAACATATCGAATTGCCGGTTCAGGTTTTTTCACGGCGGATCACGTCGAACCCCGTGTAGGGACGAAGCGCTTCCGGAACCGCGATCGAACCGTCTTTCTGCTGATAGAGTTCCATGATGGCCACCAGCGCGCGGCTGACCGCGATCGCCGTACCGTTTAACGTGTGGAGGAAATGGGTCCCCTTTTCCCCCTTGACGCTGTAGCGGGCGCCGAGCCGGCGCGCCTGATAGTCGGTGCAGTTCGAGGTGCTGGTCACCTCGCCGTATTCGTTCCGCCCGGGCATCCACGCTTCGAGGTCATACTTGCGCCACGCCGGACCGCCCAAGTCGCCGGTGGCGGTGTCGACGACGCGGTAAGGGATCCCCAATCCGTCGAAAATCCGCTTTTCCAGGCCGAGGAGTTCCAGGTGCATCGCCTCGCTCTGTTCGGGGAGCGTGAAGGCGAACATCTCGATCTTGGTGAACTGATGGACCCGATAGAGACCGCGCGAGGCTCGCCCCGCGGCGCCCGCCTCGGTTCGGAAACAATGGCTGATCCCGCAGAGACGGATCGGAAGTTTTTCCGCCTCGATCACCCGCCCGGCCATCAGGCCGCCGATCGTGATTTCGGCGGTCGCGATCATGCTCAGCTGGGTGTTTTCGATCGAGTAGATCTGCGTTTCGTTCCCGCGGGGGATATAGCCCGTTCCCTGGAGAATCTCGTTCTTCGCCATATCGGGCGTGGTGACCGGCGTGAACCCCGCGCGGATCAGCGTGTTGACCGCGTATTGCTGAAGCGCCAGCTCGAGAAGAACCGCCTCGTTTTTCAAAAAATAGAACCCGCTCCCGGCGACCCGCGCGCCCCCCTCGAAGTCGATGAGGTCGAGTCTCTCGCCCAGTTCGACGTGGTCCATCGGGGCGAAGTCGTAGGTCGGCACCGGCGTGACGCCGTACTCGCGCGTTGTGTTGCAAGTGTCGTCGTCGCCGATCGGCGCGTCGGGATGCGCCATGTTCGGGATCGCGCGCCAGATTTGGTCGAGTTCGTTTTCAATGGCGTCGAGCTCGGTTTTCAGGGCGGCGGCCTGTTCGCGGATGGCGCGTCCCTGTTCTTTCCGTTCGTCGCGCTCCTGGGGCGTCTTGGCCTGACCGATCGATTTCGAAACGGCGTTCGCCTCTCGGTTCAGATCTTCGGAGAGACGCTGCTTTTCGCGGCGAAGCGCTTCGAGTTCGGCGAATCGGTCGACGTCAACCCGCATGTTGCGGTTGCGGCAGTTCTCCTTGACGGCATCCAGGTTTTCGAGGATATATTTGCGGTCGAGCATAGATGATCCTAATCTCTCAATCTTTCTTTGGGTTCCGCGGGTAAAAACGTCCGGCGCGGCAGGGGGGGCGGCCGGGCGAACGTCCGCCTAGTTGATCTTCCTCATTTTAGCGAAATTCGGGACAAAAGGAAGTCTTGTCCCCGGGATAATCTTTCCGTGAGGCCAGTAGACCGAGACGGCTTTCCCCAGGACGAAACGGCGGTCGACGCAGGGAGGAATCTCGCCGTCGGGCCAGTCGCCGTCGGGGCGTCCCCAGCTACGGCAGTCTTCGCTGTTGCTGCTGTTGTCTCCCAGGGCCAGGTACTCGTTGTCCCCCAGGTGAACGAGGACCGACCGGGTGTTCCCGTAATCGGCCCATTTCGTCGGATCGGAAAGGAAACGGGCCACGGCGTCTTCGCGATCGGTTTGGAGTTCCATCGAGAAGAGGTGGTCGATCGGGTCTCGCGAACCGAACCGGAAGAGGGGCTTTTCACGGACGACCGGCGCGCTGATTTCGATATCTTCGAGATGGTTTCCCAGGGCGATGTAGTAGGTGTCGCGCATCACTTTGATATGCTCGACTTTCATCGGAAAATTGGCGCCGATCGAGACGGGCGAGAGGTCCAGGGGACCGGGGTCGCGGTTGCGGGGCAGGAGCGCCGCGCCGCCGGAAAGGGAGGCGCAGAGGGTGTCGTACTTCCCCTCGCCCGCAAAGGAAATCTCTTTCTTGTTGACCAGTACGCGAAGCTGTTCGTCAATGTTGGCAAAGAGGAGAGAGGAGGTCTTTCCCGGCTCGAAGGGACAGGGGGCGGACTGCGGTTCGAACTGCGGCACGGTCGGCATTTCAAGAGTGACCGTCCCCGCCGAGAGGTTGAACCGCGCGCGCATCGGGGTGTTCCCCTGTACCAGTTCGAGGATGATTTCGGCCGGGGCGTTCTCTTTCGGCATGTAGGGAGTGACGTTGAGCGAGACGGCCAGCTCTCCCGTCCAGTTGTACCCTTGGCTTGCCGGCGAACGGTGTCCCCCGGTTTCGGGGGCGTTGTACGCGTTCATGTCGGTGATCAGCTGCGGGTTGTTCGGAATCACTCCGGTCTCTTTCAGGTCGGAGGGGAGCGATTGGTTCGCGGCCTCGGCCCACTGGCGGGCCGTCGGGATGATATGCCGATACCTGAGCCATTCGAATTGGTCTTTTTCACGCTCGGGAGGAGCTCCGGCGCATTTGAGAGCGGGAACTTGACCTTCCGGGACGGGGACCCGTTCGCCGGAATAGTAGAACCCCCGTCCGTCGTCGATCGGCTGCCAGGCGAGGGTCTCTTCCTGTGCCGCGGCGCGTTCGTCCTGCCAGCGGGGGGGCCAGCCGAGATTCTCGAGCGGGAACGGGGGATAGTCGTTGTCGTAAACGACGCGCAGGAGCCGAAGGAAGTTGCGGATCGGCTTGCGGAGGATTTTCGGTTCGCTCACGGCGCCGGGAATCCGCTGGCAGGCGTAGAGATTTCCGTATTGGATCCGCACGTCTTCGTTCGGAAGGGCGACGAATCGTTTGATATAGTTCGTTTTCAGATCGGGAGGGGAACGGAAGACGGTGACGTCCCACCGCTCGATCGGCCGAAAGTCGCCGACGAACTTATTGACCAGAACCCTGTCTCCCGAAAAGGAGATATCTTTCGAGTCAAACCGTTGCGTCAGACGGCACTGAGGACAGGTCCCTCCCAGAACGCGCGACGAGGTCGCGCGGTTCTGACGGTCCCGCTCTTCGCTGGCCGAAACCTGGAACGGATAGCCGCACCCCTGGCAGCGAACGTCTTTATGCCGTCCCATGAGCGTGGTTGCCATCGAGCCGGTCGGAATGACGTACGCTTCGGCCTCGTAGAACTTGAACACGGAGGCGAGGAAAAGGGCGATTGCCAGCGTTTCAAAAAATTCGCGGATCGGACGGTGCGGGGCGGCGAGGGCCGTTCGGACTGCTTCCAAATTGTTGTTTTCCTGAACGGGGAATGGTTCGGACATCGGATTCCTTCGAACGTTGAGTGGTCTTTGAGAATCTTGCCGCCGCGCCGCGCCGGGGGCGGCCGAATGGGATGAGGTCTCAGATTAAGCCGCCGGACGCCGCGCCCGGGATACGACGAACTCGGGCGAACGTGCGGTAAGATCCAACAGGATTATTATACTCTCCAAGGAGCCGGTCGCAAGACGGGCGGGGAGATCAGCGGTTGCGTGAAGTGAGAATCTGTTCGGTCCGGCGGACGGAGTCGGAGAAGTCGTTCATTTCGCCTTTTTCGAGCCAGAGATCGACCTTCTTTTGCGCGGCGGCGACGGTACTGTGGCTTCGGCCTCCGAAATGACGTCCGATTTCGGAAAGGGCGCAGCGGGTGTACCGACGAGCCAGCCACATCGCCAGCATCCGCGGGTAGCTGCAGGCGCGCGAGCGGCTCCGGCCCTGGAGATCTTTCGCCGAGATTCCGAAGACGGAGGCGACGGCGTTTTCGATCTCTTCGAGGGAGATCGGCATCTGCCGGCAGGGGATCAGCGTACCGAGAACGGCCGAAACCGAGTCGATCGCGGAGATGTCCGTCCCGGTCAGATAGGCGGCGTGAAGGAGGTTCAGCGCGCCGGAGAGCTGCCGGGCGTGGGTCGCGAAACGGGAGACGACAAAGCGGGCAATCTCGTCGGGGATCCGCAGATTTCGTTTTTCGGCCATTTGTCGGAAGACGCGGAGGAGGGTTTCGCGGTCGGGTGACTCGATCGCGCAGACGATCCCCGACTCGAGCCGCGTGCGGAGTTCCGCTTTGAGGAAGGTCATTTCGGCCAGCGGGCGGTCGGCGCTCATCATGATCTGAATCCCTTTGGCGCGGAGCAGATCGATCAGACCGCTCAGCTCGCGCTGGGTGGCCTCCCGCTTTTCGAGATTCTGGATATCTTCGATGATGACGAGATTCGAATCGAGGAGACGGAGACGAAGCGATCGGTCTCCCCCCGGTTTTTCCTGGAATCCGCGAATGAATTGTCCGGTGAACTCGTCGGCGGTAAGATACTTGGGGGTCTTTTGCCCGCGGTTTTTCCGGAACTCGGAATAGACTCCTTCGAGGAGATGGGTCTTTCCGACGCTCGTCGGACCGTAGATCAGGACGGGATTGAGCATCCCCGGACGGGAGATCGCGATATCGGCGATCCCCTTGGCGGCGCTGTTCGAAACGCCCGTCACAAAGGTTTCGTACGATGCGAAGACTCGCCCCCCCGCGCGGTCGGTCTTCCGGCTCGAGACGGTTTTGGAAGTCTGACCCCGGCGATTGGGAACGGCAACAGGCGCCGCGGCTTCTTCACCCGCGCGAAACCGGATCGAATCGGCGTTCAGGGTGAGGTCGTCGGCCTCGGTACTTTTTTGGGGAGACGAGGAGACCTGCGGATCGACGAGGATCTGAACGGGGACCTCTTTGTCGAAGAGGGATTGACAACACCGGCCGATTTCGTGCCGGTAGTGCTTGGTGATCCACTCCTGCAAAAACGGGTTCGAAACGAGAACGGCGATTTCCTCGTCGCGGCGGACAAAGGTCACATCGGTGAACCATCGGTCAAATTTCCGCTGACCGATCTGCCGTACGAGTTGTTCGCGCAGCGCAGGTTCGATGTCCTTACCGGTTGTTAATTCCATTCGTATGTCGAATCGCGCGCCGCGAGGGCGAGCGATGAAATTCGTTTGAGTTGACAGTGAAAACAGGGGCTCCGGCTTCGACGGGATCCGCGGCGCGGAATCGGCAAAACCGGAGGGATTAGTTGTGTTACAAAAAATCTTTTCCCGGCCCGCTTGAACGGGCGAGCGGGGAACGTCCTCTTCGAACAAGTGCGATTGTAGTCAGATCCGTTCGAATGTCAAACAGTCCGGAGCGGGGGAAAAGGAGATATTTCTTTGAACAAAAATCAAAGAGTCCTCATATCACGGGTTTTCTTCCGAAAAAATTTTTTTAGAAAGAAAAATGATTTCGCGAAACGGCGCCTTCCGTTTTGTGGAAAAACTGTTTTGAGGCTCTTTAAATAAAACTCTTGAATTGCCTAGATTGCCTGTTTTGAAGCTTCCGGCACGATGTGATATACAAAAGAGAAAAAAGACCGGCGAACCCTTTTTCGGTTCGCCGATCTTTCGGTTCGGATTGGAGACTTTCGACCTTCTTTTTACGGGATGGCGTATGCCGCGCCGACGATCGCTCCGGCTTCGATCAGCGCGCCGCGCATCGAGATCGGGCAAGGCTGGATCATGTTCGGCGCGCAGCTTCCCGGACGGTAGTAACCCAAATCATACACGCACTGCGTCGGCGGGTAGGTTCCCATCAGGTAGGGAACGAACGGGATGGTGACCCAGAAACGCGCTCCGGAAAGGGCCGGCTGGAGAAGCGGGCAGATTCCGTGACCGTAGCGTTCCAGCTGAACGTCTTCGAAGTAGAGCGGCTTATGACAAAGGGCGCTCGCCTTCCAGGTGAAGACGATCGGGGTCGGGATCTTCCGAACGTACATTTCGTCGGGAATCGGGCAACTCTGCGGCATTTCTCCCGGCGTGACGGTGACTTTGTAACTCATATCGAGGATCGAGTCCATTTTGAACGGATCGGGGCACTCGTCGGCGTAAAAGTTCTGCTCGCGCGGAGACGCCTGAATCGGCTCGGGTTCCGGAAGCTGATCGGCAGCCATCGCCAGCTTGATCGGGACGGGTTCCGAGACCGCCGTTTCGGCCGCGGTTTCGAGGAGACGGACCTGGCGGATCGACTCGCCGCGTTCCGGTTCGGCGATTTCTGTCGGAGCTTCCGTTTCCAGATCGGTCAAAAAGAGGGTGTCTTGGACCGTGTCGAGGTTGACCGCCGTCGCGGCGGGCGCCGGTGTCGGCACCGACGCCGGTTCGGCGGGGGCCTGACCCGGGCGAACCCAGCTCAGACGGCTTGTTCCTAACGGCGAGAACGAGACCGCCGCGCCCTCATCGGCTAACAGAGCGCCGCAGACCGAAAGGCAGACGGCAATTCCCGCCAAGACGCGGCCGCCGCGCCGATTCCATCTCAAAAAGTGCAGTTTTTTCATCACTGAAGGTCTCCTTACCTGATTCTCTTCGAGCCCTTTTTCGGAAGAACGGCTCGTTTAAGGGACAGCAAAGATTCCCGCGCTGCTCCAATCCGTTTTCGGCAGTCTGCGGCACGGGTCGGCGTCCCGACGCGCGCCGCGGGAATAGCTGTTATTGATCTTATCGGCCGAAACCCGTTAAAAATGTAAAAATAAAGAAGATTTTCCGATTTTTCCGAAAATTACGGCGGCCGAACCGGCTCTTCCCGTTCTTTTTGCCCTCGAGATTTCGAAAAAAGGCGTTTTTTCTTCCCCCGCCCCTTGCGGGGAGGATCAAGGAAAGGGAGAATTTGAAAAGGAACGAGGATTCCGGTAGAATAGACGATCATTGCTCGGCCGATATCTTTCGGTTCGAGTCAACCTACGAGTTTCCGAAAAGTTCGGGCGAACGTCTCGTTCTTTTCGGACAATCCCCAGGAGCGAATCATGTCACAGGATTATTTGACTCCCGCGCGGCGCCCCAGACTCGGGCTCCTTGCGCTCTCATTGGAACTTTACGAGACGTTGGCGCCGGAACTGCGCGCCGACCGCGAGAACTGGATCCGCCGCGCCGTGATCCCCGCGTTGGAAAAAGAGAACGACGTACTCTTCGGTAAAGCGGTCTACAGCCGCGAAACGATCCGCAACGAAGTCCGCCGATTCGAGGCCGAAGACGTCGACGCGTTGGTCGTCGTTTTCCTCTGTTACTCGCCGAGTCAGACCGCGCTTCCGGCGTTGGTCGAAACGCGTCTGCCGATTATCATTTGGAATACGCAGGAGCTGTTCGCCGTCGACGAAAACTACGGCAACGCCGAGCTGTTCGCCAACCACGGAGTGCACGGTTCGCACGATCTGGGGAACCTTCTGAACCGTTACGGGGTTCCCTATAAAATCTTTACCAGCCATATAAGCGACCCCGATCCGTTCGAGTCGATCCGCGACGTCTTTACCGCTCAGCGCGTGGCGTCCGATCTGCGCAACGCCAAGTTCGCCCTGATGGGATATCCGTTTCCGGCGATGGGGGATTTCGCCGCCGACGTTTCGGAACTGGTCGCCAAGTTCGGCGCCGAGTTCGGCGTCGTGCCGGTCGAGGAGTATATTACCCGCGCCGCGGACGCCCCGGCCGAGAAGGTCGCCGCCCTGGTCGACGAGTATAAGACCGCCTACGATGTCGCCGCCGACGTGACGGCGCACGATCTGGACGTGACCGCTCGCGCCGAGCTTGCGTTGCGCGGAATCGTCGAGGAACATCGTCTGCAGGGGCTGACCTATCAGTTCACCGCTTTGGGGGACGACTCGCGTACCTCGACGGTTCCCTTCGTCGGGATCAGCCGAATGATGGGCGAAGGGGTCGGTTTCGGCGGGGAAGGGGACGTCGTTTCGACGATGGGGAGCTGGATCTTTCAGCAGCTGACCGGCGCGGCGACCTTCTCGGAAATCTTTACCACCGATTTCGCCGGCGAGGCGCTTTTCTTCAGCCACATGGGCGAGATGAACGCGGCGATGGCCCGGCGCGACCGGAAAATTCCGCTGGTGGCGCGTCCCGAACCGATCACGCGGACCCGCGACCGCCAGCTGGCGCTTCTAACCTCGCTCGAACCGGGCGAGGCGACTTTCTGCGCTCTGGTGATTGACTACAACGCGTCGGACAACTATAAAATAATCATGGCGCACGGCGAGATCGAGGATTTCGGTCCTCTGCCCCAGCTGTGCGTGCCCCATTTCAAGTTCCGGCCCGACGCGCCGGTTCGCGGATTCCTCTCCCGTTACGTCGAACTGGGGGGTCCGCATCACAACGCGGTCTGTTTCGGGGACGCCGCGTCGAAATTGACCGCGCTGGCCGACGCCTTAGGCTTAGATATTGAGGAGATCTGACGTGACAAAGACGATTAAATTCGGAAT
>CADBQY010000091.1 GCA_902796885.1 uncultured Planctomycetota bacterium
GCATGCCCGCGGATCACATCCGGGGGAGTCGTTACATGTGCCCGATGGGTGCTGGGTTTATCAGCGTAGTTTTGTATAGCGTCGATGTCACCTTGGTGCTCGGCGATCACATGGCTGCTGCTGCACGCGCCCCCTTGCCTTGCGGGCTCCCAAATTGTTGTTGGGCATGTGTCTTCCTCTCAAGGTTTTTTTATGCCTCTTCACGCGCGACGCTTGGAGGGGCGTTTGTTTTGCACGCATTTTTATATTTCCCCCGCGTATGGCCGAACGTGAATTTCTTCCCGGTGTGATCTTTGATATCGACGGCGTTCTGATGAACAGCAATCCCGCCCACCTCGAAAGCTGGCAAATTTTGGGGAAAGAGGACGGCTTTGAGTTTACCCCGCGGCTCTTTCAGGAGACGTTCGGACAGCGGTCCGACGCGATCCTGGCCGGTCATTGGGGACGTCCGCTCTCCGAAAAGGAAGCCTTGGCGATGGCCGAACGGAAAGAGGCGATCTACCGCGAAATGATCGAAAAGGAGTTTCCGGCGATGCCGGGCGCGGTCGATTTTGTCCGCGACTTGTCCCGACGCGGGATTCCCCTTTCGGTCGGCTCGTCGGGTCCGGCGGTCAACGTCGATTTCGTCGTCGAACGGCTCGGGATTCGTCCTCACCTTCGAGGGGTCGTTTCGGGAACGGACGTGACGCGCGCCAAGCCCGCTCCCGACATCTTCCTGGCCTGCGCCCGAAAGATGGGGCTTCCCCCGGATCGGTGTGCGGCGATCGACGATTCGGCCAGCGGCGTGGCGGCCGCCCGCGCGGCGGGGATGAAGATTATCGGTTTCTTTTCCGTCGGACACGAAGCGGAGGAGTACGATGGGGTCGATCTTCTGGTTCGTTCGTTCAACGAGCTTTCGGTCGATCGGATATTGAGTCTCTTTTGAGCCTCATTCCTTTTCAATGTGGCGGATTATAATATAATTGGGCGTTAGCGTCGGCGTTTCGACAAACCCCATTCCGAAAACCTCAGGAGTTTTTGAAGTGACAAAGAAAAAAAACGCGTCTGAATTAATCCAGACCGAAGAACGGATGATGTCCGGAGCCGAAATCCTGGTTCGGGCGTTAATCCATAACGGAATCGACACCATCTTCGCCTATCCCGGCGGAGCCTCCATTCCGCTCCATCAGGCGATGAGCCGATATCGCGATCAACTTCGCGTGATTCTTCCCCGGCACGAGCAGGGGGGCGGGTTCGCCGCGCAGGGGTACGCCCGAAGTTCCGGCAAACTCGGCGTCTGTATGACGACCAGCGGGCCGGGCGCCACGAACCTGATCACCAGTATCGACGACGCGAAACTCGATTCGGTTCCGCTTCTTATCATTACCGGTCAGGTCGGTACCAGCGTGATCGGTTCGGACGGGTTCCAGGAGACCCCGATGACCGAGGTCTGCCGAAGTATCACCAAACATCACTATCTGTTGACCGACGTCAAAGATGTCACCCGGATTGTCAACGAGGCGATTCTGGTCGCGACGACGGGGCGTCCCGGGCCGGTCCTGATCGACATTCCGAAGGACGTGCAGATCGGACAATGCTATCCCGATTTCAACGCCAAGCCGGATCTGCCCGGGTACGATCCCCTCCCGCCCAAGGTGAAAGCCGACGAGGTCAACGCCGTTGCCGAGGCGATCCAAAGGGCGAAACGTCCGGTCATCTTTGCCGGCGGCGGGGTGATGATGTCTGACGCGACGGCCGAGCTTCTCAAATTCGCCGAACGGACCGATATTCCCGTGGCGACGTCGATGCCCGCCCTGGCGACCTTCCCGCGCGACCATCGTCTGTCGATCGGAATGCTCGGAATGCACGGAACGGTCTACGCCAACTGCGCGGTGCGCGAATGCGACCTGCTTCTGGCGATCGGAACACGGTTCAGCGACCGAGTGGTCGGCAACGTCTCGCAGTTTGCCAAGGGGGCGCATATCATCCACGTCGATATTGACCCGTCCGAGTTCGGAAAGGTGAAAAAGGTTCATCAGGCGGTCTGCGCCGACGCCGGGCTCTTCCTCAAAGCGCTCAATAAAAAACTTGCCTCGTACCGGCACGCCGATCTTTCTCCCTGGCACGAAAAAATCGCCGAGTGGGAAAAGAAGTATCCGGTCTGTTTCCGCGACGATCCGAACCACATCCTGGTGCAGTACGCCATCTCGGAGCTGAGTAAGGCGACCCAAGACCGCGAGACGTATATCGCGACCGGAGTCGGTCAGCATCAGCTTTGGACCACCCTCTTTTACCACTTTCAACGGCCGCGAACCTGGCTTTCGAGTTGCGGCTTGGGGACGATGGGGTTCGGTTTGCCGGCGGCGATGGGCGCCAAAGTGGCGCATCCCGACGCGCTGGTTATCGCCATCGAAGGGGACGGCTCCTTACAGATGAACATCCAGGAAATGGCGACCTGTATTACGGAAGATATTCCGGTGAAACTGGTGCTGATGAACAACCAGTTTCTCGGCAACGTAATGCAGTGGGAAGACGTCTTCTATAAGTCGAACCGCGGGAATACCTATCTGGGCCGCGTGACCGATCCCGAAGCGACGGGGAAGGGGGATGGTATTTCGCCGAAACACCGCTATCCCGACTACCCCACGATCGCCAAAGGGTACGGCTGGCAGACCGCGTCGGTAACGCGCCGCGACGAGTTCGCCGACGCCCTCGACGCGATGCTCAACTCGAAGGGGCCTTTCCTCCTCGAAGTGAACTCCCCTTACGGCGAGCACGTTCTTCCGTTCATTCCCGGCGGCTGTACTGTGGCCGACGTGATCTACAAGAATTTCAGCGAAGAGAAATAGTTCGCTTTGGCTTCACACCGCTCCCGCGCCGATTAAGGAGTTCCGATGAGACAGACGTTCCTCCTGCGGATTTTCTTTTTCATCGCCGGCGCGGGACTTTTTTTTCTTCCCGCGCGCGGCGGCGAGCCGGATTCTCCGGCGGGCGCGGCGCGCTGGACCGAAGGGGTCGAGGCTTTCTTTCAGGGGGATTCGGAAGCCGCCTACCGTCATTTCACCGCGGCGCAAGAAGAGAACCCCTCGTTTCCTCCGGCCGGGGTGGCGCTCGCGCTTCTGGCAAAACAGCGGGGGGATCTTTCCGAAACGCACGCCTTCTTAAAGCGGGCGATCGACGAGAACCCCGGCGACCCGGAGCCGTGGTACCGTCTGGCCGAGATCGCCGCCGAAGAGAATCGTCTCGTCGAATTGGAACTTCTGCGCGGAAAGGCCGACGCCCTTCTGGCGGCGTTTTGCGAAAGCGGGTCGGGGAAAGATTCTCCTCGTCTTCCCTTCCTTCGCGGCGAGTCGATCTCGGTGGCCTCGCGCGCGCTGGAGTGCGCGGGGGATCTTCCCGCCGCCGAATCGAAAATGCGCGAGTATATCGGCCTAAATCCCGACGGAGCCGAAGGGTATTTGAGTCTGGGGTACCTTCTGTTCCGGCAAGAGAAGAACGACGAGGCGCTCGAGGCGTTCGCGCGCGCCAAAGAGCGGAATCCTTCGCTCTTCGCCGGATGGCTGACCTTGGCGTCCCTCTTGGAAGAGAAGGGGGATATTGAAGGAGCCGGACGTCTTTTCGATGCGCATCTCAATGACGGCACGCTGGCACCCCATGAACTTTCGCGCGTCGCTCGATTCCTTTTCCGCCGCGGTCGGCTTGACGAAACTCGCGAAATGGCGGCGCGAATGACGCCCGGAAGTTTAGAGCAAATCAAGTGGGACGCTCTTCTGGCTTATTCGGAAGGGGATTTCAAGACGGCCGAATCCGGTTACCGCAAGGCGCTTCGCATGGCGCCGAACGATTTTGATCTGATCGGCGGCCTGACGCTGGCGTTGGCCGAACAGGAAGAGAACGCCTCGCTGACCGAGGCGTTTGAAAGAGCCGATCGGTTCCGGCGGCGGAATCCGAACTCGGACGAGGCCGCCGCGACCCTCGCGTGGGTCGAGTTCCGGCGCGGGAACGCCGAACGCGCCGAAGATATCCTTCTGCCGATACTCGACCGCGGCGGACTGACTCCGACCAGCGCGTTCTATCTGGCGTCGGTCGCGGCGAGCCGACGCCAGGACGACTTGGCGCGTCAGCTTCTGACCAGCGCCTTGGCCGACACGTCCTTCTTTCCGAAACGGCGCGATGCCGAAAAAATTCTCGAAAGCCTGACGCGGAATTCGGAAACGAGCGAAACCGCGAAAGAATAATCGAAGTGTTTTTGAAGCGCGGACACTACTTCAGCAGATCGAGCGGTTTGGCCCGTCCGATCCGGATTGCCGGGACGACCGATGCCGCCGCGGCCAGGAGAATCAGAAACAGGAGTCCCGCCGAGAGTCCTTTGAGCGGAAGAATCAGGGGCGGGTCGGCGGTGCCGAACATCGACTGGCCGAGTTTGAGCGCGCCGATCGCCGCGATCAGACCGAATAGGAGTGAGGCGATCGCGCCGCAGAGAGCCAGAAGGATCGACTCGGCAAGGATCATCCGCGTCAGTTTTCCCCGTTCGACCCCGACGGCGCGCAGGATTCCGAACCAACGCTGACGCGCGCGAACCGAGTTGACGCTGACCGCGACCAAGGCGATCGACATGAGCGCCAAGGTGACCAGAGGCATGGTGCTCAGTCCCCAGATAACGCCGTCGGCCCGCTGGGAGATCGAATCGCGAAGGGATTCACGCGTCGAAAGCTTGACATACGCCGCGTTGGCCGCGCCCCCCGCCGAACGGGACCGGTTCGCGACGCGTCCAAGACGGTCTCTTCCGTCTTCTTTCCGTTCGGACGCCGCAATTTCGGCCAGGTTCTTTCGCGCGATCCGATCGAGCGCGTTTTCCATTTCCCGGAGGTCCGTTCCCTTTTTGAGATTGAACCAGAAGTAGCCGGTGTCGGTCAGACGGTAGTCGTCGCGGACAAGCTGTTCCGACGCGAAGAGAATTCCGCCCGACCGGCCGTAGTTCCGGCGGACACCGCTCGTCTTTGAAAGCCATTGCCAACCGTTGAACGAAACGACGCCGACGATCGTGTATTCGAGAATTCGCGAGTTCTGTTTCGGGTCGCAGAGCCTGAGCCTGTCGCCGAGCTTGTAGCCGTAGTCGATGACCAGCGCGTCGTTCACCACCACGCCTCGCCCCGATTCCATCGCGGCAAACGCGCGGTCGGGATCTCCTTCCAGGAATTTGAGACGTACGAGGGGGTTCGGACCGGCATAGGCGCGCTCGACATTCATTCCGAAGAGAATGACGTTGGCGAACTCTCCTCCGCGGCCGTTGGGAATCGTGTCGGGCGCGAACGCCGCCTGTTCCACCGCCACCGGTTCGAATTCCCCCGGCTTGATTTGCGGGAGGGCGCGGACCTGTTCGGCGTTTTCCGATGTCAGACCGACCGGCAGGAACGCGGCGAACGCGTCGGGCATTTGGGTGTTCGGAAGAAACGGACCGAGCATCGAATAGCCCCAGATCTGCATGAGGGTGAAGAGCCCGCCGCCGACCGCGAGCATTGCCGCCGTCGCCGTCGTCCTTTTGATGTGCGCCGAAAGTTCACGCGCCGAGACGGTTCGGTCGAAACGGAGGAGAAACGCCAAGATCGGAAGAAGGATCACTTCGGCCAGACGGACGAGCGCGGGGATCAGCGCAAGGACGCCGAACGCCAGGGCCAGAACGCCGAACCCGGAATGGAGCGCGGCGCGGCGCGCCGTGTCGGAGTGAACGCCGTAGATCAGGAATAGGTCGCTTCCGATAAGGAGCGCCGCCGCGGCAAGAAGAACGCCGTCGGTCCGGCGACGTGCCGCGCGACTTTTTCGTTCGGCGGGAAACTCGCGTGCGGCGCTGACCGCTTCGAGCGGACGGACGCGGCACGCGCCGACGATCGGTACGACGGCGGCGATCACCGAGCCGGCGGCCGCGCAGAGAAACGAAAAGACGACCATGCTCCGATTGAGCGCGATCCCGTTCCCGCTCGAGAGGGTGAGGATCAGCCAACCGGCCAAAAGTCCCCCGAGCCAGCCGGGGATCGCCAGAAGGAATGACTCGGTCAGTATCGAAAGGGCGATATGCCGCCGTTCGGCGCCGACCGCTCGCAACATTCCGATTTCGCGCCGGCGCGATTCGACCCCGATCGAGAGAACCGCCAGAACGATCATCAGCGAGGCGAGGATCGCCAGAACCGTACCGGTGACCGATTGGAGCCGGAGCGCCGACGAGGCGCTCTGCCGCTCAGTTTCCTCATTTTGAACGTCGGCATTCGTTTTGAGCGAGGCGTCCGGCGCGTCTTGCCGCACACGGTCTTTCCAATCGGCGGCGAACGCCGCTGCGTCGACGGAAGAGACGAGGGTGATCGCCGCGCCGTTAATTTCCGGCGACGCGCCGACGACGCGTTCGGCCAGGGCGAACGGCACGTAAAAACCGGTCAGCCGTTTGTCATCGAGAAGACCGACCACTTTCAGTTGATATTCGCTCGTTTTGGTCAGGATCAGGAGGAGATCTCCGACCTTGGCGTTGTGTTTCTTGGCCGCCTGGACGCCCAGAACCGCTTCCCAGACATCCGGTCCGTTCGCGGCGAACCAGCGTCCTTCCTCAAGATCGGACGGAGGATCGGCGGCATCGGTGGCGTAAAATGTCTCGCCGAGCGCCATCGGCGTCCCCATCCGCTGACGATACGCGGCGAGCCCCCGGCGGTGAAGCTCCGGGTCGATCCCGTCGGGAACCGTTTCGTCCGGAGCGGCTTCTTCGCTCGTGTACGTCTCGTCGGCGCCGTCCGACTCGCTCTTTTCACCGTAGACAAAGGCGCGCAGATTTCGGATACGATCGAGCGAACGGACGCGCGGGTCTTTTTCGATCCGGGCGAGGAGCGCCTCGGGAAGAACAGGCGTACGGAAAGCGCCCGGTCTGGTGAACGTCGGTACGGGATCGGTTTTCGGTTTTTGCGGCGTTTCCGGTTCGGCCCCGCCGTCGGCGAACGCCTCGTCGTAGAGGGTTTCTTCCTCGACGCGCGAAATCGTTCCGCTTGAATCGGCGTCCGCTTTTCGCAGACGGTCTCGGATATGGGCGGGAAGGCCGTTCGGGAGGCGTTCCAGGAGAATCGTACCGTCGGCGGCGCGCGCTTTTTCGAGCGGATCGTAGCGTTTTGGAGGCGTTTTGCCCGATTTTTCGCCCCGCACATTGCCGTCGGGGGGGCTCTTGATTCCGCCGTCGGGTGTCCCGCGTCTTGCCAACGGACCGCCGAACGAGCCGCCCCCTCTTCCCATGCTTCCCCGCAGACCGGGCGAGGAGGTCTCGGATGTCAGAACCAGGTCATAGCGGCCCAGAGGACGGCTGTCGGTCCGGACGACTTCGGTAAAGAGGTTGCGGTAACCGCCGATCACCCAAACCACCAGACAGGAGGCGGCGGAGATGGCCAGGAGAATCAGCGCCAGTTCCCCTTTATGTCGGGCCAGGCACCTTAGAACCAAAAGACGGGCGAGTCGATTCATTCGGCCCGCTCCTTTTCCGCCGAGCGGAGTTCTTCCTCCACCGTTTCTTGATAGGCGGCGGCCAGATGATGCGCGTCCTGAAAGTCCGATGTCGGCCGGTCGGCGATCAGCCGGCCGTCTTTCAGAATCAGAAGGCGTTTCGACCAGACGGCGACGGTCGGCTCGTGCGTGACCAGAAGGATGGTACGATTTTCATTCCGACAGAGCCGGTCGAGGATTTCGCAAATCCGCTGACTGCTGAGCGAGTCGAGATTTCCGGTCGGCTCGTCGGCCAGGAGAATCGCCGGATCGAGCGAGAGGGCGCGCGCCAGCGTCACGCGTTGCTGTTCCCCGCCGCTGAGCGTGTCGGGAAGCTGTTCGAGTTGGTCGGCGATCCCGAGCGCGGCGGCGAGTTCAAACGCGCGGTCTTTGGCGCTTCCGCGGCTCTTCCCTTCGGCCAGGAGAGGGATCATGATATTCTCAAGGGCGGTTAGGTGAGGAATCAGGTTGAACTTCTGAAACACAAGACCGATCCGTCGGCGGCGGAATCGGGTCAAGGCGGTGTCGGACATGGCCGACGGATCGCGCTCTTCGACCAGAACCTGACCCGACGTCGGCCGGGTCAGGCCGGCGATCAGGTGGAGAAGGGTACTCTTGCCCGATCCGCTCGCCCCCATCACCGCGAGGAACTCGCCGGACGCCACGTTCAAGTCGATCCCGTCGAGCGCTTTCGTCTTGTCGGAATAATATTTTTTCAGTTCGGATGTCCGAATTACCGAAGATGTCATTTTGTACTCCTGTAGGAATCGTTTCGCCCGCTGCCGGCCGTTTCAGAGCGAGCGGGATTCATGTCCTTTGATCGTCGCGGCGGCGCGCCAGACGGTGAGGCCGACCGATTCGTTCACGGTTCGGACCGAACCGTCGGCCATGCCGGCGTTAATGACGCCGCGGTGAGAGCTCCCGGTTCCGTAATAGAGGAGCTCGCTGCCGCGGTACCAGATGCCGATTCGATCGGCGTTCGGCGGGGCGTATGCCGAAAAACCGCTGGCGTAAACTCGCCCTGCCAGCCAGGGGCATCCGCGGTTTCCGCTGAACGAGGTCTCGGACTTAAGTTTTTCGCGGGTAAACTCTTCCCAGTCAAAGTCTTCGTCTTCGCTGTATTGCGAAAGTGTCTCGCCCGAAAGGTTTCCGACGACCGAGTAGCGGCAGACTTCTTTGTCCGGCGCGGTCGACTGCGCCGCGGTCGGCGCCAGGAGCGCTTCGGAAACGGCGAGCGTGTTGCTGGTTCCGTCGGCGATCGAATCCAGCGACCGGGGAACCAGCCCGAAGAGGCCGTCGTTCTTCTTATTGTCGAGACAGTATCCTTCGCCGACTCCCGAACCGCAACAGAACATATAGTTTGTTCCCGCGTCGTCGACGTATCCTTGGGAGGCGTCGCGCGGATGTTTTTGAATTTGGCGGATCCGCGGCGCGGATTCGCTCGGACAGCCGAGAATCTCGCACGGGAAGAGAAGCTGGGGGTAGATTTCGCTGTTCGGCGCCGTTCCGGCCGAAAAGAGACGGTATTTGTAATCCGAGACGTCGACTTCGGCCATGAACGAACCCCACTCGATAAACGGCAGGATTCGGGAATGAATCGAGAACTCGGTCTTGACGTTGGCGATCGACGCCGCGGTTCCGCTCGAGTCGTGATCGCACCATGAAGTGAAGGGGGGGAGTCCGCCCGCCGCGTCGTGATAGGTGTGAAGCGCCAGCGACCACTGCCGGATGTTGTTGGCGCATTTCATACGGCGGGCGGCTTCGCGCGCCGACTGTACCGCCGGGAGGAGGAGCCCGATCAAAATTCCGATGATGGCGATCACCACCAACAGTTCGACCAGGGTGAATCCCCGTTTGAATCGATGGTTTATCATAATGTGTGTCTCCGTGACGCTTTGATGGTGCGGGATGAAAAGGATGATGTCGGAGGAACGTCAACGGAGAAGAACGGTGCATCGTTTTTCTTCGAGTGGCGTGCGGCGGAAGGGGATGAACGTTTTTTGCGTCGATCGACGGGCGTCGAAAACGCGTAAACCGCAGAGGGTGAAAAGGGATCGGGCGAGCCGGGCGAAAAAATCTTCGAGCGCCGAGTATCCCGGTTTTCCGATCAGGAGCACCGGCGAGGTCGGAAGGATTGCGGAGGCTAGAAACGACAGGAGCGAAAAGAGCAGGAGGAAATATTCGGAAACGGGAACATCCCCGCCCCCGAGTCGTTCGGCTTGCCGGGACGGGGAATCGTGGGAGGAAACCTGTAAGAGCCGGTCGGCAAAGGAGTCGATCGGGTTTTCGCCGGCGTAAGAAGATTCGGCCGAAACGACGGTCTGGTCGGCGCCAAACTGATCGAGAAAGGCGAGCGCGTCAATGACGTTTTCTTCCCCTTCCGCCGTCAGACGGGCGAAACACTCGCGGGAAGCGGGTTCGACGCGGGAGACTGGGGCGGTTGGACAACGTAACCGCGCGTCGATCGCGGCGCGATAAAACGCTTCGTCGAAACGAGCGCCCAAAATCCGAGCGGTCTGGCGCAGATAGTCTTCCGCGCCTCGTTCGAGAGAACGACGCGCCGCGGGCGGTTCAAAACGAA
>CADBQY010000092.1 GCA_902796885.1 uncultured Planctomycetota bacterium
ACGAACAGCAAAACGAGCGCCAGAACGCGCCCGGCGCGCGTACGGCCGAGCCGGTCGAGCGCGGGAAGCATCGTCAGAATCCAGAACGGGATCAGCGGAAAGAACCAGCGGAGTCCGCACGTCATTCCGCCGTAACTCCGATCCCCCTGATCTCGGCTGACGTAAAACGCGAAAAAGAAAAGCGCGGTCAGCAGAACGCCGCCGGCAAAAAGGCGGCGTCCTTTCCCCGGCGCGCCGAAAAGCCACACAAACGCCCCCGCCAGGCTCAGCAGCCAGATCGGCGAAAGGGAAAAAAGACCGTGATGTCCCAGGAGGGCGTGGAACGCGTAGACGGCGCGGGAAGGTTCGCCCCGATCGACCCCCTGACGGTCGGACCAGTAGCTCATCCGGGCGCTGCTTGCGTCCCGTTTGGCGTTGGCGGGGAAATAACGGTAGATATACCAGTCGTTCGGATCGAAACTCGTGACCTGAAAGCGGTCGGTCCGATCGGGATGCTCGGCGCGCGCCAGGGCGATATGGTCCCGTTTCATGCCGTAGGCCGGACGGTATGTTCCGTGCGCGATCAGGTTCGTGCCGAAAAACGCCGCCGCGACGACCAAACCGGTCGGAATCGAAACGAGCGCCGTCCGACTCGGGCAGCGGAAAAGGAGCGCCAGACAGATCAACAGAGCGATCAGCGCCGCCGGAAGTTCGCAGGCGACCGCCAGAGCGCCGAAAAGCGCGGCGGAGAAAAAGTACCACGCGCCGCGCTCGCCGTCGGCCAGAATCCGCGCGGCGGAATAGAGGGAAATCATGATCGCCGCCGCGCCGGGCAGATGGTTGTTCAGCGTCACGGCGAACGTCGAAAGGAACGTGCCGAAACAGAGCGCGCCGACCGCGAAGAGCTTCGGCCAGTCGGAAGTTTTTTCGTCGGCGCCGCCGAACCGATCGATCAGCCGCCCCATCAGGAACCAGCCGATCACGAGGGGAATCAGGTTGTAGATCACCAGCAGCGCCCGCGTGACGAGAAACGGATTCTCGCGGAGCGAAAGACCGGTCGTGCGGAGCCAGACCCAATAGACGCCCGCCATCAGAGTCGGCAGGAGGGTCGGTTTGCTCGAATAGAGGTAGCCGCTGTAAGGATCGGACGGATCGAACTCTTCGTCGGCCAGACCGTGTTTGACCATATCGATGGTGTCCCAGCCGGGAGTCTCGCGCGCCTTGTCGACGGCGTAGGGAACCCATTCTTTCATGTATTTGCCCGATTTGCCCCGCGCCGATTCGATCGAGTCGGGAGAGCCGGCGGGCGTGTTGCGGAGAACCTCCCCTTTCGTGTAGAAGGGTTTGCGGTTCCCGTCGGCGTCGAGCGGCAGATAGCGATAGACGCGGCTTTCCGGCTCGACCAGAGCGCGGATCGTCAGCCAGCGGCTCCGGTCGTTTGCGCTGAGGGTCGGGCGCGCCTTCAGCGCGTCGGCGCGCAACCGGACGGCGGCCGCTTTCAGACGCGCCTTGATTTCGGCGTCGGAAAGACCCTCTTTTTTCAGCTCTTTCGCCTTGTCGCGCAAAGTCTGCGGGATCCGCGCCAGACGGTACTCCTGAACCGCGCGGTCGGGAATCGAATCGACGGCCATGATCCGGCCGAAGATGAGTCCGGCGGAAATCGCGATCAGAATGAGCGTGAGACTCTCGCGCAGGCGGGCGGAGGCCGGTCGGGACGATGCTGGTTCCATGAGGGAGATTTTACCGATTCCCGCGCCGAAATCAAGAACGGCTCGTCTGACGACGGAGAAGCGCGTGATAGAAAAGAATCGCGGCGGCGTTCGAGATGTTCAGACTGTCGGCGATCCCGCGCATCGGCAGGACGATCGCCGCCGAGTCGGGGCCGGTTTTCGACCGGTCGTGCCAGATCGGCGTCAGGCCCTCGTCTTCGCTCCCCAAAACGATTGCCGTCGCGCCGGTGTAGTCGATTTCCGAATAGGGGAGCGCGGCGTCGCAGATCGCCGCGGCGATCCGGATATGCCGACTCCGGAGCCACCGAATCGTCTCGTCCGCCGAGGCGGTCACGCAGGGGACGCTGAAAAGAGTGCCGAGACTCGAACGGATCGCGTTCGGATGCCAGAGGTCGCCGCCGCAGTCGGCCAGAATGATCCCGTCCACGCCGGCGCCGTCGGCCGACCGGAAAACCGCGCCGATATTCCCCGGCTTTTCGATCCGTTCCAACACGCACAAAAGAGGATCGTCGGGAAGTTTCGATTCGAAAAGGTCAAAGTCGCGGCGCGGCGCTTCGGCGAGCGCCAGAACCCCCTCGTTCCGATCGCCGAACGCCATTTTGGCAAAAACGCTCCGTTCGACCGGCCAGACGGGAAAACGGTCGCGTTCGAATTCGTCGAGAAGAGCTTTCGCCGGATCCGGCACGGCCGGGATCCCCTCGGCGCCCCGTTCGACCCTGGCGTAGACTTCGATCAGACGTACCCCCGATTTCCGGGCGCGGTCGATCTCGCGCACGCCGTCGATCAGAAATTCGCCGCTCTTGCGGCGGCGTCGGCTTTCGCGCAGGGCGGCGGCGTGCTTCACGCGCGGGTTCGACGCGCTGGTAATCAGAGGTAGAGGCATCTCATCTCATTCGCGCCACGTCGTTGTCGAGCGCGACTTTCTCGTGCGGGTCGTAGGGATAGAAGCAGCAGCCGATCTCGTCGGCGAGCTTCACCGTATAGAGGGTCTGGAACCGCTCTTCGAGCATGTCGCCGACCGCGACCGGCGTGTTCGGCGGATAGACGTATTGCGGCAGCGATTTCGAACAGACGATCTCGCCGGTATCGACTTTCACCAGTCGAACGTTCACGTGCGCTTTCCCCTGGAGATACTGCGGGGAGTGATGAATGTTGAACGAGTCGATATCGACCCCGAAGACGTAGTCCGCCCCAAGTTTCGCCCCCATCTTTTCGAAACTCTCGTTGGCGTACTCCGACTCGTCGAAAAAGGAATCGACCTTGTCGATCGGGATCCATTCGAGTTTCTTCTTTTCGTCGAGTTTATCCGAAAGCGCCTTGGTCAGGGCGACCGACAGCATCTTGCTCGGATCGTCGATCCCGAAAAGGGTCTGGTACGGCGATCGGCAGATCACGACCATCTTCGAATGTTTCGGGATCTCCTTGATTTCCTTCTTGAACTCCGGATCGACGTCGTTCCCCTTGATCAGATACGCCGCCGTAAAAAGCGCGTTGGCGCACCCCGAAACGCCGACGAGCATCATGAGAAGAAGCGCCAGCGCGACGATGCGAACGGATCGGACGTGATTCTCTGTTTTAGCCATTTTATACTCCTTGTCCCCCGGATTCCCTCCTAATCGTTATAATCGGCACAACCGGACCAAAACTTTAGATGGGAAAAAGAAAGAGTCTGTTAAAACAGGATAAACTTTGCGGCCCGAACGGTTTCCCGCGCGGGCCGCGCCGAGGTCGGAACGGGATCCTCCCGTTACGGCGCCGGCAGAAGTCCTTCCCAGCGGACGCGCCATCCTTCGGCGGGGAACCCGGGCGCGGTCTCGTGCACCCCGTCCGAAGGCGGATCGGGGGGCGACATCGCGTCGGTCTCGCTCTCCCACCCGGCGGCCATCATCGCCACGGCGTAGAGGAGCCCGCCGTTCCCCGGCAGGTAGGGGCACGGCCCGCCGGTATTGACCCCTCGGCCGTCGTAGGCGTTTCGCTCGTGGTCCGAAAGGAGAAAATCGACCGCCAGATCCGGGTCGCCCAGCCGCGCCGCCGCCATGGCGGTCCACGGGAAATCCCAGCCCCAGCACCGGCTCCAGTCCCATCGGCGGATCACCTCGCCGAGCGTGGCGCGGGCGGTCTCGGGATCCTGTCCCTCCAGAGGGGGAAACTGACCGAACGCGCCGATCAGATCGGGATGTTCCCATTCCTTCCAGACCGGCCAGTCGGCGGTACGCAGATAGAGCCCGTTCTCCCCTTTCGGCAGAGGCGCCATCGAACGGGCGATTCGGTCCCATTCGGCGTTTGGCGTCTCGTCCAGGCGGCGGCGCCATCGGTTCGCCCAGCGGAGTCCGAGCTGCCAATAGGCAAGGTCATACGCGGTGTCGGACGCGAAGCCGACTTCGCTGGGCGGCATCACCGGCGAAAGGTGATAAAAGCCGTCTTCCCCCAACAGCGCATAGTCGGCCATATAGAGCGCGGTTCCTTCGACGAGATCGGCCCACCGCTCGAGCGTCGCGCGGCTCGGCCGGGCGCGGTAATCGAGTTCGGCGAAAAAGATCGGGTGCGGCTCTTTCCAGAGAAGAACCTGGTTCCCGGTCCACGGCGCGGTCCGACCTTCCGGCCCGAGACATTTCTGCCACTGATATCCGCTCATGTCCAACTGCGCGGCCAGACGGCGCGCCGGCTCTTTGAACTTTTCGTAGACCCGCAGCGGCCGGTCCGCCTCGTCGGCGCGTCCCCAAAGAAACCAGTGCGCCAGATGCCACCAGGCCATCTCCATGTGGAATCGTCCGCGCCACTGGTCGAGGGAAAGGAGCCCTCCCTCCGACGGCGGATAGCTCCCCGACGCGCTCGTCTTCATCAGGTACTGCGAAAGGACAATCCGCCGTTCCAACTCGAACCAACGCGGGTCGGTACTCCCGGAAAGGTCGATCGCGCCCCCCTTTTGCCAGTACGCCTCCCACCGCGCGGCCGAGACGCGCCGCGCCCCCTCGAAATAAGAAGGGGGCGTCCCAGCCGCCGGCGGCCGCGGCGCGCCGGCCGGCGCGAAAGATTCTTCTTCTTCGGATGAGAGCGGCCGGCCGGCGGGGGCGAGATCGCCGAACGAAACCGCCGCGTCGAGCCGCTCGCCGCCGGCGGCGAGCAGAAACGCGTTCCCGCCGCACCGGGACACTTTGACTTTCCCGTCGCCGGCGATACAGACGGTGTAGTCGAAGTTGCCGAACGCGCTTTCGCCGAACCGGCGTTCAAGACGCGTCAGCCCCCGCTCCTGCGAAACGAGTTCCGTCCGGTGCAGATCGTCGGCGTCGAATCGGCCCGCCCACTTCTCCTCGTCTGAGGTCGGATAGGGAAAATCGACGACGACCGCCAATTCGCCGGAAGCCAGCGCGGGGGACGTCGCGCAAAAGGCGACCGAGGCGTCCGCGCCGACCGCGGTGACGACCGTCACCGTCTCGCCGCGAAACGTCCATTCGGCGCGATGTACCCCGGTCCAGAGGTCGAGATCGCGCGAAAGACCCGTAATCTCGTCCGGCGCGATCGGCGTACCGTCCCCGTGTGTAAATCGAATCCGCCCCAGGTTCATTCGGTGAAGCGAGTCGGTCATCCATTCGAAAAGATCGGCTTTCCCCTCGGGAAAAACGTCCGGTCCCGTATTGCGCCCGATTTGAAACGTTCCCGTTTCGGGCACGTCGTCCGCCGTCCGTCCTTCGGGCAGAGGAACGGCGAACCAGCCCCGGTGGTCGAAAATCGAACCGGCGAACGTCTGCAGTCCCGTGCCGTCGGCGTTAAAACAGAACTCGCCGTCGGCCAGAGGGACGGTCATTTCCGCCGAATCGGAGACGACGTTGTGCCGCGTCACGATCGCGCGGCGGTCGAGACGGTCGGCCGCAAAGACCAAACTCTGGACGGCCGACAAGGCAAGAGATACGAGAAAAAGAAGGTTGTGTTTCATCGCTGTTTTCCTTCCCGCAGGCGGCGGACTTCGCCGAGGATCGACTCGACCTCCGGCGAGACGATCCGCTCGGCGGCGGTTTGGCCGAGACGGCGCGCGGCGTCGGGGTCGAGTCCCGGCTCGCCGGCGAGCCGGACGTCGTATTGCCGGCTCCCGTCGAGCGAAAGGATCCGCCCGTCGAGTGTCAGGCGGCCGTTCTCAAATCGGGCGTACGCGCCGATCGGCGCGATACAGCCGCCCCGCAGCGCCGAAAGGAACGCGCGTTCGGCGGTGACCGCGGCGTAGTTGTCGCGGCGGTTGACCTTTCGCAGGAGTTCGAGCGCGGCGCCGTCGTCGGCGCGGCATTCCAGGCCGAGAGCCCCCTGTCCCGGCGCGGGGAGAAATTCGGGAGGCGCCAGACGCCGCGCGTCGGTGATCCGGCCGCCGAATCCGAGCCGCTTGAGTCCCGCCGCTGCCAGAATCACCGCGTCGTAGTCGCCGGCGTCGAGCTTTTTCAGACGCGTTTCGACGTTCCCGCGCAAGTCGTCGATCCGGATCTCTTTCCCCCGAAGCCGATACGCCAGCTGGCATCGGCGCCGGAGACTCCCCGTGCCGACCCGCGCGCCGCGCGGCAGGTCGCCGGGATCGCCGTATTTCACGCTCACGAAAACGTCGCTCACGTCTTCCCGGTCGAGCGTGGCGGCGAAGAAAAGACCCGGAACGGGGTCGACCGGCAGGTCTTTGAGCGAATGGACCGCCAGGTCGATCCGGCGGTCGAGAAGCGCCAGCTGAATCTCTTTGGCGAAGACCCCTTCCGCGCCCAAATTGACGATCGCGTCGTTTCGGTTCCGGTCTCCCGCGGTTTTGATATGAACGATCTCGACGTCGACCGATTCCTTTTCAAGCTCCCGCCGGACTCGATCGGCCTGCCAGAGCGCCAGCGCGCTCGAACGCGTTCCTATTCTCAGTTTCATGATTCTGTTCGCGGTTTTGATCTCTTCCTGTCCGTCGAAAAGAACGGACTTCCACTAAAAGTATAGAAGAAAAGACCCCGCCTGAAAAGTCCGCGGCCGCGTCCGCGAGCCGCGGCGGGCGATAGTTCCCGTCGTTTATTTACCCTGGCCGGGCGCCTCGTTGGGCGCCGCGTGGGGTTTCTCTTGTTCCGGATCCGCGCGGGATTTCTCTTGTTCCGTGTCCGCGTGGGGTTTCTCTTGTTCCGGATCCGCGCGGGATTTCTCTTGTTCCGTGTCCGCGCGGGTTTCTCTTGCTACCGCCAACCGAAAAGATCGCTCTCCGGCGCCGGTTCGGCGATATTCAGGGAATAGAGAGGTTTGCGGTCCGATTTCGGAATCTCCGGTTCCGAAATCGGGTTCGGCGTAAAACCGATCAGAAGGAACGCCAGGGTCAGCCAGCCCAGGATCGTTCGGCCTTTCCCGAGCGGCAACGCGTCGTCGGCGGTCGGCGGATGGTGAATTCCCAGAAGGGTGACCAAAACGAGCATCAGCGTCCACTGCCACGCGCCGGTCAGAACGACCGCGCAGACGACCAGGACGAAAAGAATCCGCACCGCCGGACGGGCGCGCCGTTTCAGAAGGGCGTAAAAGACATGCCCGCCGTCAAGCTGGCCGAGCGGAAAGAGGTTGAGCGAGGTGATAAAGAGTCCGGTCCACGCCGCCATCCCGATCGGATGGAGAACCAGGTCGACGGAAGGGTCGCTCCGATCGAAAAAGAAAGACGAAACCCAGCGGAACAGGAGCGGTTCGCCGAAGATCAGCGTGCCGGGCCCCGGGGTGATCTCGGCGAGCGACGAAGAGGCCACGCCGAGCACCAGAAAGAGAAGGGTCGGCGCCAGGCCCGCCAGCGGGCCGGTGATCCCGATGTCGAAAAGAGCGCGGATATTCGGAATCCGCCGATCGAGGGTGATGACCGCCCCCATCGTGCCGAACGGGGGGAACGGAACCGGAATGAACCAGGGGAACGAGGAGCGGACCCCGTAACGCCGCGCCTGGAAAAAATGCCCCGCCTCGTGACAGGTCAGGATGATCAGAAGCGGAACCGAGAACCAAAGTCCCGAAAAGAACGAGCCGCCGGCGTAGAGAGAACCGACCCACGTGGTCGAAATCCAGGTCAGGACGTACATCAAAACCGGCAGAAAGAGACGGCGCCGCTTTTTGGGGGGATAAGGTGCGTCCTGTGACATCGATGGCGCCTCGGTTCTTTGAAAAAACACCCCCGCGCCGCGCGCGGGGGAAGAAAACGTCCGTTCGGGAAAACACGCCGCGCGCTACCGCGCCGCCTTCCCGTCGGGAGAGATCGATTCGGCCAGTTCGGGCGAAAGGATCGGCAGACTCTTCGGGTTCACGCTCTCGCGGCGGTACGACTGAGCGCGCCGTTTCGCCCGGTCGCGTTCCATGACGGTTTTCATGACCGCCTTCGACTCGGCGCACGCGCAGCGGCGCTTACGCGCCCGCCCCGTCAGGGCGGCCAGCGAAAGCGCCAGCGCGAAGAGTCCGAACGCGGCGCACGAAACCAGAATCGTCGCGAGCAAGTTTTCCATTCCGTATTACTCTTTCATCGCCGCGGCGAGGATCTCCGAAGTCGAAGGGCGCATAATCCGCGGATCGACGTGTTCGCCCCGTTTGAGGGTCGCGCGAACGTCTTTCCCGGAAATGAAGACCGGTTTCTCGTCGGGATGGTTTTCCATCAGGTCGACGCGGCCGAGCGATTCGTAATACGCGGCGAACCCGACTTTGAGCGGTTTTTCGAGCAGGTTTCCGGCCAGATGCTCGAAGATTTCCTGAGCGTCGAAATCACCCCAGATCGGAGAGCCGTCCTTATAGGGGGCGTCGGCGTGTTTTCGGCCGATGATGATATCGGTAAACCCGAAATTCTGACGATAGATGGCGTGCATCACGGCTTCTTTGGGTCCGCCGTAGAACATCTTAATGTCGAGCCCCAGCAGAATGACGCGGTCGGGAACCGTCTCGCCCAGTTTGGCCCAGAGTTCCTTGTCGCTGTCCCCTTCGCCGAGCGCGCGGTTTTCGATCAGCTTCTCGTAGGTTCGCATCCGAATTTCGGCGTTCACGTCGTCCCCTTTCGTCTCACCGACGAGCGGGTTCAGGCAGGCGCCGGCGTTGGCTCCTTCTTTCAGGAGCTTTTCAAGTCCGTAGACCAGCGCGTATTCGTGAGCGCGGTGTAGCGGATTGCGGGTCTGGAACGCGACGACGCGGTTCCATCCTTTCCGCGCGATGAGGGCGCGAACCTCGGCGGGGGAGAGGACGTACTTGCCGAACGCCGGATTTTTCGGCGCCGAAAAGACATGAATCTTCCCGCCCAGGAGGAACGTCTTGTCGGCGTCGCCGACCAGAACCATGTCGGCACCGGGATGATCGGTCCGATCGGTCAGATAGACCGATTTGAGATATTTCGCCTTGTCCCAGGGGAAAACGTCGGTGACGTCGAGGATCGCGACCGTCTCGCCACCGTTCGTCAGCGCGACCTGATCGCCCGCCTTGATCTTGGCGGCCAGCTCGGCGGCAACCGGCAGAGAAAGCGGAATCGTCCAGGCGTATTTCTTTCCGCCAAACTCGATCGCCGACTCGTCGAGAACCCGGTTATAGACCTCCGAATCCATCGGGCCGTCGAGCGGGGTCAGCGCGCCGTCCCCCCAGCGGCGAACCGTCGAAAGGTCGGCGTCGCTCACCGGAACCTGCAGAAGAGACGCGGCTTTCGCGCGCGCGTCCTTCTCGGCATCCGCGGGAATCGAACAGGTTACCGGAGCGGTCAGACCGCCATGATACAAAATCAAATCACTCATTGTTTTCCCTATCTTATCAAAAATTACGAACGGATCAATTCGTTGTTTAAATTGACGATCACGTCTTCCTCGATCCGCGGGAGCCGTTCGGCGAACCCGACCAGAAGCGCCATGTCCCCCAGACGGTTGATCTTTCGCGGAACCCCGCCGGTCAGCCGGGCGATCGCCGCCGTCGCGCCCGGCGTAAAGATTCCCTTGCGTTTCGAGCCGGCGGCGCGAAGCCGGAATTCGATATATTCGACGGTTTCATCTTCGCTAAGGGGTAGAAGTTCCGCCGTCGCTTCCAGTTCGTCTTCCATGAACGGGATCGGACGACGGAGCTTTTTCGGCGACGCGGTCAGAAGGAGGCTCAGAAGGGGCGTCCCTTCCGATTCGAGTTCGGTGAGGGAGGCGAGCGTCGACCAGACATCGGCGTCGCCGATCCGCTCCGCCCCCTCGATCACCAGGACCGGACGCCGTCCTTCCGTTTTCATATGCGTTAAAACGCGCTGGACCGTCGAAAAGGCCTTGTAGACAGGCGCGTCGTCCGACGTGCCGGAAGCGGCGGACAGGAAGCCTCTCCGCGTCGTGGCGGGCGACGCCTCCTCCGCTTTTTCGGCCAGGTAGAACAGGATATCCCGTGAACCGAACCGCGGCATATTCACCTCGACGAAGGGGCCGAGCGGCGAACCTTCCGAGCGCAGCCGTTTGAGGAGAGTCACCAGGAGCGATTTTCCCGTACCGCTTTCCCCCAGAAGGAGACCGCTTCCGCGGCGCGTTTCAAGGAGATATCGGAGTTTGAGAAAAACCGCCTGATGTCCCTCGGCCGGGAAATAAAAGTCGGGATCGGAGCCGATCTCGAACGGCTTCTTGTTCAGGTTCCAGTAAGCTTCGTACATAACGCTTCCGTCCGCTTTCAGGTAAAGTTCTCAATCACGCCGAAACAGGGGAGCCGGCACTCGTTCGAAACCGTCTGCAGACTCGACTCGTCGTCCCGTCGCGGAGCCCGGGCGTCGCTGACCATAAAGTAGCCGTCGCAGCCGAAACGGAGCAGCTCGAGAACTTTTTCGCGCGGGTTCCCGCTCCGAAGCGAGCCGTGGTCGATCAGAACCAGGTCGAACGGTTCGGCCAGTTCCAGGAACGCGCGAAACCAACTCTTGCGGCAGCTGGCGGCGACCGCTTCGGGAACCGACTCCCGTTCGAGCGGCAGGAACCAGAAAGGAACCGAATCGGTTTCGACCCGAACCAGACCGCTCGGCCGCTCCGACCCGGACTCCCGCGCGAGGTTTTCCCAAGTCGCCCCGGCGGGGATTCCCAGAAGTTCGGCCAGGTCGGGATGCTGAAAGTTCGCGTCGAGAAGAAGAACCCGCCGCCGGCGGCGGAGCATTTCGTCGAGGATTCCCAGAAGAAGGGTCGAGACGCCGGTACCGTTTCCCCAGCCGCCGAATCCGAAGATTTTATTCCCTTTCCGCATTGCGGCGCCCACCGCATCGGCCAGCTGGGCGAACTCCGTCTCCCCCCGGCGAAAGATTTCGTCGCAGACGCCGGGCCAGGCCGGTATCGACACGACCTCGGCCGATTCGAGCGTCTCGTCGCACCGCGCGGTTCCGCGGACCGGTTCGGCGGACGCCGCGTCCGTCGGCTCGGCGCCGCGGAGCGAAATCACCGCGGGTTCTTCCGGCATACGGAGCGATCGGTCCGCGCGGGCCTCGGGGAGGGGTTCGACGTCGGCGTCGTCCTCGGTGGCGGCGGTTAGACGGCGCCCGGTGCCGCGGGGAACGTCGTTCTCTTCGGAATCGTCGTCGTCCCGCCAAAACGGGTTGCGGCGGCGCCGTTCCTCACCGATCGAAAAGACGTCCCGCCGCCGGTCTTCGCGCATCGAGGCGAACCGGCGCGAGATCGGCGACTCGCCCCGGTCGACGCGGAGCGGCGTCTCGATTTCGTCGTCCCGCGCGTCGTCCCCCTCGTCGGCGGGAACGGGACGGGAAAGGGAATTCTCGTCGGCCGAGCTGTCCGGAACCGACGGCGCGCCCGTCTTTTCTCCATACAGTTTCAAAAATGCCTGGTTGAGCGACATAATCCCTTACCCTTTATCCGTGATCTTATCCGTTGTCTGTTCATCTGTCTCCGAAGGCCGATTCGGCGTTCGGAACATTTTCCTCGTCACGACGCGGAGGCAGGTAATCAGAGAAATTATCAACACCGTAAGCGTCATTATAAAAACCCTCGGAAGCGGTGACGCGAACCGCCGGTTCGGTCTCTTCTGAAAACGAAACCGTCTCGTACGGCTCGAAGTACTCAATCTCATTCTTCATCGGCTTGCTCTCGTTTTCGGCAATCCGTTCGGCCGACGGGGTAAACGGTTCGCTCGGCTCGGGTTCGGCCGAGAGCGGCAGGCTCGGCTCCGACGAGGCGACCGGCCGAGGGAGAGCGGGGGCGAAAGGCTCGGAACTCTTTTCCGCGGCGGGAATCCGGGGCGCCGGCATCGAATCGGCGGCGCGGAATCCGTCGGTATCGACGAACGAGTCGGCGGCGCGGGGCGCCGAAGCCGCGGGGACGTAATCGGGAAGATCGCCGTTCGGATTCCACGGCGGAATTGAGGCGATCGTATCGAGCACCTCGACCGACCACTCGCCCGAGTCGGACACAGGAGCCCGACTCGGCTTCGCGGCGACCGTGACGGCCTGCGGAACATCCGACGCCGGGACGGGTTCCCGAACGGGCGAAAGAGCCGGCTCGGCCGCGAGTTCTTCGACCACATATTCACCGTCGTTCAGAACGACCGGCGTCTCGGCCCCCTTGTCGAGAGGCAGAAAACGAACCCCCGCGGCGCCGACGACGAGCCCGAATAGCCAGACCGCCGTCACGACACCGGTCTTGAGAAGGAGGCGGCGCGGCCGGCCCGTCCCGCGGCGAGGGGATTCCCCTTCGCCCGAATCCGGCGAGGCCGGGAAAGCGTTTTCGGCCGGCGCGGCGGCGTAGTCGCGAAAACGAACGAGGGTCGCCGGCGCATCCGTGCGGCGCGGCCGGCCATATTCCATTTCGCGGCCGGGGCGAGCGTCGCCGGGTTCCGTCTCGAACCGATCCCACGCCGAGCGGTGATCGCGATACGCCCGATTCTCCTCTCCTGAAAATCTTTCTGGTCTCATGGTTTTAAAAACCTTATGGTTGAAAGTCCGTAATATCCCCCGGTTTTTGATAAAAACCCCTTAATCGTTAAAATCGGATTTAAAATGGGGAAACTTTAACGGTTTTTCCGCGGTTTTCTTTTTCTACTTGTCATCTGCCATTACTTAAGATAAAATGGGGGCGGGTTATCCCACTAAAGACCCTAAAGATTTAAATCAGCAAACAGCGAGGTTATTCGTGTTCCAACATATTCCCTATCTGCTGGTGACGATCATCCTGATGGTCGGAACCGGCGCCGCGGTCTATTTTATCCAACGTATTCTCGAACGGTCGCGCAAACAGGACGCCAAAACGCTGGCCGAAGAGACGATCCGCCAGGCAAAGGTCGAAGCCGAAAACTACCGTCGGGAAGCCGAACTTGAAATCAAAGAAAAAGAGATCAAACAGATAGAAGCCCTCGAACAGCAATCGCGCAAAAGCCGTCAGGAGCAGATTGAACGCGAACGGCAGCTCGACAAGCGTCAAGACGCCATCGACAAGCAGAGCGACGAACTTCACAAACGCCAAAAAGAGATCGAGATCGCCCAAAAGAAGGTCAGCGACAAAATCGCCTATCACGACTCGCGCAACGCCCGGCTCGACAAAATCTACGCCGAGCAGGAAGCGAAGCTTCTCGAAATTTCGGGTTTGAGCAAAGAAGAGGCGACACAAAAACTTCTGACCGATCTGGAAACGACCCTCAGCGACCGGGCCGGATCGATCATCTTAAAGCACGAACGGTACGTCACCGAGCGGTGCCAAGAGCAGGCGCGGAACATTCTCCTTCTGACGATGCAGCGTTACGCCGCCACCTACACCGCCGAGTCGACGACCACGATGGTCGAACTTCCGAGCGACGACATGAAAGGCCGGATCATCGGGCGCGAGGGGCGGAACATCCGCGTCCTGCAAAAGGTCACCGGATGCGATTTCGGTATCGACGACACGCCCGGCGTGGTCGAAGTCGGGTGCTTTAGCCCGATCCGCCGCGAAATCGGCGTGCTGACCCTCAAACGCCTGATCGCCGACGGACGGATTCAGCCCGGCCGAATCGAAGAGATCGCGGCGGAAGCGGAACAGGAAATCGGGGATTTTATCCGGCGTACGGGGATCGAGGCCGTCGAAGAGGTCGACGTGCACGGCCTGCACGAGCAGCTCGTCTATCACCTGGGCGAACTCTATTTCCGGACCAGTTTCAGTCAGAACGTCCTGCGCCATTCGATCGAGGTCGCTTTCATCGCCGGAATGATCGCCACCGAACTCGGACTGGACGAACGTCTGGCGCGCCGATGCGGTCTCCTTCACGACATCGGCAAAGCGGTCGACCACGAAATTGAAGGCGCGCACCCGAATATCGGCGCCGATCTTCTCCGCCGGTTCCGCGAACCGCCCGAGGTGATCCACGCCGCCCTGGGGCACCACGCCGCGCCGAAAGTCGACAATCCCTACACGGTGATCGTCGCCGCCGCCGACGCCTGCAGCGCGTCCCGGCCCGGAGCCCGCCGCGAGACGATCGAGCATTACATCAAACGGATGGAAGAGCTCGAAGCGATCGCCAACGAGTTCCCTCAGGTCGAACAGGCGTACGCCGTCCGCGCCGGCCGCGAAATCCGCGTTCTGGTTCATTCGAACAAAACGACCGACGAATCGGCCGCCAAGATCTGCCACGACATCGTCGAAAAGCTGACGAAAGAGATGCAGTTCCCGGGCGAAATCAAAGTCACCGTCATTCGCGAGACGCGAACGACGGCGATCGCCAAGTAGGTTTCCCCCGGCGGTTCTACGGCACGAACTTCCACATATCTTTAAAGAGCGCCTTCGACGGCGAGCCGGGCGGTGTCTGCATCCGCAGAAGCGCCTGCCGGACGATCAGCTCGTCGTATTCTTTTCGTTCGATTCGCGCCAGCAGACCCAGGCTCCCCGCCAGGAGCGCCAGGAAATACCCGTAAAAGCCGCGGCGGAGAAACGTCTGCGCCTGGGACAGGTTCAATTTCGGGAAGCGGTCGAACAGGTAGCTCTCGAAGGACTTTTTCAGATGGAGCGACTCTTCGATCGTGCGGTCGAGACTCAACTTCTTTTCGAACGAAACGTTCATTCCGAACACCGATTCGAGGGTAAAATCGCCGCCCGAAGGATTGGCGCCGGCCGACGCCCCTTTCCGGCGCGAGATCGTCTGATAACTCGATTCCGGCCGAAAAGGCTCGGAGTCGGCTTCGGGATCGGCCGGAACGGTTTGATCCGGCTCGGCTTCGGCGGCGGGAGCGCGCGGGGGCGCCGGACCGTTCAGCGCGGTTCGGGGAACGGTCATCGCGAAGAAAAGGCTCGGCGCCAGCAGGAGGAACGTCAGGCCGAACGCGCCGCGGAGACAGAGTTTCGGAAGGCTGAGTCCCCGGACGTAGTCGCGAATCGCCGAAACGACGATCCCGAAAAGGAAGATGCCGATCGCGAAGAGACTGATCACGAACGGAGAGGTGTCGCCGTTTTCGCCGGCGCTGGCCCTGACGGCTTCGACCGCGCGGCGGTAGAAGTGGGGGATGAACCCGCAGACGGTATCGGCGCTCATCACCAGCGCGAAGACGCCCAACAGCGCCCAGAAGAGGACGCGCCGGACGCCGTGATATTTGCCGAACTGCGGCACCGTCGCGCCGTTGATCTCTTTCGGAACCGAAGAAACCGCCGAATGGAGTTTTTTCCGACTCAGGACCAGGACGGACATCATCAGCGAAAAGAAGGAGATTCCCAGCCACATCAGCGTCAGAAACCATTGGCCGAGGCTCCCCGCCTGGCTGAAATCGAAGAGACGGGCCGTCTCCTCGCCGATCCGGCCGCTCAATTCCGGAAGGCGGTAATAGAGGAGCAGAATCCCCGTCCACGCGGCGGCGGCGGCCAGGAAGAAAAAAGCGTAGACACAGATATTTTTCGGCACCCAGAAACGCCCGTGCATCGCGTCACCTCTTGGCGGTTTAAAAACGGGATTCTCGGCAAGCGGCGCGGTTCGCCGCTCACAAAACCGAAACTCATTATAATCAGAACAATGCGACTATCCATTGAAAAACTATTTTCCCTAATAAGAAATCAAAGGATATAATCGCACAAAAGCCGCATAATCGTCATAATCGCTTTTTTCCTACTTGACCGAACGGCCGATATTTGGTTACCATTCGGCAAAACGACCCGATCGGGACGAAAAGCGCCCCGGATCGCGGCGGATTTCAGACGATGAACAAGAGATTCCCTTTCAGCCGGCGGCTCTTTCTCGTCCAGGGACTGGCGTTCCTGGCCGGATGCCGTTCGATCACGGACCTGCCGACCCTCCCCTTCCTCGACCGGGAAGAGGCGGGGAACGCTCCCCTTTTGAACGTCGGCGGCGAGGTCGCCGAGATCAGGACGACGAACGACTGGCGGTTTATGGCCGTCCGCGCGCGAACGCGTCACGGCGCCGACGCTCTCTCCGACGGCGGGGGGACGCTTCGGCTCGGGACGAACCTCTCGCTCTACAACATTGAGTTTCAGCGTCCTCTTCCCTGCCCGAACTACGGGCTCGACCTGTTCGAAAACCCGACGGCGCTCGCTTTCACGCCGAAAGCCGAATCGTGCTACGTCGTCAGCGGCGGTTCGGTCTCCGGATCAGGCGGGGGACACGTGTCGGTCGACCGGGTGACTCTCGCGCCGCCTCAAAAGGGGGCTCCCGAACCTTTCCGTCTGGAAGACCCGGAGTGGATCGACGCGATTCTTTCTCCGGCCGCGGACTGGCTCGCGGTGCAGACCAAAGAGGGGGTCTGGAGCTTTCGCGACCTGACGGCCGATCCCGTCAAGGAAGTCTGTTTCCCGGAAACCTACCCGTCGCAATCGGGGGAATGCCAAACCGCGGTCAGCCGCGTCTTGGCGATCTCTCCCGACGGAATGCTCGCCGCCGCGCTGATGGCGCCGCCCCCCGGTTCCGGGGAGGAGCGGAATCAGACGATCGCGGTCTGGGACCTTTCGACCGCCCGTTCCATTCCGATCGAAAAGGCCAAGAAACTCCCGCTCGAAGCGCTTTTCGTTTCGGAATTTCATATCCGCGACAACGCGGCGGGGCGGATCTGCGCCTTTTCGCACGACGGGCAGATGCTGGCGGTTCGGAACAAGCAGAAATACGTGGGGATCTGGCAGACCGCGGGGGGAAGGATTCTGGCCGAATTCGGCGAGCACCGGCAGCCGGTCACCGCGCTGCAATTCACGCCGAACAACGCGAAACTGGTCGTCGGCACCGGCGAGAATTTCGGCCGTCTCCTCGTTTGGGACGTGCGCAAAGGGCGTCTCCTGCGCACCTACAACGACCCGGCAAAAGAGAGCCGCAAGATTACGGCCATACAAGTTTCCCCCGACGGCAACCTGGTCTATTTCGGCAACGATCGGGGGAACGTCAATCAGTGGGAATATCAATCGGCGTCGGAAGCGAAGAAGAGTTAGTCTTCCATCACTTCCTGTTCGCGCGCCTTGGCCAGTTCGGTGGCGCTGTCTTCATACTTTTTGGTCAGATCCTGAATGTCGGCTTTCGCCTTATCGCGCTGATCTTCGGAGATCGTTTTCGCTTTCTCTTCGGTCTCGACCATTTTGTTTCCGTCGCGGCGGACGTTGCGGATCGCAATCTTCGCCTCTTCGGCCATCTTGCGGATCGTGGTGACCATCTTCTGCCGAACTTCGCGCGAAAGGGGCGGAATGTTCAGGCGGATCACCTTGCCGTCGTTATTCGGGGCGTATCCGAGTTCGGAGTTCATGATCCCCTTTTCGATATCTTTCAGGGTCGAGGCGTCGAACGGGCGGATCAGGATTTGGGTCGGCTCGGGACAAGCGACCGTGGCGACCTGCTTGAGGGGGACCTCGACGCCGTAGGCGATCACTTTCACCGAATCGACCAGACCGGGGTTCGCCCGACCGGTTCGAATCCCGGCCAGCTCCCGCTTGAGCTTGGCGATCGACTTTTCCATGCGGTCTTCGACATCAAACAGAATTTCTTCAGTCGTCATTTTTTGGGTTCCTTTATGATCTTTCGTTCGGTCAACCGGTTCGGGGACGCGGGCGGGCACCGTCGTCCTTTCCATTCTATCGGTTTCCCGGCCGAATGAAAAGAGTCTCTTTTTTACTCCGCGGAAGCGCGGTCCGAAATGATGGTGCCGATATGTTCCCCCTGGGCGGCGCGCAGCAGGTTCCCCTCGGTCCGGAAGTTAAAGACCATCACCGGCATCGAATGTTCGGCGCACTTGGCGATCGCCTCCTGATCCATCACTTTCAGGTGCTGATGGCTCACCTCGTCGTACGAGAGGTGGTCGTAGAAGACCGCCTCGGGATTCTTGACCGGGTCGTCGCTGTAGACGCCGTCGACTTTCGTTGCCTTTAAAAGGATATCGGCGCGGAGTTCGAGCGCGCGCTGCGCCGCGGCGGTGTCGGTCGTCACGAACGGCAGGCCCGTCCCGCCGGCGATGATCACCACGCGCCCCTTTTCGAGGTGGTGGTCGGCGCGGCGCCGGATATACGGTTCGGCGACCGTGTCGGCCTTGACCGTCGTCATCAGGCGGGTCGGCTGGCCGAGCGCCTCGATCGCGTCCTGCAGGGCCAGACCGTTGATCAGCGTGGCGAGCATTCCCATGTAGTGGGCGGTCGCCTCTTGGATCGAGGAATTGGCGGCTTTGAAGGCCGCGCCGCGGAGGATGTTCCCGCCCCCCATCACGATCGCCATTTCGACGCCGCTGGCGGCGACTTCGGCGATCTGCGACGCCAGGCGGTTGACCGAATCCATCACGATCCCCCGTTCGTGGGCGGGGCAGAACCCCTCTCCGGAAATTTTCAGAACGATACGACGCCGAGACGTTCCGGCGGCAGAGTTTTCTTCCATAGAAACACCGAACTCTTCTGTGTGGTTAAAACCAAAAATCGCCCGCCCCGCGGAGGGCTTCTGACCTATCGTATCAAAAAAGCGCGCCGCGTCAAGGCGCGGAAAAACGTCCGAAAAGAACCGAAAACAAGTCAAAAACGCGCGGCGGGCGTTTCGGCCCGCCGCGCGTTTTGTTAAACTCGTCGCATTTCGGAAAAGATCACTTGCCGAGATGCCAGAGGTGCATCTTCTTGAGGGTCAGACCGCCGTCTTTCGCCGCCTGGCCGACCTTCTTGGACGAATCCATCACGAAAGGCTGATCCTCGAGGCAGATCTCGGCCAGCGTGGCGTTGACGCGCCCTTCGACGATCTTCGCGATGATGTTGTCGGGTTTGCCGGCGTTGGAGGCTTTCGTCTGTTCGGTGGCGATTTCGCGCTCTTTGGCGATCAGTTCGGGCGAGAGATCCGCCTTGCTGAGCGCCTTGGGATTCATCGAGGCGATATGCATGCAGATGTTGTCCGCCAGCTCGGCGTTGTCGCCTTCGACTTCCAGAACGACGCCGATCGCGCTGTCGTGATGGACGTAGGTGCCGACGTTCCCCTCGACGCGCAGAAGGCGCGTGAAGCGGAAGACTTCGCGGATTTTATTGACCAGATCGTCGAAGACGACCTGAATGGCGGCGTCTTTACCGGGGAAGTTCTGAGCCATCAGCTCTTCGACGGTGGCGGCGCCCGGCCCTTCGGCCAGCTGTTTGGCGATTCCTTCGACCATTTCGATGAACTCGGCGTTCTTCGTCACCGGAGCGCTTTCGCAGAGGACTTCGACCATCGACGTGACGCCGTTGGCGCCCTTGTAGATCGCGATGCGGCCGGCTTCGGTTTCGCGGTCGGCGCGCTTTTCCATCGTTTTCTTACCGGCTTTACGGATGATTTCGATGGCTTTCTCCTGGTCTCCGTCGGCTTCGACGAGCGCCTTTTTGCATTCCATCATCGGAAGACCGGTCTTGTTGCGGAACTCTTTAACCATTGCGGCGGTAATTTCGGCCATTGATATTATCTCCTAAATCTGTTGGTGTCTGAATGCTCTGTTTAACGACGTGTCGCGGCGTTCACTCGGCGGCTTCGACCGGGCCTTCGGCGCCTTCGTATTTCTTCGCTTCCTTTTCTTTGTTCCCTTCGATGACCGCGTCGGCCAGGTGGGTGAGGACCAGCTCGATCGAACGGATCGAATCGTCGTTCCCCGGGATCGGCAGATCGACTTCGTCGGGATCGGAATCGGTATCGATCAGAGCGATCGACACAACATTGTATTTACGTGCTTCGCGAACCGCGTTCTTTTCTTTGCGCGGGTCGATCACGACCATCGCGTTCGGATAGCTGTCCATCGTGCGGATGCCGTTGAGGTTGCGGTACATCTTTTTGTACTCGCGCTGGAGCGAAGACTGCATTTTCTTGGAGTAGGTGGCGAGCTTGTCGCCGTTGACGATCGCTTCGAGCTCTTCGAGGCGGGAAAGACGGCTGCGGATCGTCGAGAAGTTGGTCAGCGTACCGCCGAGCCACCGTTCCGAGACGTACGGCATCCCGCAGCGTTCGGCCTGCTGCTGAACCGTTTCGGACGCCTGACGTTTGGTGCCGACGAAGAGAACCAGCCCGCCGCTCGCGGCGACCTGACGAAGATACTTTTTGGCGCGGAGAAGACCGCGGACCGTCTCGCGAACGTCGATGATGTGAATCAGCTTGCAGCGGCCGTAGACGTACGGACGCATCTTCGGATTCCAGTGGCTGGCGCGGTGACCGAAATGGAGACCGGCGTCGATCAGAGACTTGACGGAAAGGGGTTCAGCCTGGACAACTTCGGCTTCGGACATAGAAAAACGTTCCTTTCGGCGGCCGCCCCCATCTTCGTGGGGAGCACGAAAACACCGGTCGCCCAAGGGAGGGCGCGGGTTCGAGGCAGACCGCAAATGCTGGTTCGGTTCCGGATAAAAACCGCACCCGTTCGGAACCGGCGAACGGACGGCGCGAAATGGAGCTAGACGGACTTGAACCGACGACCCCCGCGTTGCAAACGCGATGCTCTCCCAGCTGAGCTATAGCCCCCTAAACTGGGCTGCCGCCGAAGGAAGCGACAATCTCTCACATTTTAGAGGAGGCGCGAAATCTGTCAAGGGTCCGCTCCCCTGTTTTTAAGGGGGAAAGCCCCGCGTAAACGAGCCGGTCCCTTCCGCGCCGGGGCGCGGAAGGGACCGGAGACGAACGGGATCCGTTCGGGATCAAAACCGGGATCAGAGGGTCGGGATCAAATCGTCGCCGAGCGGGTCGGCCGGGATCGTCGGTTCCGGTTCCGACGGCGGCAGGTTCTCGTCGGCCGCGCGCGAGGCGAGCCGGACCGGAGTCTGGGAGACCTCCCGTTTTTCGGCGGAGGCGAACTGTCCGTCCCGCGCGGGGGCGCCGGACCGCTGCGCCAGCGACGGCTTTTTGTCGTAGAAGAAATTCATCTCTTCGCTGACCAGCTGGACGTTGTCGCTCTTCGACTCGAGAACCGCCTGCACCTTGTGGTTCCCCCGCTCCTGGGCGATCGCGTGAACTTTATAGGTCACGCTCTGTCCCGGTCCCAGGAAGTTGATCTTATTGAAGAGGACTTTTTTCTCTTCGGCGATCACTTTCCCGCCCCCTTCGACCGCGACGGGGGTCATTTCGTTCGGCAGGAAGAAGCCGGCGTCGACCTTTTCGGCGGCCTTGGTCCCTTTGTTGTTGATCACGACCTCGTAGACCACCTCTTTACCGGTCGCGATCGCGCCGGTCGGCTTGTTGATTTTCATTTCGAGCGCGGCGATCGCCTCGACCTGAATTTCGGCGTTCCCGAAACTCGAAACGCCGGTCCGGTCGGCGGCGGTCACGTCGATTCGGCTTCCGCCCGGCCGGAGCATTTTGGCGTTCACCTGATAGACGACCTCCTCTTCGGGCTTGATCAGACCGATCGACCAGACCAGCTGGTTGGTCATCTTATTCTGGGTCGGATTGCCGGTGGTCGAAACGACTTCGATCGAAGTCGGCACGGCGGCCACCACCTCGACGTCGCGCAGCGGCGCGCGGCCGGTATTGCAGACGTGAACCACGTAGTCGGCGTTTTCGTTGACGAACTGCACTTCGGGAACCTCGACGAACAGGTCGAGCTGTCCGCGGAGGATATCGACCTCTTTTTCGGCGGACGCGGTGAACCCGTAATCGGCTTCGGCCTGCGCGACGATATCGAGAACGCCGTCGAGAACGGTCTTCATATTGACTTCGAGCTGTTTCTCTTCGCCCGGCTCGAGCGACTGCAGAATCCGGGTGGCGTTATCGTTGTCGCCGGTCGAGACGGTCAGGCGGATATTCCGCGCCGTGCCGTCGCCGCCGTTGGCGATCTTAACGCGGTATCGTTCTTCGCCGCCCCACTGGATCGTATCGCTCCCGTCGATGGTCAGGTTCAGGATCGGCTGGGTCACTTCGATTCCCGACGAGAGGACCGTCTTGTCGTAATCGTAGAGCGTCACGAAATTGAAATTGTTCCGAACGCGGGGCGTGAACTTGAAGGTGAGCATCTCTTTCCGCTGCGGATCGAAATTCCCCAGGTTCCAGAAGCAGACCAGGCGTCCCTCCTCGTCGGCGCTGATATGCGACGAGCCGGACGACGTGTTGACGTTGGTGATATCGACGTCGTCGGGAATCATGGTCCGAACGACCAGATTTTCGGCCGACGCCGTTCCCAGGTTTTCGACGGCGATCTTATATTCCGATTCCTGACCGACCATCGTCTGTTTCGGTCCCAGCGTCTCGATATTGATCGTCGGGGAACTCATCCGGGTCGTCTGATCCCGGCTCAGGCCGGCGATCTGCATCTCTTCGGTGTTTTCGGCGGCGGGCGCGCTCTCTTCGGTCAGAGCGGTCAGGCTGACCGACTCTCCCTGCTCGACGGCGGACGCGCTCCCGAGAAAGACGGTGCTCGAATCGTCGAAGAGGCTCTGTTCGACGCTCTCCTCGGCGTTCTCTTCGGCGTTCTCTTCGGCGGGCGTCTCTTCCGGCGCCTGCGCCGTTTCGGCCGAGGCGAGCAGGCCGGCCGCCTCTTCGGCGGGCGCGCGCGAATCGGCGGCGGCGCGGATCGTTTCGAGAATCCCCTTCATCTCTTCGGCCCGTTCGGTCGCGCCGGCCGCCTCGCATTTTTCGGCGATCATCTCGCACGCCTTTTCGCGGCCGATCTCTTCTTCCAGACGGGCGAGGATCTCTCCGTCGGCCGGATCGGTGTTCAGGAGGCAGAGCCCCTTATAGTACCGGGCCTGGGAAACTTCCGGCTTTTTCTCTTCCAGATAGGCGAAGAGTTTTTCGGCCCGTTCGTATTTTTCGGTCTCGTAGAGGAGCCGGGCGTAATCGAAGGTGATCATCGCGCTTTTATCCGGATCGCTTTTGATCGCCAGCACGAGATATTTCTGCGCTTCGGAATAATCTTTCCGTTCGCGGCAGATCACGCCCATATTGTGATACGCCGAAACGAGGGAACCGTCGATCCCGTCGGCGGCTTGGCTCCGCCCGATCAGTTCGCGGTAATAGGTCTCGGCTTCGTCGTACCGGCTCGCTTCGAACTCGGCGTCCCCTTTCTGCCGCAGCTCGTCGGCCGAAAGGTTCCGAATCTCCTCGCCGCCCGCCGTCGCGTCGGACGGCGTTTCGGACTCGAGCCGTTCGGCGAGGGGACGTCGTTTAATGATAATCGGTTCCGTCTCGGCGCCCGACTTCTTCTCCCCCTCTTTACCGTCCTTTTTGAACATGAACTGGAGACTGTCCAGCAGCGACCCGTTCTGCGAACGGATCGTCTGCGCGTTCTCCTGCGAGACGGCGAATCCGACGTCCGCCTGTTTCGGCGAATTCTGAGCCGACGCCGAAAGGGGAACGACCCGTCCCGGCTCTTTGGCTTCAAGCGTCGCAAAAGGACCGCTCAGAAAACAGACGGCGGCCAATCCCGCGCCGACTCCGAAGAGGCGGCGGCCAAGCGAGCGGAACATCGTCTGACGGTTCGCGGAAAAACTCGATTTCATCATTATCAACCTTCCCTCAGTTAATGATGTTGCCGTAAAACGGTCTGGACTATCGTTTTCGATCCCTCGCGCGGCGGATTCCGCCGCCGCGTCCCGAGAGCGGGCCCCCGTTAAGGGAGAGAGCCCTTATCCGTTTTATCGGCCGTAACGGTTCTTCCGGTTAAATAAAATCAGCGAATTTGATAAAATAACAAGAGTTTTCCGGTTATGCGGGTTATTCCGGTCATTTTTCCTTATCGATAAATTCAAGCGCCAGGGGCCACGGCGTCCAGACGGGGGGGAGAATCGACGGTTTCAATTTCCCCTCGTCCTCGATCGTGAACAGGCGGATCGACCCGGACCGCTTGTTGCAGACGATCATATGGCGGCCGGTCTTATCGATGGCGAAATAGCGGGGGGCGCGTCCGAACGTGGACATGAACTGGATCGCGCGGAGCTCTTTCGGCTCGGCCGAATCGAGGATCTGAAAAACCGCGATCGAGTCGTGCCCGCGGTTCGAGACGTAGAGGGTCGCCGGATTCCCGTTTTCGCCGTCCCGCACCGCGGCCTCGGCGGTCGAGTTCATTAGGACCAGGTCGTCCGAAGCGTCGACTTCGGCCTGATTCCAACTGACTTTCCCGTCGAATTCGGCGGGGAGGGTCGACCAGGTACCGATCGTCTCGCCGACGGTTTTCGTTCCCGCGCCGTCCCCGAACCGGACGCGGAACCAGGTGACGCTCGACCCGAGCTCGTTGTTCACGAAGAAATCGCAGGCGCCGTCGGGCAGACGCCGCCACGCCAGATGGCGGCATCCCGCTCCGGCGGGGACTTTCATTTCGGGATAATCGGGATCCTGGGTCATGGCGAGGGTATCGCGGTCGAACGAGACGACCGACACGCGGTCGCTCCCCAGATCGACCAGCAGGGCGTAAATCGGGCCGGTCCCGTTGTCAATGAAGTACGCCGAATGGCCGTAGGGATGTTCCTGACGGATCCGATCGGGTCCCTCGCCGAACTTGTCGAACCGCGCGAACTGTTCGCCGATCGAGCCGTCGGCGTTCAGGCGGAAGAAATCGAAGAGTCCGGCGGGATAATCGGCCGCCGCCAGAATCCGCCCGTCGGGCGAGACGGCGACGTGGCAATAGCCGCGCGCCCCCTCGTTCCCCCGCGCCTTGTTGATTAGCGTCAGATCTCCCGTCTTGGCGTCGACGGCGAACGCGTCGACTTCGGGGCCGGTCGTGCACGTATAGAGGACCTTTTTATCGGGCGAGACGGCGAAGAAGTTCGGCGAGGAGATCTCGGCCGCCAGACGCGGATTCGGCTCGACGATACCCCACGCCGAGCGGTAGCCGGTCACGTAAATCCCTTCCGAGACGCCGACGCGGTGCTCGTTCATTTCGGCGGTCGGCTTGCTGCGGTAGTTCCCGATATACATCCACTGGTCGTAGTCGATCCCCTCGAACGGGGCGGCGGCCAGCGCCGAGACGGCGGCAAGGAGAAGAAGAATCATCGAACGGGTGCGCATAGGGGGAGACCTCACTGTTTCAAGGGGTGGAAAATGACGAAACCAACTTGACTTTCATTCTATCCGAAGCGGAACGCCGCGGCAAGATTCCGCGCGGCCGGCGGGAACGCCCGCGGCAAAACGGCAAGCGGAACGAAAGCGTTACGGCAGATTCCGAACCAGGGCGCTCGCTTTCGAGACGAGCGATTCGGTCTGCGGGTCGAGGGGTCCGGCCCGTTTCCGGAGTTCCGACAGGAGCGAGGCGGCGCGGGCGGCGTTCCCTTCGGCGGCGCAGACCCACGCCTGCCCGGCCAGACCGAACGGAATCCCCGCGAGACCTTCGGCGTGTCCCGCGGCGAACTCGCCGAAGAGGGGGGCGGCCTCTTTCGTCCTTCCCTCGTCCATCAGGGCGGGAGCGAGGCGTCTTTTCGCCTTGACCGTCCAGTACGGGTCGTCGGGATAGAAGCGCAGAAAGCTCTCCCACGCCGCGGCGGTATCGGTCTGGAGGGCGAAGACCCACTGTTCTTCGACCGAATCGAACCGTTCGATGCCGGGCGCGGCGGTTTCGGGGTTCGGGCCGCGGCAGAAAGCCCATATTCCTCCGGCCAGGAGGGCGGCGGCGAGAACCGAGATCAGCGCCGCGCCGCGGCGAATCCAGCGTCCCGTCCCGCGCGAGGAGTCTTCGAGACTTTTCATTTCGAGGAGAGAGTTCCGGAACTGGCAGGTCGCGTCGATCGCGCCGAGATGCTGAGCGAACTCGAACCGTTCGGCCGGCTCGGCAAAGAGGTTTTCGTTCGGTTCGGAATCGGTTCTTTTCCCGAAGAGGGTCTTTTCGAGCCGCGCGACTTCGGCGGCGAGTTCCGACGCCGAAGCGAACCGTTCTTCCGGTTTTTTGGCCATCAGGCGGATCAGGAGTTCGGCAACCGCGCCGGGGATCTCCGGCCGAAATCGGCGGGGATCGGGCACGTCGGCGCTGGCGTGGCGCAGGAGGACCGACATCGGCGTTCCCCCTTCGTAGGGGGCGTGTCCGGCGAGCATACGGAACGCGGCGGCGCCCAGCGAATAGAGATCGCTCCGCGCGTCGATCGTTTTCCCTTCGGCCTGTTCGGGGCTCATATAGAGGGGGGTTCCCAGAACGACCCCCGCGCGGGTCAGCGTCAGGTCGTTTGAACGATTCTCTTCGTCGTAGAAGGCGAGTCCGAAATCGGCGACTTTAATCCGTCCCGTTTCGCTCAGGAGGATATTTTCCGGTTTGATATCCCGGTGGACGACTCCCGCCCGGTGCGCCGCGTCGAGCGCACGCGCCACCTCGCCCAGAACCGTCAGAGTCTGCCGCACCGAGAGGACGCCGCGCCGCCGCAGGTATTCGGCCAGATTCATTCCGGGAACGTATTCTTCGGCGATATAGGGGATCGGCGGAGAGGTCCGGAACGGCTTTCCCGGCAGGAGCTGCGAAAGGAGCGGACACCGGCCGCCGAACTGCCCGACCTCGTAGATCCGGACGATCGACGGCGAATCGAGCCGGGCGGCGGACCGCGCTTCCCGGTAGAACCGCCGGAGCGCGCGGGGATCGGCGGCGAAATCGGCGTAGAGGATCTTCAGCGCGACCGGCCGATCGAGGGGGAGATGCCGCGCCAGCCAGACGCTCGCCATCCCGCCCGACCCGATAGGCCGTTCGACGACGTACTCGCCCAGCCGCGTTCCGGGACGGAAACGCGGATTCGGATTCGGGGGGAGGGAAATCTCGGCAACGGACACGGCGCACACTTTTCAACACGGGAAACGAACAGACGCCATTATAACAGCCCGTCTTATTTCCCGCAATCAAACCCTTTTCCAAACGCGGCAATCTGGTAAAATATTCCCTGGTATTTCTATTGAGAGCCGCCGCTATGGAGGGGATGTCCCGCCCCCGGCGCGGCTCTCCCGCAGGGGCGTTCCGCCCGGAACGCGCCCGAGAATCAGATTAAGGAGAAAAGAATGGGAGCGACAGCCGTTATCGGTTTGCAGTGGGGCGACGAGGCGAAAGGGAAGATCGTCGATCTTCTCACCAAAGAGCACGACATTGTCGTCCGCTATCAGGGGGGCGCCAACGCGGGGCACACCGTCGTTTTCGACGGTCAGAAGTTCAAACTCTCGCTGATCCCCAGCGGCATCTTCCGCCATAACGTGCAGAGCGTGATCGCCAACGGCGTGGTGATCGATCCGGCGTCGATTCTCGGCGAAATCGAGTCGCTCACTTCGCGCGGCGTGGCGATCGACACGAACCTGATGATCAGCGACCGCGCCCACGTGATCTTCCCCTGGCACAAAGAGGAAGACCGTCTGATGAACGACATGGGGGTCGGCAAAGAGGCGATCGGCACGACGATGCGCGGGATCGGTCCCTGCTACCGCGACAAGATCGGCCGTTCGTCGGCGATCCGGTTCGGCGACCTGTTCCGGAGCGACCTGAAAGAAAAGATCGAAAAGATCGCGGCGATCAAGAACCGTTCTCTGCCCGGTCTGGCGCCGAACGCCGAAGCCGCCGCGCAGGTCAAGGTGATGGACGCCGGCGAGATCTACCGGCAGTACGCCGAGTACGCCGAAAAGCTTCGTCCTTTCGTCGCCGACGTCACGGGCTACCTTCTCGACGCGGTCGACGCCGGCAAGAAGATTCTGTTCGAGGGGGCGCAGGGCGCGCTCTTGGACATCGACTACGGCACGTTCCCCTACGTCACGTCGAGCAACTCGTCGGGGGTCGGCATTTCGGCCGGTTCGGGCGTTCCGGCGCGGTACATCGACCGTCTGATCGGAATCGTCAAGGCGTACACCACGCGGGTCGGGGGCGGCCCCTTCCCGACCGAACTCGACAACGAGATCGGCCAGAAGATCCGCGACCGGGGGAACGAGTACGGCACGGTCACCAAACGGCCGCGCCGCTGCGGCTGGTTCGACGCGGTGGCCGCGCGCTATACGGCGCGTCTTTCCGGCGTGACCGAAATCTCGCTAATGCTCCTCGACGTCCTGTCGACGTTCGACGAGATCAGCATCTGCACCGCCTACGAAATCGACGGGAAGACGACGACCCATTTCCCCGCCAACGCCGAAGACCTGCGCCGGGTCAAGCCGGTTCTCGAAACGCATCCCGGCTGGTCCGAAGACATCACCCGCATTTCCCGTTACGCCGACCTTCCCGAAAACGCCAAAAAGTACGTGGCGCGCATTTCCGAGGTCATCGGCAAACCGATTTCGATGGTTTCGGTCGGTCCTAGCCGCGAGCAGACGATCGCCGTGGAGTGATATTCCGGAAAGAGATCCCCCGTGGCAAAGAGCGGTAAAAAGAAGACAGTTTCCGAATCGACCGAAAAGGTGGTGAGCGAGAACCGCCGCGCGCGGCACGACTACCACGTTCTCGACACGCTCGAGTGCGGGATCGTCCTGACCGGCAGCGAGGTGAAGAGTCTGCGCAACGGCCGCGTTTCGATCGCCGACTCGTACGCCAAGGTGAAGAACGGGGAACTCTGGTTTATCGGGTGCGACATTCCCGAATACCTGGAAGCGAACCGGTTCAACCACAAGCCGAAACGGGACCGCAAACTCCTGCTGCACAAAAGCGAGATGCGGCGGTTCGCCGAGAAGGCGTTCGAAAAGGGGTTCACGCTGGTTCCGCTCAAACTCTATTTCAGCCGCGGCCGCGCCAAGCTCCTGGTCGGTCTCTGCAAGGGGAAACAGGAGTTCGACAAGCGCGAGTCGAAGAAAAAGGCGGACACCGAAAAGGGACTGCGGATCTCGATGATGCGGCGCCGGTAAACGCGCGCGGTCCCGCGCCCGAAACGCCTGTCGCGCAACCCGGAAAGGCCCAAAGCGGCGTGAAACGTTCGATCCCCTCCGACACCAATCCCGTCCATCCCCCGCGCCGCGGCGATTGTTTGCGGGCGCTTTTAGTCGGTCTGGCGGCGCTGATTCTTTTCCTGTCGGCGTCGGAATCGCTCCCCCCCACCTGGGACGAGGGGGACACCGACGCGCGGGCCGATTCGGTTCTCGCGTGGTCGAGCCGCGCGATTTCGATCCGCCGGTTCGACGGCCGTCTCTGGACGGCGCCGGCGTTGCGAAGCGCGTTTCCGAACACGGTTTCCCGCGAGGGTCATCCGGCGGGTTACGTGATCCTGACCGCGGCGGGCAAAGCGTTCTGGACGCGGCTCGACGCCGCCTTCGGCCGCTGGGGTCTTCTTCACGAGCAGACCGTCTACCGATTCGGCGCGATTTTTCTTTGGTCGTGCGCGCTGGGCGCGGTGTTTTTGCGGATCGCGCGGAGTTTTACGCGCGCGTCCGCCCTTTTCGCCATTCTTTCGATCCTCTGTCTCCCCCGCGTTTTCGCTCACGCGCAGATCGCGTTCGGCGACTCCCCGCTGATGTCCGGCATGCTCCTGACCTGGGCGTTCTTTCCGCGCGGCCGGGCGCGGCCGGCACGCTGGCTCGTCTGGGGCTTCTTTCTGGGTCTGACCGCCTCGATGAAATTCACCGGCGCTTTGGCGTTTTTTCCGTTTCTTCTTTGGACGCTGATTCGGCGGGAACGCCGCGCGCTCCTTCCCGGCCAGGCGCTGGGCTGGCTCGCCGCGCTGTTTCTCTTCTGGCTTCTGAACCCGCCGATCTGGCACGCCCCTTTTTCGGGTTTGGCGCGTTACGTCGAGCTCAACACGCACCGCGAGGCGTATAACATCGGAATTTTCTTTCTGGGAAAGATGTACTCGCTCGCGCGTCCCCTTCCCTGGTGGAATTCCCTCTTCTGGACCGCGGTGACCGTTCCGACCGGACTTCTTCTCTCGGCGGCGGCGGTCCTTGCGGGCGCGGCGTTTCGCCGTCGCCGCGGCGCCGACCCCGCCGGTTCGTTTTTCGGCGGACGTCGGCGGGGCGAGATCGGTCTCCTTTTCTGGAACTGGATTCTATTGATCGCGATCCGCGCCATTCCCGGTCTGCCGGTTCACGACGGCGTCCGTCTGTTCGTCGCGGCGTTCCCCTTCCTGGCGATTCTCGCCGGTTTGGGACTCGCCCGTCTCTGGACGTCACGCGGCGCGTTTCCGAAAATCGCCGCGGCCGCCGTTCTGCTCGGTTCGGCCGGTTCGCTCGTCCTCTACTTTCCGCAGGGGCTTTCGTATTACAATCTTCTGATCGGCGGTCTTCCGGGCGCGGCGCGCGCTGGGATGGAGGTCACCTACTACTGGGACGGGCTCGACGAAGAGATCTCCCGGTCGGCGGCCCCTTGGTCGCCGACCGGCGCCGCGCGGCCGTGTCTGTTCGGCGCGGCGTCCCCCGCCACGCTCCGCCGCTGGATCGAGTGGGATCTGGTTCCCCCGCGCAGCGAGACGATCACCTCGCTGGTCGGGCGCCCCGACGCGCGGCGCCGTCTTTCCGAAACGCCGTTCGGCTATTACATTCTTCAAAACCGGGCTTCCGGCCTGACCCCGTTCGACCGCGAAATCCTTCGAACTCAAAGACCGGTCTGGTACAAAACCGCCGGCATGTGGAAAACGCCGAAATTCCTGAAAAACACCCCCTGGGATCTCAGCCGCGTCCCGCTGATCCTGATCTACGAGTACGACCCGGTTTCAACGGCCGAACCGGCGGAGAACTAGTCCCGCGCAAAATCTTTACAACCTTACGCCAATCGTCAATAAAGCAAAATCCCGGGTCGGGCCAAGCGGCGATCGGCCGTCTATCAATCGGTTTCGTTAGCGTCCCGGAGCCCGGGTCGGCAGTTTCGGCTCCCAGCCTACGGCGGTCGCACTGGCACTGGCGAAATCGACTGCGGAGCCAGAATCAGCCTGTACCCTATCAGACTCAGCCTGCACCTTATCGGAATCAGCTTGCACCCCATCGGCGACCAACGGGGGCCCGGCTAGTTTGATATCACGACGGGAATAAATCGCCCGCCGCGGCTCGCGGCCGGAGAGCGTCGATGACTTCGCAAAAGAACGGTTTTGACCAGAGTTCGATTTCCCGCGGATCGCGGAGAAACGGGCGAACGTCCTTTTGTGCCGCGGCAATATCAAGCCGGTCGACCGCGGCGCGGAGCCGTTCTTTGAGCGAATCCGCGGTCACCGGAACCCGGTCGGACGCGGATACCCCTTCTCCATTCGTTTCGGTCTGCCGGATCCGCTCGTTCAGATGGTCAACGTTCACTTCCGGCGCGTGACCGGCATACCAGACCAGGTCGTACCAGTCGCGTCCTTTTACACGGTTTTTCCAGCCCCGAAAGAGGACCGCGTGCAGTTTACCCGCGAGCAGATCGGGGAGCCGGTAGACTCTGACCGAATGGGGGGACGGGGCCAGGCGAGTTTTCACCTCGGTCAGAAATCCGGGCGGCGGATCGATATCGATTTCCAGTTTAATTTTGATCTGCCGGCGCAGCGGTATCCTTTCGGCGAGCCGTGCGGGCATACCGATCTCCAGCAGTTCCGTTCGTGTGTTCATTTTAAGGAACGCCGAATCGATCATCGAGACGGCCGTCTTTTCCTTTGAACTCCATTCGGCGCGGATCCCGTAACTTTCGAGCTCCGACCGGAGCCGTGTGCCGAACGGCTCGATACGGAACGACGGATCCGGTTCGAGGAGCGAAAAATCCATATCTTCGGAAGCGCGGTTGAGGCCGTAGAAGATCCGCAGCGCCGTTCCGCCGTAGAAGGCGGCGCGTTCGAAGAACTTGTTCCGCGAAAGCCCCTGAAGAACGATCGACTGAACAATCTCGCGAAACGCCATCATGAAATCGTTTTCCGTTTTACAATCGTATCGGACGATCATCTGTTCAACGGCGCTGTTCATCGGCAACCTCCGTCAGATAGTTCACCAGTTTTTTCATTCGGCCTCGGGCGCAGAGCGCGAGTTCGGCGAGGGTATCCGCGGAGAACCGGCGAACCGAATCGCGGTCGATCCGCAGATCGTCCCACAGGTAGGAAGGGATCCCGTTTCCGTCGAAACGCGGATCGTCGGCGGCCTTATCGTAGAGCGCCTTTTCGGGCGAGGCGATCAAGGCGTTCCCTTCGGGCGTTTCGAGCAGGGCGACCCCGACCGGGTAGACGCGGCCGAGACGCGACGCGTAGGAGAAACGGCCGACCGGCGTACGGAACAAGCGGGGGCGGCCGACGGTCACGGACGTGACCTCTTCGACCCGTTCGGGTATTAAGCCGTAGTGGGAAAGCGCGTAGTCGCCGCTGACATAACTCGGGCCGTAGATCCGATTCGCGACCAGAATCGGATTGAGCGGAAACCGGCGGCTTCCGGCGGGAAACGTATAGAGTCCCTTTTTGATCCTGATCATCTCGCCGTCGGCCAAGAGACGTCGGATCTTGCCGCGGACATTGGCGTACCGGCGCAGAACCGACGTCAATTCCAGGTAATCGAATATATCGTAAGGGATCTCGTTTCTTAAAATGAAGGCCATAGCGGGAAATTACTCTCAAGTAAGTTCTCTTTTGCGGTACTTACTTTACACTAATCATCAAAAAAGTCAAGACTCCGAGTCGGGCCAAGCGGCTATCGGCAATCCGTCAATCGGTTTCGTTAGCGTCCCGGAGCCCGGGTCGGCAGCTTTCGGCTCCCAGCCTACGGCGACCCGGAGCTCGCGGGCCGAAACTTTTTTGGGGGAACGGTGTTCGGTACAGTAGCCCTCCCGTTTGATTTGGGCTGTTGAGTTTGATTTGGTATAATGCTGTTCGGCATTCCACCCCTTCAAAAGGAGAGATTCACGATGAAAAAAGTTTTGATTTCACTATTAGCCGTCGCGGCGCTAACCGCGACTTCGGCCGCATTCGCGCAGCGGGCGGCGAAACCGGCGGCCGCCGACAAACCGGAAACTTCGGCGGCGGCGGAATCCCGACCGGGCGCACCCGCGAAGCCGGTCAATCCGATGGAACGCATCCGCGAGAACTTCGAGAAATCGAAAAACGAAAACGGGGACGTTCAGATTGAGAAAGCCGCCGATCTTTTCGCGGCGGACCTGGTACAGGGCCTGAAAGACGCCGACAAGGACGGGAACGGCATCGTCACGAAAGAGGAGCTCGACTCGACCCGTTTCTTCGGCCGGCCGGGCTCCGACGGCCCCCGCGGCCCGGAAGGGCGGCATGACCGGCGCGGCGGCCGGCGCAACGCCGACGGCGACCGCGGTCCCCGCCGGGGCGACCGCGGCCCGATGCGCGACCCGCTCGCCGACGCGCGAACGGAAGACGGTCAGATTGACATTTCGAAGCTGCCGGACCGAATGCCGGAAGAGTTCCGGAATCGGTTCAAGGAAGCCGACGCCGACGGGAACGGTCTTCTGGACGCCGACGAGCAGGCGTCGATGCCGTTCGGCCGGCGAGACCGAGCCGACCGCAACGAAGGGCGGCCGCAGAACCGGCCGGGTAACCGTGAAGGGCGCGGCCCGCGCCGAGGCCGAGACGAAAACGCCGGTCCCCGCGGTCCTTTCGGCCCGATGGGCGTAGTATTCGAAGCCGTCGCGACCGTGCGGAACGAGGAGGGGGGCGAAATCAATCTCGACGAGCTGACCGCGAAAGTCCGGCAGGCGCAGATTGAGTTCCTGCAGTCGATCGACGGCGACAGCGACGGGCTTCTCACCGAAGAGGAGCTGAAATCGTTCGGCCCGCCCCGACCGCAGGGGCCGGACGGCATGCCGCCGCAGGGCCCGGATGACCAGGCGCCCGCCGAAGAGGAATAAACCGCGGCTCGCAAAGAATCGGCCTGTACTCTATCGCCGCCCAACGAGGCGGCCGGCTAGCTCGATACCGCGACGGGAATAAACCGCCCGCCGCGGCTCGCGGCCGCGACCCGCCATTGAAAGGAACCCCGATGAATTTAAGCGACCGCAACAAAGAACGAATGAAGAAGTTCGAGACGATGATCAACACCGCCGACGCGGCGCTGGCCGAAGAGCTCGTCGCCGCCGACGCGCCGTTTTATACCCCCGCCAGTCCCGAACCGCTCTACGGGGGGGCGGGTTACCTGTCGGTGGTACACTGGATGAGAAAGGGGTTCAGCGACGTTCAGTGGCATCTCCGCGACATGGCGGCGGAAGGGGACAAGGTCGCCGTCCGCTGGGAACTGACCGGAACGCACGACGGGGAGTTTATGGGAATACCGCCGACCGGCCGCAAGATTTCCGTCAGCGTGATGAACTTCTACTATTTCAACGGGGAGGGGAAAGTCACAAACGACATCGCCGCGGAAGGGATGATCGGGATTCTGAGGGGGATCGGGGGGATGTGAGGGGACGCAAAACGTCTCGAAATGAACTTTTCAGCAGGTTGTACCGGTCGCCGACGCGATAGATTGTTTCGTTATGTCATTAAAAAACCGGTGAAAATGAGAGTCTGATCAAGAAAATCTAAAAATCTTCGGTATCTTCTTCCACAGCGGACAAAAGTTGTGGTATAATGGGCGGGATGCACGCGACGATCAAGCACTCAAAACTGAGAATTGCAATTCGACGCATTTTTCCAAAAGAAGTATTTTTCATCTGTACCAGTCCGCACGCTAGAAGGGAACAAGCATGGCAAAAAAGATCGATGTGATGTGGGACGATACTCCCATCGATGTTTCCTCAGAAGTCAATTTTATCTGGTCCATCGCCAATAAACTGCGCGGTCCCTACCAGTCGGACAAGTATAAGGACGTCATTATTCCGATGACGATTATCCGGCGTCTGGAATGTGCGCTCGAAAAGACAAAGGACAAAGTAGTCGCCAAATATCAGGCCGATCCTCAAATCCCGCCCCAACTCCTCTGTAGGGTTTCCAAACTGCAATTCTACAACACTAGCGGATTCACCTTAAAGAAACTGGTCAGTGATCCGGACAGCATCGCGGCGAATTTCCGGGAGTATATCAAGGGATTCTCTCCCAACGTTGTTGACATTATCGACAGGCTGGAATTCGATACCCAGATCAAAAAGATGGACGACAACGACCGCCTTTACAGTGTTGTCAAAGCGTTTTCAGAACTCGACCTTGATCCGGAGACGATCGACAATGTAAAGATGGGATATATTTTTGAAGATCTTATCAGGCGGTTTTCAGAAAACGCCGAGGCAGGCGATCACTACACCGGCCGTGACATCATTAAAACGATGGTATCGATCCTCTTAACGGAAGGATGCAACGATATTTTTGAAGACGGCAAGGTCATCACAATATTGGACCAGGCTGCGGGAACCGGCGGTATGCTCTCGACGGCTTACAACTACATTCGCAGATACAATCCGACAGCCGACATCCGCATGTTCGCGCAGGAATTCAACCCGGAATCCTACGCGATCTGCCTGGCGGAAATGCTGATCAAGGGGCAAAACGCCGAAAACATCAGGTTCCAGGACACGATGAAGGCGGATTTGTTCCCGGAAACAAAGATGCGGTTTGTGATCGAGAATCCCCCGTTCGGTTCTCCGTGGGGGGGGAAAGACGCGCCTGTTGGGGAAGAGGCGGCTGTCAAGGAAGAATACAAAAGGGCGAACAGCCGGTTTCCCGCAGGTCTTCCGGGATCCGGTGATACGCAAATGCTATTTGTGCAGTCGGCGATCAACAAGCTCGCACCGAACGGCAGAGCCGCGATCATTGAAAACGGATCCCCCCTCTTCTCCGGCGGCGTGAGTTCCGGAGAGAGTCAAATCCGGCGCTGGCTCCTTGATCAGGACTATTTGGAAGCGATCATCGCGCTTCCGGTCGATCTGTTCTATAACACCGGAATCCAAACCTATATCTGGGTGATTTCCAAATCGAAAAGTCCCAAAAGAAGAGGTAAGCTTCAGCTCATTGACGCCTCGTCTTTCTTCAAGCCTTTGCGAAAGAAATTGGGGGACAAGCGCGTCGAAATATCGCCGGAAGACAGAGAAAAAATCACCAAGCTTTACGGTAATTTCGAGGAAAACGAATACTGCAAAATCTTCAGCAATTCCGAATTCAAATACCGCGAATACACAATTATGCAGCCGTTCCAGCGGAGTTACAGCATAACGAAAGAGAGTATTGAAGAAATGCTCGCTGCCGGAACGCTCTCGGGCATCTACGATGAGGCAAAAATCTACGAACTGGAAGGAAAAGAAGATATCAGCGACAAGGAGAGAAAGCAGCTTCAAAAGCTGAGGGATGGCGAAGGGTTGTACCGTTCGATAGTGGAAGCGCTCAACGAAGCAGTCTCGAAGAAAAAATATATGTCATCCACAGCGTTTCAGCCTGTCATTACGGAAGTTCTGGAAGGTGTGACCTCCGACAAGAAGCTGATCGAGAAGATAGCCGAAGGGCTATCGGCGATCGATAAAAACGCTGAAATCCAAAGGGGCAAGAAGGGAGACATCATTTACGACAAAGCCACCAAAGACACGGAGATCGTTAAGTTCGACGAGGATATCGAAGATTATATGAACCGTGAAGTACTTCCCTATGTTCCGGACGCGAAATATTTCTTTGAAGAGGATTTATCGAAGAAGAAACCGACCATAAAGACCGGTGCTGAGATACCATTCACACGCTATTTCTACAAATACCAGAAACCGGAAAAAAGCGAAGTTCTCGAAAAGAGATTCAATAAACTTGAATCTGTGGTTCAAGCCAAAATTTCGAAGCTTTTTGAGAGGTGAGGTTATGACAAGAATGCGGAAAAGCGGTATCGAATGGATTGCCGATATACCACACGATTGGTCGTTGGAAAGATTGCAATGGCATTTGGATGAAATTAACGTAAAAAATCGATTACTCCAGACTACTAATGTTTTGTCACTTACAAATAAATTGGGTGTTGTTCCTTATGAAGAAAAAGGGAATCAGGGTAACAAAGCAAAGGTTGACTACACGGAATACAAAATTGCTTATAAAGATACCATAGTAGCAAACAGCATGAATATACTAATAGGTTCCGTTGGACTGTCAAAATATCAGGGCTGTGTAAGCCCTGTCTATTATGTATTCAAAGAGAAAAGAAACAACGATATACGATTCCTTAATTACATCTTCCAAACCACGCAATTTCAGAGAGAGCTAAGAAAATTTGCTAATGGTATATTGGAGATCAGATTACGTGTGTCATCTGACAGTATATTAAAGCAAAGGGTTGCAATTCCCACTTTGGCCAAACAGATTAAAATCGCTGATTATTTGGATAAAAAATGCGACGAAATTGACACCCTCACCACCGATATCGAAAAGCAGATTGAAACACTTGTAGAGTATAAAAAATCGGTGATTACCGAAGCAGTTACAAAGGGGCTTGATCCGACTGTTCCGATGAAGGATTCTGGAATCGAGTGGATCGGGTGGATACCAGAGGAGTGGGAGGTTAATCGCTTAAAACATCTTGCTCTTGTAAATCCTCCTTGTACTGTTCAAGTGAGTGATGAAGATGTAATAACCTACACGCCAATGGAGTTTATCAAAAATGGCTATTATATCAATAACACGGCTCTTCGTGGATCACTCCCGGATTCACTAACAACGTATCAAGAAGGAGATATTGTAATCGCAAAAGTTACTCCATGTTTTGAAAATGGAAATATTGCGATTATGGACGATCTCACTTCCGGCTTCGGGATGGGGAGCTCTGAGCTTTTTGTAATTCGAACCGCAAAAATACATAGGCGGTATCTATTTTATTTCCTTCAGACGCAATCATTTATTTCTGCAGGTTGTGCGACAATGTCTGGTGTTGCGGGTTTAAAACGTGTCTCACCCTATTTTATAAAGAACTGCCCAATTCCTGAGCCTTCATACACAGACCAAGCCCGTATCGCAGCCTACCTCGACGAGAAATGTGCTGAAATCAACGAAACAATCAGCTTGAAGCAGCAGCAGCTCGAAACTCTAGCTGAATATAAAAAGTCCATGATTTACGAATATGTCACCGGTAAAAAAGAGGTTCCCGCATGAATAATATCCTGACGGAAAAGCAATACCAGGCATTCATTATCGAGAGACTTCGCGAGAACGGTTACGAGGTCCGTGACGCAAAACAGTTCGATCGTTTTCATGCGGTTGACCGCGAGCTTGTTTTCCGGTTTCTGGAAGAAACGCAGTCGGAAACGATGGAAGCGCTGCGTAAGGTTTTTAAGTCCGAGACCGAAGAGACGCTTATCAACAGCTTCAACGCGGAAATCACAAAGGCGAAGGGGAGCCTGATTGATTTCTTAAAGAACGGGACTGAGATTGCCGGGTATCACCTGGATTTTATGTATGCCAAACCGGCGACCTCCCTCAATAAAGACCTCAACAGGAAATACGGTCAAAATATCTTTTCCGTTATGGAGGAAGTTTACGCGAACGATACTCAAAGGGTCGATCTGGTGATCTTCCTTAACGGGTTCGCAATTATCTCGTTTGAACTGAAATGCGACTTTTCAGGTCAGTCCTACGAAGATGCCATTGAACAATATCGAAAAGACCGGGATCCGAAAAGCCGTCTCTTTTTGTTTAAGGCGGGATGCCTTGTCAATTTCGCGATGGACCTCAATGAAGTTCACATGACAACACACCTGAACGGAGAAGAGACAACCTTCCTTCCTTTTAATATGGGGAAAGGGACAGGTATTGATACCGGCAAGGGAAACCCGATCTACGATGATAAATACAGTGTCTACTACATGTGGGAAGACGTTCTCACCAAAGATACGCTGCTCGACCTTATCGGCCGATATATCTTTGTTGAAATTAAGGAGACCGAAAACAGCGTTACGTTCAAGAAGAAGGTCAGCGAAACGCTTATCTTTCCGCGGTTCCACCAGCTTGACTGTGTCCGAAAGATTCTTGAGGATGCCGCTGTCAACAAATCGAGTCAGAACTACCTGATTCAGCACAGCACCGGGTCTGGAAAGACCAATACCATCGCCTGGATTTCGCACCGGCTGGCAAAACTGCAGGTTGAAGACAGGCCTGTTTTTGACACGGTGATCGTTGTAACCGACAGGCGCGTTGTTGACAGGCAGCTTCAAAGGGCGATCATGGCGCTGGAACATAAATCGGGATTTATCGCCATCATGGACGACGACAAGCACAGTTCCGACCTGGAGGCCGCGCTGAAAAGCAATACGAAGATCATCGTAACCACGATCCAGAAGTTTTTATACATCCAGGAATTCGCGAGGAAACTCGCCGATAAGACGTTTGCCGTTATTATTGATGAAGCGCACTCTTCGACTTCCGGTAAAGACCTCCAGGCCTTAAAGAATGTTCTCACAAGCGGGGACGATATCGAACTGGAAGATGTGATTGCCGCCGAAGTCCGAAAGAGCGGAAAAGCGCCGAATATATCCATGCTCGCGTTTACCGCGACACCCAAAAATACCACACTCCAACTATTCGGCCGCCCCAACTCGAAGGGGCAGATGGGGGCGTTTCATCTGTATTCCATGAAACAGGCGGTGGAAGAAGGGTTCATTGTGGATGTTCTGCAGTCTTTCACGCCTTATGAAACATTCTACGAACTGAACAAGGCGATCGAAGAAGATCCCAATGTTCAGACTGCTCCCGCAAAACGTCAAATCGCCCGGTTTATCAAACTGCACGAGATTAATATCGGACAGCGCGTTGAAGTGATTATCGAGCATTTCCGGACAACAGTCATGCCGGAGCTCGATGGGCAGGCGAAAGCGATGGTTGTCACGTCGAGCCGGGAGGAAGCCGTCAGATACCGTCAGGCATTTGAAGAGTATATCGTAAGAAAAGGGTATACCGATGTCAAAGCGCTCGTCGCGTTTTCGGACAAGGTCAAGGTCAAGAATGATAAAGACGGCACCGAAACCGAATTTTCGGAATACGGAATGAACGGATTTCCGGAAGATAAGCTGCCCGATTACTTTGATTCGGACAATTATAATGTACTTATCGTCGCGAACAAGTATCAAACCGGGTTCGACCAGAAAAAACTGTGCGGCATGTATGTGCTAAAGAAACTTGTTGGCGTAAACGCCGTTCAGACTTTCGAACGGCTCGACCGTATTTGCCCCCCATACAATAAAAAGACGTTCATTCTCGACTTTGTAAATTCAATCGAGGATATTGAGAAAGCCTACTCAAAATACTACACCACTTCGCTTCTTGCCGGGAACGTAACGCCCAGAGAAATTTACAACATCGAAGCCAAAATCGATGGTTACGCCGTCATAGACCCGATGGACATAGAACCGGCCGCCCTTCTGATGTCGAAGAAAAAACGGACCGCCAAAGAACTTCAGCAACTCCGGTTCTGCTTTGACAAATGCAAAAAGACGCTTGAAGGCAGGCCTATCGAACAGCAGCTTGAATTCGTAAAGGCGCTGAAAGCGTTTATCAGGTTCTACGAGTTCATTCTGCTGGCAACGAGTTTTGAGGATCCTGAACTTCATAAAAAATACAAATTCATTGTGGGCCTTAACGCCTATCTTGATATCAAGAGACCCGGCGACGGATTCAATCTTACCGGCAAAATCACAGCCGATCACTTCGAGCAGAAGGAAGGGGAAACGGTCTCCGGCAGACCGATCTCCGACCCGGTTGTCAAGTTACCCACGGCCGATGTCTTTGGCGTGCCGCCGACACAATACAAAAAGCTTTCACAGATCATCGCCGAATGCAACAGCAGACGCGGCACAACGTTCCAGGACGAAAGTGTTATCCCGCTTATTAAGCGAATTAGGGATATTGTGATGACAAATCCCAATCTGAGGGCAAGCGCGAAGAACAATACCGAAAGTGATTTTGCATTTGCCTATAACGATGCCATTAAGGAGGCGATGATTAACGAATATGACAGCAACCGCGAATTCTTCAAGATGATTTTCGCGGACGAAGATATCAAAAATCAGATTTTCGGCGTTTTCGAAAAAGATATCTACGATGAGCTTCGGAACACGGAAGCGGTGTAAAATTGCCAACGATGTCTGTTAAAAGGACATAGAAGGCATTTCAACTGACAACAACGGTAATTCCCTGGAATTGCATGCTGTTAATCAAAAAAACAATTGCCTTAAAAGGTGGCACAAATGAAAAGTTGCGATGAGGACAAAAGACTTTATCTGGAGCTGATCCAAAATATCATCAACCGGATGGCTACCAGCTCTGCTATTGTCAAAGGACTTACAGCAACTACTGCAGCTGGCATTCTAACTATACATAATTGCTCTTTTAGTCTAACTTTATCTATTTCCATTTTTATCCCCATCATCTGTATGATGTTTCTCGATATAGCTTACCTGCGAAAAGAGAGACAATACCGTCGTTTATATAAACTTGTGTGCAAAGACAAACACACTATCGACCTTGACCTTAATGTGAACTGTATCAAAGAGGATCTCAAAAACGACAAAAAAACCAAATGGTACAATTGCATGTTTTCTTGGAGTATATGGTTATTCTACGCCCCTTTGCTTGTAGTTATATATGTCGTTAAGTTTTGTTGTAATTGATTAAAGCATATTCTCATGTTTTAGGATGTACAACAATGACCATAAGGATCACACTTTATTGACACACCTGAAAAACTTGGTATACTTTAGTAGAACGAATCTCTAGGCATATAAAAATGCCACTTCATAGGCCCTTTTGCTAACACGGAGGACAGTTTTATGGGTCGTAAAATTTTCGTGTCTTACAAGTATTCCGACAGTCAAGTCAAAAACTTGAATTGGGGGGCAAGTTCAACAGTCCGTGATTATGTTGATGAGATTGAACGCATACTTGATCATACAAATCACATTTACAAGGGAGAAGGTGATGATAACGACTTGAGTCATCTGACAGATGATGCAATATGGGAGAAGCTTAAGGACAGGATCTATGATAGCACATTAACGATTGTGCTCATTTCTCGTGGCATGAAGGAGACAACGAGAGACAGGAACCAGTGGATCCCCTGGGAGATATCCTATTCTCTGAAAGAGATTAGCCGCAGAAAAGAAGATGGCTCATCCGTCACCAGCTCGAGCAACGCCATGTTTTCTGTTATTCTTCCTGACAGTCAGGGCGATTATTCTTACTATATGAAACACAATGATTGCTGCATAAATTATTGTGAAACATATGATCTAGAAAAATTATTTTACATTCTTCGGGCAAACAAGTTTAATAGAAAGATAAAAAATACTTTTACATGCTTTCGTTCTGATAAAGAAATCTATCTCGGAGAGTGTAGTTATATAGCAGATGTCACCTGGGATGAATTCATTCGTGATCCTCAACGTTACATCGACTCAGCATGCAAGCGTCGTGATGAAATCGACCAATACAACATCCAAAAGAATATCGCGTGAAAGTAATAACAAACTAAACTATCCAATAATCTATATTTTGCACTAAGTATTCTTCACAAAAGCCGAAGAGCCCCGCTTTACGGGGCTTCTCCCCTTATTTCACATACCGCGCGTTGATCCGCTCAAAGATCTCCTTCACGCGGCTTTCGACCAGGTCGTGCAGCTCTTCCTCTTTCAGGTCTTTGTAGTCGGCCGGCGTGATCGGCTCGCCGTATTCGACG
>CADBQY010000093.1 GCA_902796885.1 uncultured Planctomycetota bacterium
GGCGCACGGACTGACCGGCGCCGAACCGGTCGACGAAGAGCCCGAAGACGAGTTCGAAGAGGAGGACGAGGATTCGGAGCTTGAAGAGGATTCGGAGGTCGAAGAAGAATCGGAAGTCGAAGACGAATCGGAGCTTGAAGACGAATCGGAGCTTGAAGAAGATTCGGAGGCCGAAGAAGAATCGGAGCTTGAAGAAGATTCGGAAGTCGAAGAAGAATCGGAGCTTGAAGAAGAATCGGAGCTTGAAGAGGATTCGGAGGTCGAAGACGATTCGGACGACGAGGCCGGAGAGTATCTCGGTTCCGACGACGAAGAAGACGAAGACGACGGCGAACTCTGGAACAACGAGGACGAGTCGGACGGCGAAGAGGATGAAGACGGCGGCGAAGACGAGCCGGACGATTTCGACGAGGAATACGCCGAAGCCGACGACGATCCCTGGGACGACGATGAGCCTGACGACGACGAATCGGACGACGTCGCCGACGAGGATGAGGTTGAGGACGAAGACGACGAGGATGACGTCGACGAGGCGGACGACGAATATGACCCCGAAGACGAAGACGAGGACGAGGACGAATATGACCCCGACGACGACGAGGCGCGCGGTTACGATCTCGACGGGAATCTTTCGCAGAGCCATTCGTCGATCAGCGCCGACGCCGATTACGACGTTTCGGGTCCTTCGCTGACGAGCGGGGCGCCGGAACTGCCCGACGGCGAAAGCATTTCGCAAGAGACGCCGTCCGACGAGTTCGACGGCGACGACGACGATTTCGAGTCGGCGGCGGTTTCCGCCGATCAGGTGATCAGCGTCGACGACGACACGCCGGAGGAGGAGCCGAAGAAGGCGGACTCGTTCGAGTTCTCGACCTGGAACGATTTCGTCCGATCCGATCGGGAAAAAGAAGAAGAGGCGGCGGAAGCGGCCGCGAAAGAAGAAGCCGACGAAGAGGCGGAAGAGGAGAACGAAAACGACTTTATGCGCCGCTATTTCACGCGCGAGTCGGAAGACGAGTTCTTCGAAGGCGACGACGAGACGGACGGCCGCGGCTAGTCCGCGTGCGGAAAAAAAGACGGTCCGGCGGGAGGTCCCGTCGGACCGTCTTTTTTTGTGGCCCGGCAAAAAGCCCGTTTCGGCCCCAAAATTGAAGTCCGCCGCCGTTTATGAACGTTGTCTCTTTCAGCCCGTTATGATATGTTACGATAAACCGGCCGGACGTATCGGCGGCGAAAGCAACGGCGCGGGCGCGCGAACGGGCGCCGCGCGTTCGGTTTACCAAACGGTTTCATCGTAATGAAGCGAGAATCGTATGCGCGTCACGGAAGAAAAAGCGAAGGGACGTTTTTACACGCCCGAACATATCGTCGGAAGCATACTGAATCTGTCCGGATACCGGGGGCCGGGGATTTTACGTAAACACGTTATCGACAACAGCTGCGGAGACGGCGCTTTTCTGAAAGAGATCGTTAAAAGATACTGTTCCGAAGCGACGGGCGCGGGATATACAACCGCAAAATTAACGGGCGAGCTGGGCCGATATATCCACGGCATTGAAATTGACGAAAGGGAAAGGAACAAAGCGGTCGAACGTATTTCGGATGTCGCCGGCGAATTCGGAGTCAAACGCGTCCGATGGGATATTGAGCAGGGGGACGCCCTGAGTGAGACGCGTTTCGACGGTCAAATGGATTTCGTTCTCGGAAATCCCCCTTATGTTCGGGTTCATCATCTCGCCGACTCCTACGACGAGGTAAAGCGTTTTAGATTTTCTCAAAACGGAATGACCGACATTTTTATCGCCTTCTATGAGATCGGTCTCAATATGCTGAAAGCGGGGGGGACTCTGGGATACATCACTCCCAGCTCTCTGTTCAACAGCAAGGCGGCGTTCGAACTGCGCCGCCATCTCGTTGACAAAAACCTCGTTCGCGCGGTCGTCGATTTAAAACATTACCAGCCTTTTGAGGCGACGACGTATACGACCATCATGATCCTCGGGAACGTGCCGAACCGACGGACGAATTCGCGGCGCTCCGTGGATTATTACGAATACGATCCTCTAAAACGGACCGAGTCTTTCGTTTGCCGTTTGACCGGCGACGATTTTTACATCGACGGCAATTTCTATTTCGCCTCGAACGAAGCTTTAACGCGCCTGTCCCGAATATTGAACTGCGGGACAAAGTGTCCCGGGATCGACGTTAAAAACGGTTTCGCGACGCTGCTCGACCGTTTTTTTATCGGCGACTGGCCGTTCGGCGAGTATGTCATTCCGGTCGTCAAGGCTTCGACCGGCCGAAGCTCGAAATGTCTGTTCCCCTACGATCGCTCCGGGAAATTGATTCCCTACAGTCTCCTCGAAAAGAATCGGCTCATATCGGCCCGTTACCGCGAATACGAATCGAAACTCAGAGCGAGAAGCCTTGCCGACGGAAACGAATGGTACGGGTTCGGCAGAACGCAGGGAATACTCGACGTTTACAAAAACAAATATTCGATATGTCCGATCGTCAAAACGTTAAAAGACCTCAAAATCACAAAGTGCGGTAAAGGGACCGGGGTTTACGGCGGCCTTTATATTCTGACCGACTACGATAAACGGACCGTCGAAAGTCTCCTTCTCACCGACGACTTTATGGAATACGTTTCGCTTCTCGGTAAATACAAAAGCGGCGGATATTTCACGTTCTCCTCGAAAGATCTGAAACGCTATATCTGCAGCAAACTCTCGGAATGAGAAACGCGTCCGGGAGCCCCGGCGGGCGATTATTCCCGACGAAGTTTCGGCTGGCCGGTAGCGCCCCGCTCGTTGGCGGGGCTTGGTTCCGGGCCGGGGCTCCCGGACCGGATCACTTCTCCAGGAGGAAGAGCTTGCCGTGTCCCGGCAGGAGCCACCAGCCGCTCGTCGGGCGTTCGCCGATCTTGTCCGCGACCGGATTATAGGCGCCGGTCACGCGGTATCCGTCCAGGGGCCGGAAATCGACCTTGAGCGAACGGCCGAAATTCAGATTGACGATCATCACCGCCCGGCGCGAATCCTCTTTCGACCGGAATTCCCCGACCATCACCCGCGGAGTGTCGGCGATTTCGTTCGGCTCCGCCATCTTCGACCACGCGAGGGACAAATCGGTGAGGAACGTGCCGGGATTCCGAGGAAGATCGGGAACCGGGGCGGGATCGGAGAACCAGACGTCGGTCGACTCGAACCGGGTGAGGAACGACCCGATCGAGCGGATCTGACGGTTGATCGTCTTGACGTAGAGCCACGAGAGGGTCGGGTCGCCGTCGGCGTCGAGGGGCGCGTAGGTGAAACCGGCGACCGGAATGTAGATGAACCAGCTCAGCGCGTCGCATCCGGCGGCGAGCGACGTGTACGCCTGAAACGCGAGACGGGCGGCGGTCGGCGGCGAGGATTCGCCTTGAATCGAAAGGCAGCTGATAATGTTCCACCACGGAAGCTTGTATTTCATGGCGATCCGCCGGACTTCGAGCATGTCGGTCCAGTAGGAGGCGGCGCGTTTGGCGTTCGTCATATCCTCGGAATACTCGACCATGTAATTGTCGTAACTGATGAACTGCGGGCGGACCTCCTGGACGTATCGTTCGAGATATTCGGTATAGGTCCACGTGCCGAGCTGCGAAACGGCGTCGGAACCGATGGTGGTGGCGTAGCCGGGGAACAGGTTGATGTACGCCAGTTTGCCGGGAGCGTGTTTCTTAATCGCCGCGACCGTGACGGCGAGGAGCGGGAACTTGTCCGCGCCCGGCTCGTCGATCAGGTTATAGCCGATCACGTCCGGATCGTCTTTCGTCGAGGCGACCGCTTGTCTCACTTTCTCGCCGTACGCCTCGACGTCTTCCCCTTCGGTATAGAGCGGCGCGGGAAACCGAACGATCGCTTTCATGGAATATTTTTTGGCGATCGGCAGCGAGTCGATCGGCAGGAATCCGGGCATATTGAACTCGCATTCGGAGATGGACCCGAGCATCTTGTCGGTCCCCTCGAGTCCGCCCCACGGGAAGAGGGGAAAGAAGCCGTCCTGAAGCTTGAGCGGTTCCAGACCGAGTGATTCGGCGGTCGCGGTTTCGTCCCAAGTCGCGGCGCGGTCGGCGTCGGGCGCGTCCCCTTTCGCGTCATACGCGGCGGCGAGGACGAACGCCGTTAAAAGGAATCCGATCGTCAGTCGTTTCATCGATATACCTCCTGGATTGTTTCCGAGTTGTCGGGAGTTTACGCAAAATCCCGCCGGGCAGGCCGGCGCCCGAACCCGCGGGACCGACCCCGTTATAATTCCTCGCGTCCCCGAAGTCAACAGGCAGCGAGTTGCCGCACCCGATGACTCCCGCGGTTAGCTTCGCCGGCCGGAAGCGGCGGCCTCGTTGGGCCGCCTTGGTTCGGGGTCTGTACGATGTTTTGCGACTACAGAACAGCTTCCGGCCAGTCGAAACCTCGACGGGAATAAATCGCCCGTGCGGCTTCGCACCCCGGCCGCCCGTTGCCAACGCGGCCCAAATCGGGGATAATGGAGTCGTTCGCGTCCGTCGCGAGTGTTTTGGAAGAATCGGATCCGAGAAAGGCGGGATCAATGCACATCAGTTCAAGGCGTACCGTATTATTACTTTCACAGCTGTTCGCGATCGCGTTCTGCGCCGCGTCGATTTCGGCGCGGGAACCGGACGGAACCGGACTCGAACCGATCCCCGAGTGGGCGGAGTCCGAAATCGACCAAACCCTGGAACGGTTTCGGGAGTGGAAAGGGGACGACGAGGTCGTCGTCGTGCCGCTGATCACCGACGTTCATTCCGAACCGCTTCCGGGCGCCACCGTGAACGGCGATCCCGCGGAACTCGACTGGTCCGACGCGAAAAACCACGTCTACATCGCGCAGCACGCCGCGGTACGGTTCGGCGCCGATTTTATGGTCGATCTCGGCGATATCGGACTGGACAGGCTGCGGGGAGGCGGGCCGAGCCGGCCGGAAGATATGTACTGGCGCGTCGCGGCGCAGATGCGCGTCTATCAGGATTTCGACGCGGTGCCGGTATTCTTCTGCGTCGGGAACCACGACCACGGCCCGGGCCGAAGTCTCGTGATTTCGAACCGCGCGTTCGGCGAGATCTTCAATCTGCCGTCGATCCGCCGCGGGATCCCGTTCAAAACCGGGCCCGATTTCGATTACGGCTATTACGATATGCCCGAAAAGAAGACGCGCGCCTTCTTCCTCAACACGAGCGACGGCGCGTACTACGGCTACTCGCGCGAACAGCTCCGGTTCGTCGCCGACCATCTTCGGCTTCCCGCCGGATGGACCGTCGTTTTCTTCCAGCATTTCTGCGTCGGTCATCCGCTCGGCATCTGGCTTTCCAGTCCCGACATCCGCGCGGAACGCGACGACGTGTGGACCGCCGTTCTCCGGGGGTTCCTGCGGAACGAGGCCGGCGAAGCCGACGGGGTCGCGTGGGATTTCACGCAAAACGAGGACTGCCGTCTCGTCGGCTGTATTACCGGCGACAGCCATTTCGACAACGCGGGAACCGTCGGCGGGATTCTGCACGTGATCACCCAGGGGTTCGGCGACGTCCATCCGAACGAACTGCCCGAAAACGCCGTGAAGACCAAGTTCGACAAGCGGAACCAGACCCTGATCGACGTCGCCGCGATCAAGCCGAAAACGAGAGAACTGAAAATGTTCCGGATCGGCGCCGGCGGCGCCGACCGCGACCGCGCGTTCACCTTCTAGGGCGGGTCCCGAGCCGGGACAGGGTGCGAAGCCGCACGGGCAATAAAAGGCTCCCGGCCCTTCGGGCGGTCGCAGTAACTTGGCGAGGGGCGGGGCTTGGTTCCGGGCCGGGCTCCGGGTCCGCGAGCCGCGGCGGGGTGCGAAGCCGCACGGGCAATAAAAGGCTCCCGGCCCTTCGGGCGGTCGCAGTAGCTTGGCGAGGGGCCGGGCTTGGTTCCAGCC
>CADBQY010000094.1 GCA_902796885.1 uncultured Planctomycetota bacterium
CGATTTTTGGTTCCTGACGGCGCTGACGTCAAAGCTTGTGCGACCGCCGAAGGCTGGGAGCCGATGATCGCCGACCCCGGCTCGGGGTCAATCGTCGCGGTTCGGGGGGCGGCGGAGCTCCTTCTTGGCGGAATGTTTCGCCTTTTCGGCGAGCCGGCGGCGAACCGATCCGCGGGTCGGCTTGGTCGGGATCCGTTTTTTCGGCTTTTCGAGCGATTTGGCAATCATCAGCCTCAGCTTTTCGAGACAGTCGTCCCGGTTCTTCGGCGCGTCTCGAAACCGCTGGCCGGTCACGATCACGTCCCCTTTTTCGGAAACGTACGAAGGATAAAGTCCCCGAAACCGCTCTTTCGCTTCGTCGGGGAGCTCGGACGCGGCGAGATTCCAGCGGAGAACCGCTTTGCTGGAAACCTTGTTGACGTTCTGACCCCCGGGACCGGAACTCCGAACATAGGTGAACTCGATCTCGGTCATCGGTATCGAAAGGGAAGGGGTAATTTCAAGATATTCCATCGCTTGTCGATCCGGAGCCTTTCAGGCCGGCGTTACGAGGGGGAAGCGAGAACGTCTCCCTCTCTTTTCTTTTTCCCGAAACCCCTGTTATTATACTCTTAAATTCCTCCGGCTGACAGGAATTAGAAAACTTTCTTTAGCTCCGCTATCTTGTCCAAATTGCGCAGATTTGTTATAAACGGCATAAAGGATATGCAAAATAAAAAGGACAGGCAATTTTTAACGCCGTTTTACTGGACAAATCCCCCGCTGTAGCATATCCTCTCATCAGAGATACTGTAGCCGAATTGCGCCCTGACCGCGTTTCGGCATCGGAAACAAAAACCAAACGCCGACGCGCGGGCCGAAGCCCGCGGGAGTTTGCGGTATAGGACGAAGCCGAATATGTTGAAAATAAAAAGTTTTTGGAATCGCGGTATGATTTTCGCGGTCGCGGCCGTTCTCTCGTTCATGACGGCGGTTCCGCTGCGGGCTCAGGCGCCCGCCGAGCCGGCTCCCGCCGCCGACGCCGAGCCGGGCGCGGCGTTTGTCGCCAATTACGACCCGAGTAAAAGCTACTCGCGTCTTCTCTTCCCGAATGTCGCGGCGATGGTCGGACTGACCCCCGCCCAACAAGAGGAAGTGACCCGACTGATGACCGAGCGGTCCGCCGCGCTGGCCGCCGCGACCGACCAAAACCAGTGGCCCGAGATTGTTCAGAAGAGCGAAGAACAGCTCAAAGCGCTTTTGAATCCGGAACAGCTCAAGAATTTCGACCAGGCGATTAACGACAAGCTGATCACGATTCGGTTCAGTAAAGAGCCGTGGGCGAACGTCCTGAAGTGGTTTGCCGCCGAACTGGGACTTCAGCTAGTGATGAACGCGCCGCCTCCGGGAACGTTCAATTACAACGACAAAAACAGCTACACGCCGAAAGAGGCGCTCGATATCCTCAACGGGCGGCTCCAGTTCCAGGGGTACACCCTCCTGCGCACCGGGAATATGCTCTACGTCCACAACTTTAAGGACGGGCCGATCCCGATGCAGTTCCTCCCGAAAGTGGCGGTGGAGGAGCTTCCCCAGCAGAGCCGTTTCTCCTACGTCGCGCTGACTCTCCCGCTCGGCCAGCGTCCGCTGGCCAAGGTGCTTGCGGCGATCAAGCCGTTCCAGGGACCGTATAATTCGACCCAGGCGCTGACCGGCAACGCGCTTCTGATCGTCGATTCGGTCAACGCCCTGCGCGAGATTGTCCAGGTCGCCCTGGGAATCCTCAATCCCCCGATTCCGCCGGCGCTGTCGCTCCCCGTCTGGCAGACCTATGTCCTGACGAACGTCTCGCCGACCTTCGTCGACAACGAGGTGAAAAAGTTCCTCCCTTCGGCCCGCGCCCTGTATAATCCAGCCGCTTCCCAGATCAGCTATCTGGCGATCCCGAGCGTCCATGCGGTGATCGACGGGCTGATCAAACGTCTTGAAGAGGGGGGCGATCCGTCGAAAGACCTGTCGGTCGCGGTCTATCCGCTTGACAATATCACCAACATGTCGGAGGAGAATCTTCGCCTGGTTTCGCAGCGCTTCAATATCCCCCTGGAATATCTTCTCGGTTCCGGCACCATGCTCGAAATCGGCAAGGAGATCGCCGAGGGGCTCCAGACCCTTTGCCCCGGCGCGACGATCGTCTTTAACGAGATGACCAAACAGGTGATGGTCGTGGCGATGCCCGAAGACCAGGAGAAGATCAAAAAGGCGGTCGAGCTCCTCCAAACGCCGATGTCCCAACCTCAGAAAGAGACGTTCGCCGTCTACGATATGGGGGGCGACAAAACAATGTCGACCCGCGAGGTGAACGTTCTCCAGCGGATGGTTCCGGGCGCGCAGATCAACTACGATAAGACGAAGAACAGTCTCCTGGTCGTCGGTTCGCCGCGCGATCAGAAGTCGATCGCCGACGCGGTCGCCGCGCTGAAAGAGCATTACGCCGCCCTGACTCAGGAACGGAGTTTCCTTTCGCTGACGATGACCGCCAAACAGCTGACGCAGTTCAACGCGGTCTTTGAAAAGCTCCAGGACGATTCCGAAATGGAGGGGCTTTTGAAAGTCGACGATACCGCTTCGAACCGCGTCAACTTCTGGGGGACCAAGTCTCAGCTCGAATCGGTTCGCGCGATCGCCGAGCAGCTGACCGGCAAACCGATCCCTCCCATCCCGGCCAATCCCGCCAATCCGCTGACCGATCCCGAACCTTCGTCGGACGAGTCGTTCCCCGAAGGGGACGAGGCGGCCGCGACGCCGCTCGATCCCGAGAATTTCCGAAACGCTTCGGTTGAAGGCGACCCCGAAAGCGCCTCTCCTTCCGACGGCGCGTATATGAGGATTTTCCGCCTTGAAAAGGCCGATCCCAAAGCGGCGAGCGAACTGATCCGCAATACAGTCGCCGGAATCGAAATTGACGAGATTGCCGGGCAGAACGCGTTGGTGATCTACGGCGACGCCGCCGCGCTGGAATCCGCCCGGCGGCTGATCGACGAACTCGAAACCGCCGGAAAGAAGGTGGTCGAAACAATCCCCTACACCAATACGTTCCCGTTCGCCGCCCTGGCGGCGATCCGGCAGGAAGAGCCGACGGTTCGTCTGACCCAAGATCCGCTCCGGAGGCAGTTTATTCTTTTCGGTCCGGCCGATGCGGTGCGCCGTATGGCCGAACATCTGGACGCGGTTCTTCAGGTCTCCCCCGAGGCCGAGGAGTCGCTCCGCTATCTGGCGACCGAACGGGATATTCCCGAAGAGGTGATCGATTATGTTCGCCGCCTTTTTCCCCGTCTGAACATTACGTATAACCAGGAGGATCAGCAGTTTACCCTGATCGGTTCCGAGTCGGATCGGGAAGGGGCCGTTCGGATCATCCGGGAGGCGGAGGAGTCGCTTCCCGAACTCGAGCAGACGCGGTATTACCTCCTGGAACGCCGCGTTTCGGACGAGTTTCTCGATCGGATGCGCGACGCTCTTTCCGGCGCGAAAGAGGTGGAACGCAACGACGACAACCCCCGCGTGATGAGGGTCAAGGCCCGACCCGAGATTCTCGACCGGGTGATGGACGAGATTCGGCGCCTGAACGAAGAGTATCCCGATGTACAGGATAAACTTTTCGTGACCTATCCTCTCGAAAAGGAACTCAAGCCGGCGTTCGACACCCTGCTGTCCGAATTCGAAAACGAAAACGGCGAAATCCGTTTGGTGGGGTACGAGAACGAAACGCTCGGGATCTGGGCGACTCCGAATCAGCACAAGAATCTTAAGGCGCTCATCGAACAGCTCCGCGGCGAAGGTCTTTCCGAAGAGACCCAAAAGACCGCGAGTTACTACGATCTGAAATACGCCGACGGCGCCTCGCTTATCCCCGTGGTGCGTGAGATTGTTCCCGGCGCGACCCTCACGGCCGCTCCCGACGGGAACCGTCTGTTGGTTCGGGGCGCCAAGAAAGAGGTCGATAAGGCAATCCGCTTCCTCGATACCCTCGATGTGAAATCGCCGGTCGCCGAGGCGGACCGATTCGTTCGGATCGAGCCGCGGCGTCTTCCGGCGGCGACCCTTTCGGCACTGATTCGCGCCGCGTTCCCGAAACTGACCCCGACGGTCGAATCTTCGACCGGCGCCCTTCTGATCAATCTGGGACGCGTGCCGAAAGAGGATCTTTTGGCATTCGTCGATTTGGCGGATCCCGCGGAACCGAGTCCTCTTTCACCGACGCTGAAAGTCTACGCTTTTGAAAAGACGCCGACCGCGGTCGTGACCGATGCCGTCAAACAGCTTGTGCCGAGCGCCCAGGTGATTTTGCAACCCGCCGCCAAGCGGATGATGGTGATCGCCAAACCGGTCGACCTGGAAACGATCGATCGGCATATCGGCGAGATTGAAGGGGCGGTCGCCCCAGCCGAGCCGTTTGTGAAATTCTACGCGTTCGACAAGGAGCCGACCGACGACGCGGTAAGCTCCCTGACGACTTCGCTCAAGAGGATCGCGCCGCAGGCGATCGTCGAGGTGAATAAAAATGCCCGCCAGCTGATGGTGATCGCCAACGCCGACGAGCAGGGGAAAATCGAAGAGAGCCTGAAGAGTATCGTCGAGACGTTCGATCCGGTCGATCTGAAGATGGTCGCCTATCCGATTTCGGGAATGGACGCCGACGCTCTGCGCGAGGCTCTCGAAAAGATCTATCCCGACCTTAAAATCGAAACCGATACCCAGGGACGCCGCCTTCTGATTTGGGCGACCCTCGACGAACATGTCCGGATTTCCGAAGAGATCGCCGAGGTCAACGCCCGGAGCGATCCGGGATCCCCCGATTACGAAGGTCCGAAATGCGTCGTCTATTCCGCGAAGAACGGCGGCGAGGCGCGGATGCTTCAGCGCCTGATCAAGACGATGTTTCCTTCGTCCGAGGTCTATACCGAATCGGTTTCTTCCGCGTCTCCCTGGGAGTACGATGAAGAAGAGGCGTTCTGGACCGACCGCCTCGTCGGCGAACAGAAACTGACCGTATTCGCTCCCGCGCGCGAACAGGCGATGATCGCCGAGATATTCGAACAGCATCACGCCCCGGCGAACGTGCCCGAACGGCAGCTCCGCTCCTGGTCGTACGGCGGACTCGACGCCGAAACGGTCGAAGTGATGCTCCAGAATATCCTTCCGGCGGCGCAGAGTCTTTCTCCGGCGAGCGCCAGGGGAACGGACGACGCGGAGACGCCGAGCGCCAAAGAGAACGCGTCGTTCTTCCGCGTCGATCCGCGCACGCGTACCGTGTCGGTCTACGCCGCGGCGAGCGATCTTGAAAAAGTGGCGGGGCTTCTGGACCAGCTTGCCGAAACCGAAGGCGCCTCGAAGATGCGTTCGGGGGTCTATCCTCTTTCGAGCCCGATCGCCAATCAGATCGTCCCCGGATTGAAGAAGCTCGTTCCCGAAGCGCAGTTTACCGTTCCCGACCCGTACCAGATCATCGCGTTTGCGACGGACGCCGATCAGAAGACGATCGGAGAGTTCCTTTCCGAACTCTCCGACCTGGAAACCGCCGGAACCCATTTCCTGATGAAGAGCGTTTTCCTTCCCGAAGGGTGCCGCGTTTCACGCGACACGGTGGTGTATTACCTGAGGCTTCAGTTCCTGCGGGTGCAAGGGTACGCGTACAACGCCGCCAACTCGAATCAGATCATTTTGTGGGGGACTTCCCGCGTGATCGACGAGATGGAGAAGTTCGTCGACGAGACATGCAACGCCAATCAGGAGGAGACGTACCGGTCTTATCCGGTCGACCATCTGCCGGTTCCCGAAGCGGTCGGTCTTTTGAAACAGCTCGCGCCGAACGCGTCGATTTCTTCCGATCTGACGAATAAGCGCGTGACGGTTCTCGCGTCGCCCTTCGTGCAGAAACAGGTCGAATCGGCGCTGGCCGAAATCGACGCCAAGCGGACCGGCGACGCCGCTCTTTCGGCGAAGTATTACAACATGGAGGGGATGACGCCCGCCCTCTTCCCCTCGGTCTACGCCGCGCTGACCCGCCAGTTCCCGCAGGCGGCGGTTGTCGCCGATCCGGTCTATCGGCAGTTCGCGATCGTCGCCACCGCCTCCGACCAGGAACAGATCGCCGGGTTCTTCGACTCGATGAAAGAAAAACGGCTCGAATCGACGCCGGTCTTTGAAGTTTATACGCTCAGCCGGATGAGTTTCCGCACGCTCCAGCCGATCCTGGCGGCCTCTTTCCCCGGCGTGCCGATCTTCCCCGGAAAGCGGCCGGGCGAGTTTTACGCGTTCGCCAAACCGGAAGACCAGGACAAGATCCGCGGAATCGCCTCGAAAGTCGAAACCGCCGACGAGGCGTCCGGCGCGGGGCTCGAACCGAAGGTCTACCGCGTCGACGCCAAACACGCGGTGCAGGCGGTGACGCAGCTGGCGCCGAGTCTGCCGGGCGCGCAGCTCTATCCCCTTTCGGGAGGCGGCGTGCTGATGTGGGGGGCTCCCGCCGACCATGAGCTTGCCGAGAAGTATTTCGGCACGTTCGCCGAGGCGTATCCCGAGCCGGTGATCCGCCGCTACTCGCTCAAGCATATCCGTTACGCCGACGCCGCGGCGTTCTTGACCCGCGCCTATCCGGCCGAGGTCGTGATCTATCCCGAATCGGGCGGCGATCTGCTGGCCGAGGCGTCCGAGCCGGTCCAGCGGAAGATCGCCGCGTCGCTCGAAGAGATCGACGTCCCACAGGCCGAAGGGTCTCAGCCGAGCGCCAAGGCGTACAGCATCGCCGATCTGCCCGCGGCGAGTCAGCCGACGGCGATCAACGCCATACTGCGCGTCGCGCCCGAGGCGGTTTTTCTGCCGACGGCGACTCCGGGCTACTTTGTGATCTACGCGAAACCGAAAGACCAGGAGAAGATCGGCGGAATCCTCGACGAAATGAACGCCGAGGCGCCGAACCGCCGCGTTCGGATCGAAAAATACTCGCTGAAAAACGTCCTGTACGCCGACGCGGTTCGCGTGATCGCCGAAATCGCGCCGACCGCCAAGCCGAATCCCGGAAAAGACCCGAACCAGATCTACGTCTTGGCGAACGAAGCCGACCACGCGCGGATCGGCGAGGCGGTGAAAAAGCTCAACGAAGAAGTCACCGACGGGGTCGTGGCGCGTGTCTATCATCTGAACAAGGCGAATCTGGTTCAGGCGCAGACGGCGATCCGCACCCTCTATCCGACCCAGGTACAGTCGATCATCGATCTGCCTTCCCGCTCCCTGACCGTCACCGCGACGGCGGTACACCAGGAGAAGGTCGCCGGCCTGATCCGAGAGATCGAGCGAAACGACGCCGAAACCCAGCCGCAGATTCACGTTTTCAACATCACGGGAGTCTCGTCGGCGCCGATCCTCGCGCATCTGCACGCGCTCTACGTGAGCGACCCGGACTTTAAAGTCAACTACGACGCGCCGAACCAGAGTCTGCTGGTTCAGGGGAGCCCCGAGCAGATCAACAAGGCGGCCGAACTGATCGCGCAGATCCGGCGCGGCGGGCTTTCGGATCGGGGGATGATGCCCAAAACGTATACCCTGCGCAACTCGCTGGCGTATTACACGCTTCGGAGCATCTTCCAGAGGCAGGGGCGGACCGTCGATATGCAGCTTGACTACTCGACCGGCAAACTGATCGTTCTCGCCCTGCCCGAAGAACATCGTACGATCGAAAACGTTCTCGAGGCGCTCGCGCCCGAACCGACGGTTCTGGCGGTTTACGATCTGTATGAACTCGATCCGGAAACCGCGGCGAACATCATTTCGACGATGCTCGAAACGGACGGCACCTTCGTCGACGTTCAGCCCGATATCGCGTCCGATAAACTTTATATCCGCGCGACCGAGCGGAAACAGGAAGAGATCCGCCGGTTCCTGATCGAAGCGGGCGAGACGAGTCTGCGCGATCGGCCGGCGCGCGGCGCGGGTTCGCCTGCTCCGCACCCCTCGGCCTCGGTTCAGGGGAACGGATCGCTCAGAACGATCTACTCCGACGCCGATCTGCGCGAGGCGGTCGGCCGTGCGAGCCGTTCGTGGGAGTTGCCGAATCCCGTCCGCGTGGTCAACGAGGGGCAGCCGCCGCTGATTCAGACGAGGGAGAAGCCCGACGGCATGTCGCCCGCCGCGCCCGATTCCGAAACGAATCCCGCGCCCGATTCCGAAACGAATCCCGCGCCCGATTCCGAACCGAACGGCGCCGCGCCCGCCGGGGGGAAAGAGTCCGTTTCCCTTTTGAACCGCCTGATTCGCGGCGCGCTCCTCCTGGCCTCGCAGGCCGAGTTTGCCGAAACCGCGAATTCGGCGGACGCGGTTTACGTCATCTTTAACGACGATCATTCCCTGACGATCACCTCGTCCGACACCGCCGCGCTCGACGAATTCCAGACGCGCCTTCTGGCGATCCTCGGCGAGACGCAAAGGGAGGACGCCGTCGATTTTTTTGACGGTTCTCCGGCGGAAAACCGAACGGACGCCGCGCCGCGCGAGACGAAGAATCTTCGCGCGCTGACCCGGCGGCACCGCAAGGCGGCCGAAGAGCGCTTGGTGATGGAAGACCGAGATTATTCGGTCTATAAGGTCGAAAACGTCAGCGTCGACCAGATGATCGCGCGTTTGCGCGTCTACATGGCCGATAAGCTGACCGCCCGTCCCGCCGCGCCGGCGACGACCGGCCGCGGCGGCGTTACGGTCAAGCCGGTTTCGAGCGGCCCGCGCCTTTCGTTTCAGCCCGACAATGTCATGAACACGATCATGGTGAAAGGAAAAAAGGCGGACCGCGACGAGGCGGGCGCGATGATCGCTCTGCTCGACAAGGCGGAACTGTTTCCCCAACCGATCACCAAACCGGTCAAGATACCGGTTTATAACACGTCGGTCACGAAGATGGCGCAGCAGGTGCTGAACGTCTTTCAGCTGAAGTTTATGTCGATGAAACTTCCCGGCGGTCTTTCTCCCCGAATCCTGCCGAACGCCGACACGAACGTCTTGGAAGTCTTCGCGCCGAAAGAATTGGCCGAAGAGATCGCCCAATACGTCAAGGAAACCGACGAGGAAATCCTGGAAGACAAGACGAGCCAGGTCAAGATCATTCCGCTGGAAGAGGTGAACGCCGTCGTCTTCCAGAAGTATATCGACAATCTGAAAGGGCCGCAGAGCAATTACATTCTGGTGAGTCCCTACACGATCAACCCGCAGTACACACGTCAGCCGCGGCAGTTTTAAAGTTTCACACCCCGAACCGGTACGCCGAAATTATGTCAGCGAAAAAGAAAAACGCCCATTCCGTTCCCAAGAAACCCCGCCTTTTTTCCCTGGACGTTCTGCGCGGATTCGATATGTTCGTCTTTCTCCTTTTGGGCCCCCTGGTGATCGCACTGGCGCAGGGGCCGCTGGCCGGTCCGTTTGAATCGAAAAAATACCTCCGCGTGCTTTTGGCGCAGATGGAGCACTGCACCTGGGACGGGTTCACCCTCTGGGATCAGATTATGCCCCTGTTCCTGTTCACGGCGGGCGCGGCGATCCCTTACGCCCTGGCGCGGTACAAGAAGTCGGACGGGGGGCACGTCACCTGGCACTTCTGGTTCCGGCTGATCCGGCGGTTTGTCCTCCTCTGGCTGATCGGCGCCGTCATGCAGGGAAACCTTCTGGAATTCAAAGTCGATTCGCTTCACATTTACAGCAACACACTTCAGGCGATCGCCGTCGGATATCTCTTCTCCGCCATTTTCTACGTGTTTTTCAGCACGCGCGTTCAGATCGGAATCACCGCGTTTCTTTTAGTCGGATATTGGGCGCTTGAAAAGTTCATCCATTTCACCGTTTCGGACGTGTTCGGCGAAGTCGGCGGCGGGACATACGTCTATCAGCACACGCTCGCCGAATGGGTCGATCAGAAACTGATGCCCGGCCACTGGGCGGCCAGCGGCACGCAGACCTGGATTCTGACGAGCATGACGTTCGTCGTCACGGCGATGACCGGCGTGCTGGCGGGAACGATCACCCGCGGCCGCGCCGCCCGCGCGAGGAACGAGGAGGAAGACGCCGAACAGACGGCTCCCGTCGAGACGAAAACGGCGGTTCCGACCGTCGCGATTTTCGTGCAGCTGTTTCTGATCGGCGCGGCGCTCACCGCGATCGGTTATTTCTGGAGCCGGGTGCCGTCCGGCGTTTTCGGCTACTGCCCGCTGATCAAGAGCGTCTGGACCCCTTCGATGACCCTGATGAGCAGCGGGATCAGTTTCCTCCTCTTCTCGCTTTTCTACCTGATCTGCGACCTGCTGAACTTCCGCATCGGATTCCGCTTCTTCATCGTCCTGGGAGTGAACGCGCTCCTGGCCTATATCTTCGGCGCGTTTAACGACGGGTTTTTCCACAGCAACATCCACGATCTCCTGTTCGGACTCGAACCGCGTCTGGGCAGTTGGTATCCGGTTTTGCTGGTCTGCGTCAATTTCGCGGTGATCTATTTCATCCTTTGGCTCCTTTACAACGGCCGGAAGTATCTGCGGGTGTAGGGGCGGAACCAAGGGGCTCGACTGCCGAGGCTTTTCGGGACGCGGCGCGCCTTCGTCTTCTCCGGACGGGAGAGGGCGATCGTGTCCCGTTTTATGTGACGTTTCGGGTTATTCGCCGTTTCCGCAACGATTTTCCGCTGTTTTTCGGTAATTTTTCGAGAGGCCATTGAAGATCAAAATTCATCATGATATAATCCGCTGCGGGCCATAAGAGGTCTTGTTTTCCGGTTCGGGAAGTTCGTTTGTGAACGTTTGAATTGGAGGCTTTATGAAAAACCGTTCTGTTGTGACCGTCCTGTTTTTAGCGTGCGCGTCGTTCCTCTGCCTCTCCGCATCCCTTTTCGGCCGGGAGGAAGATAAGCTCGCCGAGATCAGCCGACGCGGAGTTTCTCAGGCGAAACTTCTCCGTTCCGTCCAATTCGACTTTACAACGAACATTTCCGGTTTGGGTGTCGACCGCGGCACCTGCTCCGTTTCCGGGGGCAAATTCCATTCTTCGCTGAGTCATGAGCGGTCTGACGTCGGGCTGCTCCCGAGTGAATCCGCTTTTAACGGCGATAAATTTCAGCTTCTCGACCGGATTGAGAACGGAATCGGGGAATACCTCAGCTGTTCGTCAACGCCGATACTTCCCTCGCCGTCGGGGACTCTCGATCCTCTTATGTTGCCTTACTCCTGGCTCTTCATTTCCGGTCAGCCTCCGCAGTGGTCTCTGGTGAAGGACGATACCGTGTGGAATAAGGCGTTTTCCGAAGCCGAATATCTCGGAACGGAAACGGTGGAAGGCCATTCCTGTGAAACGGTCCGTTTTCCGGGGACTCTGCCGAACACGGCCAACACGGTCTATTTCGCCGCGGATCTCCATTGTTTCCCTTTTAAGGTTGTCGTCGCAAAGTCCGACGGTTCTTTTTCCGGTTTCGTGCAGCTTGTCGAATATGAGCGGACTGAAGTTGACGGAGGATTGCTGATCATTCCGACAAAACTGAAATTCTCGCACGTGGTCGACGGAAACGAGGTTCCGGGCGAATCGGCCATAACCGCCGGAACGCTGAAAGTCAATCAGCCGATTGATGACGGGAAGTTTACGATTTCGCCGACGAGAGCTAAGCGAGTGATCGATTTGGATGGGCAAAAAGCGATGTTTGAAAGGCTTGAACCGAATAGGCCTCTTCACGGACTGTCTTTTTCCGTCACGCGAGCCGTGTTGATTGGTCTCGGTCTTCTCTTTGTCGCATTTCCTCTGTATCGTTTTTTCAGAAAGAGAAACGGCACGAAAAAGTCGGCCGCTCTTTGCGCGGCCGTTTGTCTATTGATCGTCGGAGCTGTGATACTCCGCCTGAGGGTTATTAAAAATAGAGATTCGGCCGGTTATAAGAAATACGAAATACTGGTAAATGTCGCGCGGACTCTTAACGATGCCGGCGGGACGCGCAAGGTCGTCGGTCCCCAAAGAGACGAACTCCTCGCCGAATATTCCGATCTCCTCGAAACCGTCGAATCGGAGTTCGGCGGCGCGATCCCCCCGGACGGCGGCGGATGCGACGCGCTGCGGCCCGACGAGACGCCGATAGCATTTTTTATGCCGGTCTTTCGCCTTCTGATGTTTAAGGCGGGCTCTTTTGAAGCCGGCGGGACGTTCGGCGAATCGTGCCAATGGAACGTGTTGCTGATGAATACGGGCTTGATCGCCAACATGGGGGCGGACGTCGAAAGTTCATCAGCGATGGTTTATTGTTTCGACAAAGCCGTTTCCTCCATCTGCAGACAGATCGAAGACCCTGACCGGTATTCTAGCGGGGAAGGGAATAGTGAATTGCTCAAAGCACTTGTGTCGCTGGACGACAGTCTGGTTGCGGAAACGTCGACCGAACGGGCTCAGGATAAAATCAGGAAAAGCAGAATTTACGTCGAAGCTTATCTGCGGCGACCTGCCTACAACCGAGACTGCTGCCGGACGTTGCTGGCTTTCTGCATGGCGAAGCTTCTGCTTGCGGATTATCGTTTCCGGAACGGCTCCTATCCCGACCGCCTCCGGGAATGTCTGCCGCCGGTATACTCGCGCGATCTTTTCGCCGCCCCCTGGGAGTTGATCTACCGCAAGGAAGGGGATTCGTATGTCCTTTATTCATGCGGTCCCGACGGTGCCGACGACCGGGGGCTGTTCAAACCTTTCGAACGGCTAGCCCTGGGCGAGAAGGGAGACTTGAAAGTGCCGGAGTATTAGTTCCGCGGTCTTGAAACGCCGTATGAACGGTGTTACCATCATCCGGTTCGGCGGAAATCCTCCGTTCCGGAGGAACCGCCGTTTTTCGGAACGTGCGGAAGTGAATCCATTTCGAAAGGGAGAAAAAAATGCCTTACATCGCGATCAAAGGGTATCCGAAAGACGCCGAGACGAAAAAGAAGGTCGTCGAAAAGATCAACCGGGTTCTGCTGGAGAACTGGGGGTGTCCGCAGGAGGCGATCTCGATTTCGGTCGAGGAGGTCGAGCCGGAAAAATGGAACGAGACGGTGGTTGAAAAAGAGATCGGGCCGAAAGCCGATAAGATGTATATCCTTAACGGGGAAAAGAAGTTCTGAACGGCTGCCGCGCGGGAACACCCGCGCGGTTTTCGCGGCGGCGCGTCAGTCCTGTTTCCAGACCCAGCGGAACCAGCGGCTGAGGACCGAGAAGAGGACGAACAGCACGGCGGCCGCGCCGGCGGCGATCAGCGCGGGGACGCCGAAACAGGCGAACGCGGCGAAGAGAAGCGCTCCGAAGGCAACGGCGGTCAGGAGCCAGACGATCCCGCGGAAAAGTCCGCTGTTGAATTTCTTGGCGTTGAATTTGCCGCCGAAGATTTTGACGACCGTCCCGATCAGGAGGGTGACGATTCGCGTGGCAATCTGGAGGAGAAGTCCCGCCAGAAGGACTGAGATCAGGATGATCAGGAAAAATCCCAAAATCGACATTGCCGTTCCCCTTTTCCTTACGCCGTCGTTCCTTCCGGCGGCGAAACCCGCCAGTCGAGAATCCGCAGCTCAACCTGGTTGCAGTAATCATTATACGTCACGTGGAACGCGATGTCGAACGTGACGTTCCGGTTCGCTTCGACCAGCTCGTTCATCTGATCGGCCCAGTCTCCCTGGCCAAAGGCGATCGCGCGCCGCTCGTCCCGATGCTGGCGGAACCGTCCCGAAAAGGTGCGGCCGACGTATTCGTCTTTTTTCTGATCGCCGTCGTCCGACTTGACCCGCATCTTGGCGCCGACCCGCCGGGCGGTTCCGACGAGCGAGACGCCGTAGGTCACGAAAACCGGCCGAGGATTTCCTTCTCCGAACGGGGACATTCGGTCGATCTCGGCGACCGTCTGTTGATTGAACGAAGAGAGCGGAAATTCGCCGTCGATCCGAATTTTCGGGGTGTGCGACTGATCTTTCAGATGGTTCGCGACGAAATCGCAGAAGAGTTCGCGGAAAGGCACGATGTTTTCTTCGCGAATTCCCAGACCCGCGGCCGCGGCGTGACCGCCGAACCGTTCCAAATATTCGCGGCAATGTTCGAACGCTTCGTAAAGGCTGAACTCGGAATCGGGAATCCCCCGGCCGGAACCGGTTCCGGAATCGTCGGAACGCAGGGCGATCATTACCGTCGGACGGTGAAACTTTTCGGCGAGCCGGCCGGCGACGATCCCGATCACCCCGGGGTGCCAGTCGCGGCTGGCCAGGACGAATGCCGGGTCGTCTTGGTAGTTCTGTTCGATCAGACGGAGCGCGTCGGACATGATCCGCCGTTCGAGTTTCTGACGCGTTTCGTTCAGGTTGTTGATAAAGGGAGCCAGGTCGCGCGCGCGGTCGGGACGGTCGGTGATCAGCAGTTCGACCCCCAGACTTGCCAGTCCCATCTGACCCGCGGCGGCGAGCCGGTCGGGATTACTGAAGAGGGACTTGGCGATCTCCCAGTTTTTGGCGTCCGCCTCGTCGGTGAACGATTCGCGGCGGAGGACTTCGCGGCCGGCGGCATTCAGGCGCGGAGCGATCGAAAAGCCGATATCTTCGCTGGTGATGTTCTTGTGGTAGACGTTCAGTCCGGCGGCTTCAATGAGGTATTCCAGACCAAGGGGGAGATATTCCTGCAGGCTCTTGCCGAGCGCGAAACGGACGAGCGTGCGGTTTTCGTCGAGGAGCGGGACGACGTCGGCGATTGTGCCGAGCGCCGCCAGGCCGATGGCGCGGACCAGGAACATTCGCATTCGGTCGCTGACCTGGCTTTTCCCCTCGGCGGCCGTGCCGAGCGCCCAGGCGAGTTTCAGCGCGACCGCCGCGCCGCAGAGCTCGGACCAGGGGGCTGTCTTGGGGCCGGTTTTATCGACACGCGGGTGAACGATCGCTTCTACTTCGGGGAGGGTGAGCGCGCCGCTTTCGGGATCGGTGACCGGCGTGTGATGGTCGGTCACGATGATGCGAATCCCGATACTTTTGGCGTACCGAGCCTCTTCGATACTGGTGATCCCGCAATCGACCGTGACGATCAGCTGGGTGCCGTCGGCTTTGAGCCGATCGAGCGATTCACGGCTCAGACCGTAACCCTCGTCGAGACGGTTCGGAACGAAATAAGAGACTCGGCCGCCGACAATTTCGATCGCTTGGACCAAAATGGCGGTCGCGGTCATACCGTCGACGTCGTAGTCGCCGTAGACGGTGATCTTGTGATCGGAACGTATCGCGTCTAATATGACGTTGGCCGCGTCGAGACATCCGGGCAGTGTTTCCGGCGCGTGAAGTCCGCGCGTTAGGCTTGCCGGAGCGAGAAACGCTTTGATCTCGGCGGGGTCATCAATCCCACGAGCGAAAAAGAGCTGAGCGACGATCGGCGAAATGCCGGTCTCCCGCGCAAGACGCCCAATGAGAGTTGGGTCATAGGGACGCGAAATCCAGATCTTGTTCCCTTTAGGTTTTCTGGCAGACATGGTTTCGCTTCCCCGGAAAGAAATCGCAAACAATCGGACATGTCTCAGCGTCTGCGGATTGTTTCACCGTACAGACAAACCGATCAGCCGCAATCCCCTTTCAGGAGCGTGCGGTTGATCGTGAAACTGAGACAGACGGCGGCAGGTCGGCCGCCGACCGAGATCACTTACTTTTTCTTTTCGACGTGGATCGTGTGCTTGCGCAGACGGGGGGAGTACTTGCTGAGCTTCAGCTTTTCGCCGCCCGGTTTCCGGCGGACGATGTAGTTGTAATCGCCGGTTTCTTCACAGACGAGATAGACCGTTTCGGCCTTTTTCTTGTTACGTTTTCCAGCC
>CADBQY010000095.1 GCA_902796885.1 uncultured Planctomycetota bacterium
CGAACGATCGCCGAGAAAGACGCCTCGATTCAAGCTGTTTCGGACGAACTGACACAGGCGCGTCAAAAACTCGAAAACGTGACCGCGCGCAATATTGAACTGACCCGCATTCTGACTGAAAAAGATCAGGCGTTTCAGGCGACGGTTGACTCCCTTTCCGAAATCAAAGAAAGTTTCGACAGCGGCAAGATGAAAAACAGCGAGCTTTCGAACTCGTTGGCCGAGAAAGAGACCGTGCTCCGCCGACTCAGCGATTCCCTTTCCGAAACGATCGGTTCGTTAGAGGACGCCAACGCACAAAACGATGAACTTGTTCAGGCTCTGACGGACCGGGACGCGCAGCTAGAGACGGTGAACAATACGCTCAGTCAGACGAAGGAATCGCTGGCCTCGGCCAGTCAGCGCAACAGCGAACTGACGCAGACGCTTGCCCAACGGGACGCGGTGATCAGAGAAGGGACCGCCGCGCTTTCGCAACTCAAAGTTACGCTTGATGACGTCAATACCCGGAATAGCGAGCTTTCGCGTACGCTTGCTGAAAAGGAGGCCGCTATCCAGCAGAGCGCGGCGGCTCTGGCCGAAGCGAATCGGACTTTGGCAAGTTCTAACGCCGAGAAGAGTGATCTCGCGCGCAGTTTATCCGAAAAAGTGAGCGCTCTCGAACAGGGGGCGGCGGCGCTGGCCGAGGCAAAAGACGCGTTGGCGGCGGCGAACGCCCATTGCGACGAATTGGCGGTCTCGCTGGCCGAAAAGGACTCGGCCATTCAGGCCGGAGCGGCGGCGCTTCTTCAGGTCAAGGAGAATCTTTCCGAATCGAATCGAAAGAACGACGAGCTCCTGCGCGGTCTGGAGGAAAAGGAAGAGACGATCGCTTCGGTTCGAGCGACGCTGACCGAAACCGACGCGCGGAACAGCGAACTTCTCCGGACGGTTGCCGAGCGGGACGCCGCTCTTGAGTCCGGGAATGCGGAAATGATCCGAGTGAAAGAGGAACTCGCCGATGCAAACGCGCGGAACGAAGAATTGACGCGTTCCTTGACGCAGAAAGAAGCTCAGGTGAAGTCGGCGGCCGACGATCTGACTGCGGCTCGCGAAAGTCTCGCTCAAGCGGGGGACGAGAACCGCCGACTGACGCGGACCCTTGCCGATACGGCCGCCCAGGCGAAGCAGACCGCGGAAAAGTTGGACGAGACAACCGTCCAACGGGATGAGTTGGAAGGGAAATACCAGCTTTTGCGCCGGACGGTTCGAGGAAACGGTCACGGCCTTTTGGTTATGCGCTATACGGCGGTCGGCGAACCCGATTTCGCTGCGCAACTCTACCCGATGCAGAAAATTCAAACCGGTTCGTCCCGCGAATTTAATCAGCGGACGGTTTCTCTTCTCGACAGTCTGAGCCGAATGAATATCACGTTTGACGAGTTTTATATTCAGGGAATGAATCCGGGATCGTCGCAGTTGCGCGAACTGGAATCAGCCGTTCGGTCCCGATTTCCCGGGATTCGGATCCGAACGATGGTCGGGGACTGATCGCGGAGACTTTTTCTTTTCCGTGCGTCGCGAGTCCGGCCCGATCGAAACAGGTGTTACCGTTCCCGGTTAGGAAAGAGCGGCCAGGTCGGCCTGGAACATTTCTTCGACGATGTCGCGGAACGAATGTTTCGGTTCCCAACCGAGTCTTTCGCGGGCTTTCGTCGCGTCGCCACAGAGTAGATCGACTTCCGTCGGCCGGAAGAACGTCGGATCGATTTCGACCAGGACTTTTCCGCCGACGCGATCGATTCCCTTTTCGTCCGATCCGGTTCCTTTCCAGACCAAGTCGAATCCGGCCAGGCGGAATGCGGTTTCAGTCAGTTCACGGACCGAGTGGGTCTCGCCGGTGGCCAGGACGAAGTCGTCGGCCTTTTCGGCGTTTAGAATCAGACGCATCCCTTCGACATAGTCGGCGGCATGCCCCCAGTCGCGGTAGGCGTCGAGATTTCCAACAGCGACTTTTTCGATAAGCCCGAGTTTGATTTGGGCGGCGGCGCGGGTAATTTTTCGCGTAATAAACGTTTCGCCGCGCAGCGGGGATTCGTGATTAAAAAGGATTCCGTTCGAGGCAAACATTCCGTACGCCTCGCGGTAGTTGATCACCGTCCAGTAGGCGAAGAGTTTTGCCGAGGCGTAGGGGGATCGGGGGTGGAACGGCGTCGTTTCGGATTGGGGCGTTTGGCAAACCTTTCCGAACAGTTCGGACGTAGACGCCTGATAGAAACGGGTCTTTTCGGTCAGACCGAGCGTGCGGATCGCGTCGAGTATCCGAAGCGGACCGAGTCCGTCGACATCGGCGGTGTATTCGGGGGTATCGAACGAGACACGCACGTGCGACTGTGCCGCCAGGTTGTAAACTTCGTCCGGTTCGGCGATTTCGAGGATTCGATGCAGGCCGCCGCTGTCGGTCATATCGCCCGACAAGAGGGTGAAGGGGATTTCCCCCGTTTGGGCTCGGGCCAGGAGCGAGTCGATCCGCGCGGTGTTCGGAAGCGAGGCTCGGCGGACCATTCCGTAGACACGATACCCCAAGGCGAGCAGACGGCGTGCCAGGTAGGTTCCATCCTGGCCGGTCACGCCGGTGATCAGTGCGGTTTTACTCATAAGAGGTAGTTTTCCCCCGTGCCGTATTTTTCGATGACGTAGTCGATGTCTTTGTCGCCCCGACCGCTGCAGTTGACCAGGATCGCTCCGCTGCGATGTTCTTTTGCCCAGCGCATGGCGTAGGCGACGGCGTGCGCGCTTTCAATAGCGGGAATGATCCCCTCGTAGCGGGAGAGGTTGAAGAACGCGCTGATTGCCTCTTCGTCGGATGCGGTGACGTAGTTGACGCGTTTTTCCTTTGCCCAAAAGGCGTGTTCCGGCCCGACGCCGGGGTAGTCCAGACCGCTGGCGTTCGAGTAGACCGGCGCGGGATTTCCTTCGGAATCCTGAAGCAGAAGGCTTTCGAAGCCGTGGAGAACGCCTTTTTTCCCATAGGTGACGGTCGCAGCGTGGTCGCCGAGATTTGTACCGCGGCCGAGCGGTTCGACCCCGTAAATCCGGACGGGATCGGCGAGAAAACCGGAAAATAATCCCGCCGAGTTGCTTCCTCCGCCGACGCAGGCGCAGATCGCGTCGGGAAGGAGTCCGGTCATTTCGAGGAACTGTTCCCTCGCTTCGATTCCGATACACATTTGAAAGTCGCGCACCATCATCGGGAACGGATGAGGCCCGACTACCGAACCGATACAGTAGATACTTTCTTTATACGATTTCAGATAGGAGTTGAACGCCGAGTCGACCGCCTCTTTGAGCGTTCTGAGCCCGAACGAGACGGGAACCACCTTGGCGCCGAGAACTTTCATCCGCGCGACGTTCGGCGCTTGTTTTGCGATATCGACTTCGCCCATGTGAATTTCGCATTCCAGACCGAAGTAGGCAGCGGCGGTCGCCAACGCCACCCCGTGCTGACCGGCGCCCGTTTCGGCGATGAGACGTTTCTTCCCCATAAAATGGGCCAGAAGACCTTCTCCCATGCAGTGGTTCAGTTTATGGGCGCCGGTATGGTTTAGGTCTTCGCGTTTCAGGTAGATTTGGCAGGCGCCGAGTTTTCGCGAAAGGCGGTTACAATGATAAACCGGGGTCGGCCTTCCCTGAAACTCCTTGCGGATCCGGCGGAGTTCGTTGATGAACCGCGACGAACGGCAGATCGTCTGATAGGCGTAGTCGATCTCCTCGAACGCTTTTTTGAGATCGTCCGGGAGATAAACGCCGCCGTATTCGCCGAAGCGCCCCTCATGATCGGGGTAGTTATGAAAATAGGTTTTGTAGTCCATGATCGTGTGATTTTCCGTTTTTTGTGGCGGGGAAGGGCAAAACTCTCAATGAAACAGGTGTTTTCGAAAGAGAGCGAATCTCAATGTTATTGTATCGGCGAGAGACTCCCCGTCAAGTGATCGCCGCCGCGCAACTGTTCACGAACCCGATTGAACGAAATGCGCATCATCTCTTCCCGTCCGCGGGCGCGGCATATGTCGGAAGGGTCAAGAATCCGGCAGTGCTGATCGACGATGTTCTTCTGAAGTCTCCACCCTTCCTCCTCATCGAGCTGTTTCCACCAGACATGCCCCCCCATCGTGGGAGAGGGGACTGTTTTGGCGTCTTGAATGACTTCGATGGTCAGAGGGGGAATTTCGTTTTCTTTTGCCTTACGGTCGAGCTGGTCGCGCACCTTTTCGAACGCGTAAGTCATTTCCTGACGGTGTCCGCTGGCGCGGCGGATTCCCTTCGGATCAAGGATCCGGCAATGTCCGTCCAGACGGTGCTGCTGGAGTTGCCAGCCGCGGCAGGAGTCGAGAGTTTTGTAGTCGGAAAAGATATATCCCCCGGTGGTCGGGAAGTCGATCTGCGTATTCTCCTGCGGGACAATAATCCCTTCGTATTCGAGCGGAAGAGTTTCGGTCAAACCGTCGTAGAGACGCCGAAAATAGTTCGAACTCATGTGCGACTTGGTTCCCGTAACGACCACTTCGCAGAATTCCTCCGGCGATCTGGCATAGAGGTAACCTGTTCCGAGCGGGTAATGCCGTTGCGAGAGTTTGTAGGCGCTCATCGCGTAATCATCGGGGTTGATCAGATTGTAAAAGGTTTCATTCGACGCCTCGATCGCCGCGGCGATGGCGGGATCGTTGTTGTCGATAGCCGCGCCGGCGGCAATGATCTGCCTGACGACGATCCCCTCCCGCGCGCAACGTGCCGCCGTTTTGATCACGATACGGCCTCCGAGCGAATGACCGACCAGAACCAGTCGCCGCTGATCGGGGGGAGAGAGAGCCTCGATCCGTTTAACCAACTCGTTGACGAACTGATCGGCGAGCGGAACCGAATCGTTCTAATAGACTCCGATCTTTAGCTTGTTGTCGATCGGGGGAGCGTTCCACTCGACCAGTTCGACCCGCTGTGCGTTCGGAAATATCTGCCGCAGTTTTTCAAGAGGAAGCGTGTGACTTTCCTTTTCCAGAACCATTCCGTGGACATACCAGACGATCGGGGGGAGTTCACCCCCCGCCCCGGTCAGGAAAAGGAAAGAGAGCAAAACGGCGATTACCCCCGATCGGCATGGTTTCATACGCATAGTCAAATCGAAGACCGACAGAAGTTCAATTTTCGATGACGGTGGCTTTCCAACCCTCCGGGACGTCGAGCTGATACGAAAACTTCCCGTCAACCTTTTTCCAGGAGAGCGTGATCGCCCCGCCCGGAACCGGGTGAATTCCTGAGGCGCGATCAATTTTTACATGCTCGTCACTTAACGCTTCGGATTTCAGATGCGCGAAATCCCGGAACTCGACGCGAACCGTTTTCTTCGGAACATCGACTTCGGCGATACCAACGACATCGCGGAGCAGAACGTGGCAGATGTGCGAGGCGAATCCGTGATTGCAACTGGCGTAGGCCCCGTCGTTTTCCCAGAGCGTGCCGGTTCGGTCGGCCATGTACTCGTTATAGGCGACCGATTCTTCGAGGAGTTGCGCCCCGCGGCCGGCCCGGGAAAGGAGTTCGAGCCGGACTACGTTACCGATAAAGGAGTTCGCCTTGTGAATATCGGGATATTTTCCCGCTTCAACGCGATGCGGACCGAATTCGTTGAGCAGAATATTCCAAAGCTCGGGGTGAGACTGCGGTGTGGCGGTTCCGAAGAAAAACGCGAAGTACTGACAGACTTCGGTTCGGTTTCGGGTGAACTCGAGTGTACCGTCCTCTTTGCGGATCGCGTTGTCGATGAAAAACTCTCCGTCGAATGACTGACGGTTGATGACATCGCGGATTCTCGCCGCTTTTGCCGTCCATTCGGGATGGTCGTATAAATTCCCCGCCGCTTCAAGAGCCGCGGCATAGAGCATGTTGCTCGGATAGTTGACGTCCTGCACGAAATCGTTCGCTTTTGACCATTCAACAAACACCCAACTTTGGAGCTTTTCCAGAAGTCCGTCCGAATTTTCGAACTGAACAAAAAAGTTCATCAATTTTTCGACTTTGGTTTTCAGGCCGTTGACAATGACCGGATCCGCACCTCGGCGTACATATTCGGCTAATTCGACGACAAACCAAAGAGACCAGTTCGGGATATACATTCCATTGTATTGATCGGCGGGATAGCAGGAGGGGAGCATTCCGTCGGGGAGATATTTAAAGGAATCGGGAAGCATATAATTTTCGTAGAAAGCGTTTTCGATATCGACTTTTCCCGTCAGGTCGAACGCCGTACGCGCGGTAAAGAAACTGTCGCAGAGCCATCCGGCCCGTTCCCGGTGGGGGCAGTCGGTAAAAACGTCGACGGCGTTTTCTCTATAGGTCAAGATGCCGGCGCGGAAAAGCTTTTCCAGTCGGGTGTCGTTGCAAGAGAACGACGCCTCTCGGATTTCGGGATGAGCATATTCGCGTAGGTAGAACCGCTTGAGTTTGAACGATCCTTTCAGACAGTGGATCTTGGCATACCGGCCGACGTGCGGTTCAAAGGCTTCCACATGGTTTTCATCGCCGCGGAGAGTCCATTTGACGGCACTGCAGGTTTGAAGACGGAGGAAATTGACGTCCCCGTCAGCCGTCAGTATTTCGTCGAAGGTCAAAAGCAGTTCGGTTCCTTCCTCGACTTCGTCAAATTCAAATCCGAAAAAACCACAAAGGTTGGAGCCGAAATCGACCAATTGAGCGTCGTTTTCCCCGTAGACGGAACCCGAAGCCAGAGGGGGGGCGCTTGCCGTGTATTCCGTAGCGAGCCGTTGGACGTCATCTGAGAGGACGATCTCCAATTCGTCCAGTTTGAACCCTTTAAGCTTCGGACCAATATTGGTCATGGCGCGGTCACGCCACGGTTTTTCAACGGATTTGGGCGAAAGTTTTCCGCGGCGGAGCCAGGCTTTCGGTTCAAAAACCGCAAATTCCGGATAAGGAACGCGGCGCGGAAGGTATTTGACTTCAGGCTGTACGGCAAGGGTTGCTGAACGATAGGGGACGCGAAAATCATAGACCTCGATAAACGGGCGCTGAAAACTGAACCTCTGAACTTTCTGGACTCGGCGGCCGGTCTGGTCGGTCATGGAAAAGAGCGGGATCCCTTCGAGGCTTTCGGCGCCGGTCGCCGCGAGAATCTTTCCTTCGGAATCGACCACTTCGGCCTGGAGAAATGAAGGTTGGTCGATATGATAGTAGCTGTTGCTGTTGTATCCGGCAACTTCGATTTGGACAGTGTTTCGTCCTTTGTGTAATTCCGGGGATATGTTCCATTGATCAATCCGAAACCAGCCGTGCGGACCGCGTGCCGGTCCGTAACCGACGAATTTGTCGTTGACGCGAATCCGCATGATTGTCGCGCCGGTCACGCGCAGGACGACTTCGGCGGATTCCTCGACGTCGATATCGACCGAGAAGACGAGCGAAACGTTCATCTCTTCTTCCCGATCCGCGGCCCAAACCGGTTTGGCCGACTTGAAACGGGGCGTGTCTTCGGCTTCCGCGGCTGTCACCCTTTCAAGGGGAGACATTGCGGCCAACGGGGTGAGAGCCGTCATCCCGAGAAAATCACGTCGGGAAAGTTTGTTTTTTTTCATGGCAGACTCCGTGAAAGTTTTTACTGAAAGGTATAGACTACGGGGAACACCATTCGATCATATCGAATTCGCCGGTGATTTTCAAGCCGTTTCGCTGGCGGAACGGGGGGCGAATCGGTTTCATCGGCTTACGGGCGATTGTTCCTGCGCGGGCGGAATGATCGCCATTCCGAAGCGAAGACCGATCTTTTTTGCGGTTAGAAGACCGTTTAACGAGAAGTCGTCGGCGCGCACCGCCGTAGGAAAGAGTTCCCGCAAACGGGGCGGCTCTTCCGGTTCCCCTTCGCGGATTTCCCAGAGGAGAACGCCGCCCTGTCGACGAATGTCGTCGTAGGTTCCCCAGGTGGTCGCGTTCCACGGACCGCAGAAGAGATCCGGCCCCCGGCTGTAGTGTACCCGCGGGTGATCGTGTCCGTAGACCGAAAGGTTTCCCGCCAGCCACCACTCGCCGCTCGCCCAGGGAATTGGAACGTCGTAACGGCGGTGCCATTCGGTTTCGACGCGGTCTGCCAGTCTCTTGCCGGGGAAAAGGAAACGGCTGCACCGGTTTGTCGCCAAAGGATAGATTAACGTGACCGCGACGCTGACGAAGAGAACGAGTACGGCGACGGTCAGGTTTCCGACGACCGTCATACGGACGGCTGAGACGGTTCGCGAACTCGGGAGGAAGCGGAGGAGAATGATCGGAACGTAAAGCCAGAGGTGACAGCCGAGCGAAAGCCGGATATGGTGAGCACTGAGCGCCGCGTAGACGACCTGCATCAAGAAGGGGAGGAATGTCATCGCGAGGAGATAACTTTCTTCCGTCGAAAGGGGACCATTCGTGCGAAATGCCGATGTTTTTTCTTTCGGTCTTCTTCGGAGAAGCGGAAAAAGGAAGGCGAGAGGGATGATCCAGAAAGTCGTCTGACAGAACGCGAAGATCAGAGGGCATAAGAGGTGAAAGATCGCGGGATTCTTTTCCCCTTCGAGGGTCAGCGCGTACTGAATCGTTCGGAGATTCCCTTCGAGAATCCAGAAAGTTTGCGGTAGAAAGATGAAAAAGCCGATCGCCGTCGCCGTCCAAAAGCGTCCGCTCCGGAGGATATGGCGCCGCTCTTTGTTCCAGACCAGAAAGAGAATGAGTGAGACGGGATAAAAGATTTCTGTGTATTTCAGGTGAAGTCCGAATCCGACAGAGAGTCCCAGCGCGATCCAATCGCGCCATCGATTGGTACGGAGAGCCGCCAGTCCAAAATAGAACGAAAGACCCCATCCGAAAATCAAGGTGATGTTGTTATTGTAGTCGGCCGAACCGAATCCCATCCAGTAGTAGTTCAGCGAGACGCAGAGCGCCGCGGCGGCGCGGGGAAGATCGAGGAAAAGGCGTCCCAGCCGCCATATCGTCCAGAGAACGGTCCCCATCATCAGCTGGCTGAGCAGATAGGGGGCGAACGCCGCGTTGCCGAGCGCCGAACGGAAGAGACAGAGGGCAATCGCTGTGAGCGCAGGGTGTTTTCCGGTACTTAAAACGAATTCTCTTCCGACAAAGAGCTGCTCAATAACATCGAGCCAGTAGTTCGGCAGAAAGAGAAGGGGCGCCAATGTCCAGACAACCGCGAAGGGGGTGACCGTTTTCCAAAAAAAAGCGGGGGTATACGGATCGCGGAACGGCTTGATCTGTTCGTTCACGTATAAATTTTCCTTTTCGGCGGATGTTCTGAAAAACGTTTCGAGACGTCGTTGGCGGTTCAATGACTCGGATCGATCACGATACGGAACCCCAGGTTATAGAAACCGGTCAGCGGATTGGACGGGGCGCGGTAGGCACTCCGGCACTGCCGCTCACCGCTGAGGGTGCTCCCACCCTTGATGACCCGGGCGCCGGCG
>CADBQY010000096.1 GCA_902796885.1 uncultured Planctomycetota bacterium
GGCGTCGTGATAGGCGTGAAGCGCGATGCCGACCTGCTTGAAGCTGTTCTGGCATTTCATCCGCCGCGCCGCCTCGCGCGCCGCCTGTACCGCCGGCAGGAGGAGGCCGATGAGGATTCCGATGATCGCGATCACCACCAAAAGTTCGACCAGGGTGAACCCGCGGCGGAACAATCGGTTCGATTCGGGGAAAGAGTCTTTTCGCATAGAGGCGTTCTTTCTGAATATTTGGATTACGTCCGCACTTTGAGTCCGGCGCGGATCGTTTCGGGGTTCAGGTTCCAGAGACCGACCATTTCGGCGGTCATTCCGAAACCGCACCGGTCGCAGATCCCGAGTTTGTCGCCGCCGCACTTTTTTTCGAAGGTGCCGTCGGGAAGGACGAAGTTCGAGATCCAGCACTGTTTTTTAAAGCTCATGTCTTTCAGGCGGAGAAGCCCCGACCGGGTGTTCATCAGGGGGGCGCCTTTTTTGTGCAGATCGGCCGACCGGTCGATCACCTTGCAGCGCGTCTCCCAGTCGAGCGTCATCTCTTCGGTTCCGGGATAGGGCGTGTGGAAACTGACCGCCAGAAGCCGGAATTTGGGGTGGTCGGCGACGTAGCGGACCGTCTCTTCCACAGCTTCCCAGTTGTACCGGTTGATCACCATATTGGCGTTCAGGTTGGGATGGGTCGAAAGGGCGACGTTCTTTTCGAGCCGGTCGAACGCGCCGGGGCCGCGGATCAGGTCGTGGTACTTGCCGACCCCGTCGAGACTGACCCAGACCAGGTCGCTCCGGCACGGGTCGAACGGAATCTGCGCGTTGGTCGTGACCGTGGTCGAATAGAAACCGATCTCCTTGGCCAGGTCGAACAGGTCGTTGACCGTCCGCTCGCCGTCGCGCCAGAGGAACGGTTCTCCCCCTTCGAAATCGACGAACCGCGATCCCATTTTATAGCAGGTTTCCAGCTCGCGGCGGACGGTCTGGTAATCTTTTTTGAGGGTGTCTTCCGGTTTCCGGGGATAGACCGCGCAATGCTTGCATTTCAAGTTGCACGCGTTGCCGATCGCCAGAACCGTTTGAAGCGGATTCCGCCGGCCCAAAAGACGCGCGGCCGCGTACCACCGGAGGAAATAGAAGTCCTGCGCCATCCGTTTGAACATGACAGCCTTTCGTTGATTTTTATCGTTTACCCGAGCCCGCACTTCACACAGACCGCCGCGGCGATCGCCAGAAGACAGAACGCCGTTTCGAGGTTGCGCGCGAGGAACCAGCGGAAAAGGAACCAGTCGAGTCCCTTTTCGACGAAGAGATCCCAGTATTCCATCGGTCCCATCCAGCGGCGCCGAACGACGTTCTTTTCCGGACGGAACGCGTAGTCGACCATAGAACACCAAAGCGCGGCCGCCAGGGGGATCGTGAGAAAGACGGCCGCGTAAACGAGGGGGAGTTCCCCCAGCGCGACGGCCGCGGTGGCCGCACAATAAGCTCCCATCAGAATGATCGCCAGAGGGATCAGTCCTTTTTTGGGGGTGCCGCAAAGAACCGCGAGAGTCGTTTTGTGAATCTGCCGATCGGGGTTCATGTCCAAAATCGAGTGGACATAGAGGATATTGGTGACCAAAAGACCGATCGGGATCGAAAGGATCCAGACCGCCGGGGCGATTTCGCCCGCCGCCGACCACGCCACGCCGCACATCACGATCGGGCCGAAGATGACGCCGACGACGATTTCCCCCAATCCGTGAAAGCTGAACCGAAACGGCGGCGCGGAATAGAAGAAGAGGAGAACCGCGCCGATTCCCGCGCAGAGGGCGACGGGCCAGCCGCGCCGCAGAAGGAGGAAAACGCCGACCGCGATCAAAACCGCGCAGAGGAGCGACGCGACGCCGAAAAGACGGCGCGGCGTCGTTTGACCGCCGGTCAGGTAGGCGCATTTCATGCCGCGGGCGAGTTTCCCTTCGGTCAGGAGTTTTTCGCGCGCCTCGGGGGACTGGCAGTAAAAATCGAAGTAGTCGTCGAGGAGATTCGCCGCCAGATGCCCCAAAAAGACGCCGAAGACCGCCAGGAGACCGCAGAGGGGACGGAAATCTTCCCCGCCCCACGCGAGAAGGAGAGCCAAGACGGCCGGCAGAACCGACTGCGCGGTACTGTGCCAGCGGGCGTTTTGAAGCCAGAAACAGGTTCTTTTTAGCATGGGACGGTCGGTGTTTTGGACGAACCGGAAAGGCTCGCAGTCTCTATAACGGAAGGGGAGTCTCCCGGCGAGAATCCCCTATTCATTCTAAAACATAACGGAAAAAAAACAAGGTTTTCCACGGGAAAAACGGGGTCGGAAAGATTGACCGCCGCAGGAAACGGGGATAGAATGAATCCGACGGTTGTTCCGGTTTGATTTTAGCATTTGACCGATCTCGGAGGATATCGAAATGGTTACCCGCAGAACATTCATGAAATCCCTCGGCCTTTCGGCGCTGGCTCCCGCGGCGTTTTCGTCGCTCGCGGCAGGCGAGACGCCCCGTTCGCCCGCTCTTGAAGCGAAGACGCTCCGGCTGGTTCAGTACTGCGACCCTCAGCTCGGGTTTGGCGAAGAGGGGTTCGGGCCGAGTCTCGACCGGTTTCATAAGGCGGTCGACTTGATCAACGATTTAAATCCCGACGTCGTCACCGTTTTGGGCGATCTGATTCACCGCTATTCCGATCCGGTCGACGAGATGGTCGGCGGACTGAAACGGATCAAGCCGCAGCTGATCGTCGCGCCGGGGAACCACGATATTCCCGACCCCGTTACCCCCGAAAAGCTGACCCGGTACCGAAACGATTTCGGTCCGGACCGGCAGAGCGCGCTGATCAACGGGTGGAAGCTGATCTGCGTCAACACCCAGCTCTGGCGGGAATCCCCGCCGGAAGAGACCGCCGCGCAGGACGAATGGCTCGGCGCCGAGCTGGACGACGTCAAGGCGCGCGGGATTCCGGCGATCGTCCTTTCGCACATCCCTCCCTATATCGCCTATCCGAACGAAGGGGATTCGTGGGCGGCGATCACCAACGAAAACGAACTTCGGAAGAACCTGTTGGTGAAAATGACCGAAAGCGGCGTCCGCTTCTGGCTCGCCGGTCATACGCACGAGACGATCGTCCGCGCTTTCGAGGGGATGCTCGTCATGAATGGCGAGACCACTTCGACCAACTTCGATAAGCGCCCGCACGGAATCCGCCTTCTGACCGCCGAGCCGAACGGCGACTACCGGTGGGATTTCTATAAGGTCGAATAAAAACGGAAAAGACCGAACGAAAAGGCGCGCCGAACGGAACTCCGTTCGGCGCGCCTTAAGCTTTAGGGGGAGGATTCAAATTATTTCTTGAACTCCATCAGTTCGACCGAAAACCCGCCCCCGTCGATAAAGGCGCAAGTCAGATTTTCACCGACCGGGAACGGAGGCACGATGACCTTCTGATCGGCCAGGGCTTCGTTCAGGTTTTCAACCTCGTAGGCGACGTGCGGCATCTTCTGAACCAGTTCGTGCATCGGGGAGTCAGCTTCGAACCGAAGCCATTCGATCGCGTAAGGATTTTGCGCGAAATCGGTGATCCAGGTTTTGATCCCCTCGACGTAGACCATGCCGTCTTTTTTTTCCTGGGTCGGAACACCCCAGTGGCTGAACTTATAACCGTCTCTCATGGTATTTCTCCTTAGGGTAGAATGATCCGAAACGGGATTAGCCGAGCGCGGCGTTGGTGTTGGTGAAACGGAGACCGTCCATGCTGTGATAGGAACCGAATTCGGTCACGATGGCGCCGTTGTCGCCCCCCATCATAAAGTGGCGGTCTTCCAGGGCGGTCAGACTCCGCAGGTCGCCGACATGGAGTTCTTCGAAATTGAAGCAGGTGATCGCGCCGGCGTCCAACTGGCTCTTCGGAAGGATCGCTTTGACCTCGTCGGTCAGCTCGCCCCCTTTACCGAAGTTGAAGATGCTCCCCTCGCGGACAAGCCACGATTCGTGCTTCGCCTGGAGGCCTTCGGCGGGAAGATGGTAATGTTCGGCGATCATCTGGTGGGGCAGGAGATAAATGTCGTGCCCGAAATAACCGTTGACCTTGTCGTTGTACCAAATGATCCCCCCCATCCCGACGTTTTCGAAATCGCCGAGACCGAAATCGACCACCCAGAATTCCCCGTTCTTAAACGTCCGGAGCTTGTCGGCCAGCGTGTAGCCGTAACTTTCGAACATTTCGTAGAAGGCGCGGAACGCGACGTCTTTCTGGAAGACGCCGTTTTTGTAGTAATCGGCATTGGTGTACTTTTTCATGCAAGACCTTTCTTTTCTCTCTGCAGTCGACGCGGCTTCGAGTCGGCCGGAGACCGTTTCATGGGTTAACCCCGCCAGCGGGGCGACCATCGCTCCGGCGGCGATTTTTAACATATCACGTCGTTCCATACTTTTCCCTTTAATATCTTGCGCTTTTCGGGCCTTCCCCGCCGGGCGAACCGCGGCCCCCCAAAGGATACCGAATCTTATTATAGGTCAATCGGCAATCGGTTTACACCCCTTCGGAGGCTAAAAAATGAAAAATTTCATTATTTTGGCGGCCGAATCACTCTTTTCGGCCGAAAAGAGCGCGGGCGACGAACCGCGTTCCGGTTTTTCGCCATTCCGGATCGAAAAGAAGAACCATGAGAAAGAAGACCGTGATTCCCGTGATCAGGTCGGCGGCCAATCCCGCCGAGGCCGAGACGGTCGGCATCTTCCGCATGATGATCGGCGAACCGTGCAAAACGATCCGTTCGGCGGCGATCCCCAGCGCCATCGCCGCCGAGGCGGCGATGGCGGAGAGGAAAGTGTTTCGGAACGAGCGGAAGAGACCGGCCGGAATTTCGTTCCACACGCGGCGCAGCAGGAGCGCCGCCTGCGTCCACGACGCGAGACTGACCGCCAGGGCGAGCCCCCCTTCGCCCAGGGAATGAACCCCCAAAAGCGCCGCGATCAGGAAGAGGGGAACCGAAACGATTCCGGCGAAGAGAGGCGTTTTCAGGTCCGACACCGCCATCAGCGCGCGGTTCAGAAACGCCGTCAGACAGAAGGCGGGAACGCCGAGCGCAAAGCAGAACGTGAGCCGGGCGATACGGGCCGAGTCGGCGGCCGAAGCCGCGCCGTGCGCGAAAAAGAGATGGGAAAGAGGGGCGGCCAGGAGCGCCAGACCGACCCCCGACGGGATCGCCAGGAGGAGGACCAGGCGGAGCGCCGCGGTGAAATCGACGGCGTATCCGGCGCGGTCTTTCTCGACCGCCCGGCGTGAGAGAAGGGGATAGAACGCCGTTCCGACGGTGACGCCGACCAGCGAAAGGGGGAATTCGTAGAGCCGTTCGCCGAAATAGAGCGCCGACGCGGCGCCCCGGCCCGTCGTTCCGGCAAAGAGAGCGTTAAATCCCGGAATGGCCGAAAAGAGGGGGACGCTCGGACTCGAAAAGAGAACGGCCAGGAGCGTCGCCAGAAGCATGTTCAGCTGCAGGAAGAAAATGACCAGCGCCACGGGCGCCAGACGCCGCCAGACCGCACGCAGCGCCGAACGGATCTCGCGGATCTTCTCGGAGGAAAGGGCAGCGGCGAGGGACGGGGTGTTTTCCGCGGAGCGGCGGCGCAGCCATCGGAGATAGGTCCACAGCGCGCAAAACTGAACGGCGGAGATCCCCGCGACGGAAAGGGAAAGGATCGCTCCCCGACCGGCGGGATGAAGGGTCGCCGCCGAAACGCCGAAGATCGAAAGGGCGCACGGCGCGATTTTCATCGGAAGGTAGATTCCCAGCGGCGAGACGAAATAGAGAACCGCCAGCCAGATCAGATTGAAAAGGAGGGGCATAAAACCCGCCATCCGGAACCGCCCGAGTCCCTGGAGAATCGCCGCCGCCTGCGCGGCGGGGATGACGAAGACCAGGTAGGGGAACATGAGCGATCCGAACCGGAGAATGTTGTACCAAAGTTTTCCCTCGGTCGGCCGGAAGAGGAGCCAAGCCGCCGCCGCGGTCAGTTCCAGAAAGACCGCGATCCCCAGACCCAGGAGGAGTCCCTGAACGAGATACCGCGCCGCCATGCGCCGGGCGGCGGCCCGGTCGGTCTTTAAAAAGCGCGAGAAGATCGGAATGAAGGTGAGTCCGAAGATTCCCTCTTCGAAAAAACGCCGGGCGATATTCGGGACGCGGAACGCGCAGGCGAACGCGTCCATCGCCAGCGATCCGGAAAGCCCCATCACCGACGCGGTGTTGATGTCGCGCAGAAGGCCCAGGCACCGGCTCGCCAGCATAAACGTCCCCATCACCGCCGCACCGATAAACGAGCGGGCGCGATCGAGGGGAGTCGTTTTTTCCGGGCGAAGGGACATTGAAATTCAGCTCTGTGACGCGTTGGGAGTTTTTGGGGCGGCGGAATCGGGGATTTCCGGCGCGCTCGTTTCGGCCGACGCGGCGACGATCCGAACGAGCGCGTCGGCGAGCGTCTCGGCGGTTTCGAGTTCCCGTTCTTTGACCTTATAAAGATCGAGAAGACTTGACGGCCGGTTGGTGATCGCGCCGAAGAGCGCGCCGAATTTTCGCGCGGCGCTTCCCCGGCCGATTTCGGCGGCGCGGTGCAGGTCGGTCGGAGGTGAGTCGCCGTATTCGGCGGCCACCGCTTTGACGACCAGGCAGGGGGCGGATTCTTCGCGGCAGACCGAGACGGCCTGCCATGTCAGGGTGTCGGCCAGCGCGGCGCCGGTTTTTCGGGCCAATTCGGCCCGTTCGTTCGGTCCGGCCGGGAGGGACTCGACCGTCACGATCGGCGCGGTTTCGAAGCGAACGGGGTCTTGCGGCGTTTCGCGGCCGGGAGGGGCGGGGGCCCCTAAGGCCGCGTCGATCTCTTCCCCGTCGGGGGAGACGAGACGCGACGGAATGTAGAGCGCGCCCCGTTTGATTTCGGGAGAGAGCGCCGTGGCGAACCCCGCGGCGACGACGCGGCGGGGCCGAAAGACCTGGAGAAGCGCCAGAATCCCTTCACGAACCGCGTCGGGACGGCCGGCCTCGATGATCGCAAGACGCGTCTTTTGATGTCGCCCCCGCGTGAATTTTAAGCCGTTTCCTTTCGTCGTTTCGACGTCTTCGAGACGGTCGAGAAGCGAGCCGTATTCCGCACCGCGCGCGAAGACCAGGCCGACGTCGGCGCGGAGCGAAGAAGGGTCCTCCCCTTCGCCCGCCGCGCCGCGCAGAGCTTCGGCGGCCGCCTCGTAAATTTGGCTTTGAACTTCGCGGCCGTATTGCGACGAAAGCCAGTTCAGGAGAAACGAACGGAACACGGTGACGAATTACTCCTCGCGGTCATATTCGTTCAAGAGCTTCTCGACGAGCGGGTTGAGCCGCTCGCCCCAAAGCGCGCAGCCGACGCCGTTCGGATGGACCGCGTCGTAGAGAACGTCGGGATTGTATTTCCCGTCGGGAAAGAGGTACAGGTCCGAAATGTCGACCGTGACGGCGTAGGACAGATCGCGGAAGTAAAGGGGAAGCACTTTGTTATACGCGTCGACGAACGACTGGTAGGTCATCCCGTCGTGAGCCGGATTCCCTTCGAACTGGAACGGCAGACAGCCCATGACGATGAACCGCGCTTTCGGCCAGCGGGCGTGCATCTTCTTGACCAGCGTTCTGATTCCGAACGCGACTTCCTCTTTCGGCGTTTCGAAACAGGTCAGGTCGTTCACGCCGATTTCCATGATGATCAGTTTCGGATCGATTCCGTCGAGCGGATAATGCTCGAAACGCCACGCCTGTCCCGAGACGATGTCGCCGCCGATGCCGAGATTGAGACCCTTCTTCGAGCCGTAGTACTTTTCCCAGACGCCGAGATTGACCGCGGTTCCGTTCCGAACCCAGGTTTCGGCGACGGAGTCGCCGAACATGATGATGTCGTAATCTTTGTTCTCTTCCGTTTCGAGCCGGTGAATCTGGTCGGTGTATCGATAGTCGTGAACGCCGTTCGTTTTCGGAATCACGGTTTCGGGCGTTTCGCCGAGCCCCTCCATTACCATCGGCTCGACCGCCTCGGCCCAGATTTCGTAACCGGCGGCGTTGGGATGA
>CADBQY010000097.1 GCA_902796885.1 uncultured Planctomycetota bacterium
GCCGCAACGTTTGAGGAGATCCGTCGCTTTGACGCGCTTCACGAACCTTGTGATATGGTTATTACTCCTGACGGACGTTTCCTGTACGTGGCAAACTTTCTTCCGATCGACCCTTCGGATCAGGCGAATGTTGCGGCCGAAATTACTTCGGTTTGTCTTGAAGATGGGAGTGTCAAAAATATCCGTCTGCCAAACGGCAGTTCGAGTATGCATGCGATTGCCATTTCGCCGGATGGGCGTTATGTCTATACCACGGCGATTCTGGCGCGTTATCAGCTTCCAACCACTCAGCTTGAACGCGGCTGGATGAATACCAACGGGTTTAGCGTGATCGATGCGCAGAAACAGGAATTTATCAATACGGTGATTCTCGACGATGTTGACCTGGGGGCCGCGAACCCCTGGCCGATCGCTGTTTCGTCAGACGGCAAAACGGTCTATATCGGCCTTTCCGGAACGCATGAACTTTGTATTGTCGATATGGAGCAGACACTTAAAAAACTACTTTCACTTCCCAAGACCGTCGAAGAGGCCAAGGAGGCCGGCAACTACAGTGAACGAACCACGATACTCGCCGGTGATGTTCCGCAGAGTTTGGCGTTCCTCGTCAAGTTGAAGAAGCGGGTGAAACTTCCAGATAAGGCTCCTCGGTCGCTGGCGGTCGTTGGCGGCAAGGTTTATATCGGGATGTATTTTAGCGACACGATCGATGTCGTCGATACGACGGCGCGCCGTCCGCGTGCAAAGTCGTTCGCCATCGGCCCGGAACCGGTTATGACGCCCGCGCGCCGCGGCGAGTTGGCTTGGAATGACGCGACGCTCTGTTACCAACGGTGGCAGAGTTGTGCCAGCTGTCATCCCGATGCTCGGAGTGACGCGCTCAATTGGGATTTGCTCAACGACGGGATGGGGAATCCCAAAAATGCCAAGGGGATGCTCTTTGCCCGAAAGACCCCCCCGGCGATGTGGCATGGCGTACGCAAAACATCCGATGTCGCGATTCGAACCGGATTTCAGTACATTTTGTTCCAGAATCCACCTGAAGAAGTCTTTACCGATATAGAGTCGTATTTTGATTCGATCGAGCCTCTTCCGAGTCCTTATCTGGTTGACGGAGAACTGAGCGAGGCAGCCAAACGCGGGAAAGAAATCTTCGAGAGAGAAGAACTCGGGTGTACTCATTGTCACAACGGAGAATACTTTACCGACGGACTTCTTCACGACGTCGGGTCGAAAACCGACTACGACACGTCGGGCGAGTTTGATACTCCTACACTCCGCGGGATCTGGCGAACCCCCCCATACATGCACGACGGGCACTATGTCAATTTGCGTGAAGTTTTTTCGGACGGGAGTCACGGAGATGTTCTGGGTGACATTTCCGGTTTGAGCGAGCAGGAACTCGACGATTTGGTTGAGTACCTCCTTTCTCTGTAATTTGTTCGGATGTGATGTTCATAGCTCGCTTCCGATGTTCCCATCTCCACCACCGAGGCGACGCCACTTCTGAACGGAGTGGCAATCTTGGCTTGCCGAGTCTTTCAGAATATTCGAATTGAAGGCCGCAGTGAAAAACGATTCTTCCATTGAGTATGCCATTCTGACCGAAGAGCAGATCAGTCCGGAACTCAACAAAGAACTTGTGTCGTATTTGAGTGAAATCTTTCCGGAATGGGCGGAGGTCTTTGCCCGTGAACGGGCATGGCACGACGCACGCCCCATCTGGACGACGCTAGCGTTTGTTGACGGAAAGGTCGTAGGTCATACCGCCGTGGTTGAACGAACGATCACTACCGACTGGAACTGGCGATATAAGGTGGTCAGTCTTCAAGGGGTTGCCGTTCGTCCCGAGTGGCGCGGACGTGGTATCGGACGGAAACTGTTAAAACTTGCACTTGACGAGGCCAAACGGCGCGGCTATCCCTTTGCCACCATTTTTTGTAAGGAAAAGATGGTTCCGTACTATGAGTCGCTCGGCTGGCAACTTCCCGAAGATTCTATGATCATGTGGAAAGATCGGGCTCTCCCGATTCCAATGCGGAGCAACTGTCCGATGTATCAGGTTCTCGGCGAAATACCGTTTCCCGAAGGTCCTATTGACGTACATAATCCGTTCGGGTTCGATGTTTTGGATCGGGTCGGCGATCGCCGCACCGGGCCTCGAGAATGAATCGCGAGAACGTATTCGTTTCACTTCTCGAAATTTATGGAGGAAACTTTTAATGAAAAAGCCCTCTGATATTCTGATGTATCTTTTCCGAGTCGTTCTTTTACGGCGGCGTTTACGCTACGGAGTTTTCACCGCCGGCGCCTTTTTGACCATCGGGACGTGTGCGGCTTTTCTTCTTTTAGTCACAGGTTTTTCCAATCGAACGATTTTTCTCCCTCCCGTTTTTTTCTGTTTCGGATTATTCGTCGGATTTTTATTGCCCATTTCGCCTCAAAAGACCGCCAGACTTATCGATGAACGTCTTAATTTGTCGGGACGGGTCATGACGGCGTTTGAAATCAACTCTGATAAATCCTATTCCGAGCCGGTGGTCAGGGTTCAACGGGAAGACGCATGCCGAAAAATTTCGGAACTTCTTTCTGTCGAGCCGGATATCTTAGCGAGGAGATTCCCACTCGACTTTAGGGCTCTTTTCTGGTCGCTCCTCTTTTATCTATCATTCGCGTCGATTCTTTTTACTATCCCCGCCGATCGATTGCAGATAAGGGGTGGGCGATCGGCGACGTCCGCTTTAGCGGCGGCGAAAACGCCGGATAGCATCGAGGAGGTGCTTGCGCGAACGGAAAACGTCATCGAAGAGACGGCAGAAAAAAAACCGCAAAATATTCCTATTCAGGAGTTGAGGGAAAGAATCGGGAAGATTTCCTCCTCCTATGACTCGGAATTGTCGGCAGTTTTCGTTCTAAGAGAATGGGAAAGCGCCCTGGCCGACACGATTGAAGCGCTCATCGCCGATGATGCGTCCCAAACGTTGGCGGGGAGCCCCCTTCCGAATACGGATATTTCGGAGACTCACGCGGCAGTCGTTTCGCGTTTACGCACAGAATGGGGGAGAATCATTGACTGTCGGCTGAATATAACCGAGACATTGTCGCGGAACGGGGGCGAGGGGACTGCCGTTTCGGGAAAGAATCGAAAGACTTGGGGGAGTGGTGAAGGGGAGATTCCTGCCGGCCGAGATTCAGATTCGGACGGTTTGAACGAGGGAACGGTTGATCTTGTGATTTCTGGAAGGGGGGATATCGAACGTACGGTTGCAGATTCATCGGATCCGAATGATCTTTCGTCGGTACCGGGATTTTCGACTCGGCCGTTCGAATCGGTCTCTTCTTCATCGATCGTTATTCCGGAACGTCCCGTGACGAGGGAAGTCATTCCACCCGAAAGGGAAGAACTCGTGAAAAGGTATTTCGACTACTGAAAGCACGCAAAAACGGCTTTGTGGGAAAAACAAGATTAATTCGGGAAAATTTCCCTCCCGTTTCGTATTCACTTTATCAGTGAACATCCGGAAAGGAGGGTATCAGCCGAACAGAACTTGAAAAAGCGCCGCGTTGCGCACCTTGAACCAACGCGGAAAGCGGACAAAGGATGATGTTTCTTTTGTCCGCTTTTCGCTTTTTGCAAAATCGCTCAGACGCGGTGAATGACGTTCCGGACGATTCCCCAGATTTTCAGATCGTTGATATTGTCGAATTTGATCGTTTTAAACTTCTTGTTTTCGGGACGGAGTTCCACTTTACCGTCACTGATGAAAAGACGCTTGACGACGAACTCGCCGTTGACGCAGGCAATGACGATATTACCGTTTTGGGCGCGGATACTTCGGTCGACAATCATCAGGTCATCGGGAAAAATACCAGCGCCGATCATCGACTCACCGGTTACGCGAACAACGAAGGTCGCCGCCGGGTTGTGGACCAGAAAACGGCCGATATCAAGTTTTTCTTCAGGAGATTCGGGAGTCAGCTCCGGTAAATCATCCGCGGGAAAGAGCGGGTAGCAGAGTCCGCGCTGTTGAACAAACTGAAGCACCTGGTCGATGAGTGAATACGGGAGTCGGACGGCTTTGGTGACCTCACCGAATTTGCCTGTTCCCTTGGGGCGCCCGGCGCCGTGTCTGATTCCACCTTTTGGCATTTCGTTCTCCTTCGGATTGAATTCTTTGTTATTTGTAACTGAAATCAAAGGCAGTGATAATTTAATTTTTTTTTGAAGGTTTGCAAGGGGGATTTCCGGAAATTCTTTGGTTTGCGCTGGAATCCTCCTTCTTGCAATCGGAAGATCGGTTTGCTAGAATTAGTTAGTTGGCAGAATAATTTCCTGACCCTACACAAGTATTTTGGGAGAGAGTATCTATGGTTCAACAGAGTAAATTATCGCGCCGCGGATTTCTCAAGGCGGGTGCCGTGGCGGGAGGCGTCGGTTTTCTTCCCCTTTTGGTTTCTGGCAAAGTACTCGGGCTCGACGGCGGTGTTTCGCCGTCGAACAAAGTCAATCTCGGTGCGATCGGAATCAACGGGCGGGGCTCCCATGATTTTAATTGCTTTATCAGACGGGACGATATTCGTTTCCGTGCGATTTGCGACATCAGACGCGATCGGCGTGAGGCGATAAAAAATGCGGCCGACAATCATAATCAAGATACCGATTGCACGATGTACCGCGATATGGAAGAGCTTTTGATTCGAGACGATATCGATGCGGTTCTGATCGCGACGGGCGACCGTTGGCATACAATGGCCTCGATCATCGCGGCGCGTCACGGAAAAGATGTCTATTGTGAAAAGCCTCTTTCGCTTACCATCGAAGAAAGTCTCGCATTGGCTCGAGCTGTCAAACGGTATGGAATCATCTACCAAGCGGGTACGCAGCGGCGTAATATCGGCAATTTTCAGCTTGCCGCCGAAATCGCTCAAAGCGGAAAGCTCGGGAAACTGACCGAAGTTCACGCGAATACCCTCTGGCCGGCGACGACACAAGACTGGCTTCCCGCCGAACCGCAACCGGACATTGAAGAGTGCGACTGGGACCGCTGGCTCGGCCCCTGTCCGTGGCGTCCGTATAACCACACATACGTTGTCGGCGGGTGGCGAGGGTTTTATGATTTTCACGGCGGCGGGATTCTCGAATGGGGATCGCATACCGTCGATCTGTGCCAGTGGGCCGCGAAGAAAGACCATACCGCGCCGGTTCGCTATGAGCCGCAGTTTCAGCAGAACGGTTCAATTTCAGGGACGATTTTTGCCTGGTATGCCGACGGGCTGAAACTTGTAATGCGTGAAAGTGGTTGGCTTGGACTCGGAACTTGCAGCGCCCGGTACGTCGGCGAAGAAGGTTGGGTTGAGACGGGCGACAGCGGGCGCATGGCGGTCTCTTCCGACGCACTTCGGGGCGAACTGAAATACTTTGGAATGCCCGGCACCGATCCCGACACTCATATCGCCGAATTTGTCGAGTGTGTCAAGTCGCGTCGTACGCCTGCGGCCAATGCCCAGGTTGCCGCAAATTCTCATATCGCCTCGCATTGCGCGTATATCGCCTGGCAACTTGGCCGAACGGTGGAGTACAATCCGGAGAAGGCCGAGTTTATCAATGATGACGACGCCAACCGTATGAGATCCCGCGCGATGCGAGAAGGATATATCCTTTAGTTGTAAAAGCGTCTAACGATACACTTTAACAGGAGTCGATATCACCATGAAAAAATATATACATTTGTTTTTAGCGGCTCTCGTTTGCGCCGCCTCCGCCGTTTCGGCGCAGGATCAACAGTCGATCTGGAATTCCAAAGACGAGTCGTTCCTGATCCAGGTGATCGAGCAGCCGGGGAACGCCCCCGAGGATATCTTCAAAAAGAACCTAGCATGCAAGCGTCTCGCGATTGTCGGTTCCGACGCGGCAGTTCCCGCGTTGGCCGCGATGCTTTCGGACGATCTTCTCAATCTCAACGCTCGAACGGCTTTGGAAGTGATTCCCGGCGGGACGGTTGACCGGGCGTTGATCGATTCTCTGTCGACCCTTAACGGCATTTCGCTGATTGGGGTGATCGACACGCTTGCGATGCGTAAGGTCGACGACGCGACTGCGCCGTTGGCCGATCTTCTGGCGAAGACCGAAGACAACGATGTCAAAAAGGCTATCTTTAACGCCTGGGGATATATTGCCAGCGATGAATCGATAGACCTTCTCCTTGGCGAGTTGAGCAAAGAGCGTGATTCTGACTATAAAGTCAACGCCGCGTTGGCAGACGGCTTGATTCGAGCGGCCTCGAAACTCGACAGTGAGGGAAAAACCGCCAAAGCCGCCGAGCTTTGCGGCGCGGTTTCGGAAGCCGAACTTCCGCAATTTAACAAAAACGGCGCACTCTATAACCAGCTCCTCTATCTGCGCGCCGATGCCGCGGATAAACTGGTCGCTATCCTAACGAATGGGGATGACAATGACTTTGAAGTCGCTCTGAAAACGGTTCGTGAATTTTCAGCCGAAGATTCCGAGCCGATTGTGAATAAACTTCTGGATATTTGCCAGAACCTTCCGAGCGAGCGTCAGGCTTTGTTGATCGCAGCGCTGGGAGACCGTACCGACAATGTTTCTCAGAATCTGCTTCTTCCTTTCCTCGAAGAACAGATTCAAAACGGGAAATCTGATGTTTTGGTTGCCGCCATTAAAGCATCGGGCCGATGCGGAAAGGCGGATCCGAATCGTATTTACGAGGCACTCGAAACCCTCTACCGGGCGGAAAAGGACGTTCCGTATGATTCCCTCGTCGAAGCGATCGCCGCGCTTCCGCCGACAGTAGGGAATAAACCAGCACTTTTGATTGCCGATAAGACGTCCGACGAGCTTACGTCGCTTTCCGATACCCAAAAGGCTGTTCTTCTAGCTCAAATTAAGGTTTTGGAACTTCGCCGTATTGCCGAGGGCGCTCCTGCTCTTCTGGAGATTGCCAATACGAAAGGTGTCGATTCCCAGGTTCGCGACAGTGCAGTTGCGGCTCTTTCGGAGATCGTTACGCTCGACGAACTGAATTTCTTGGTTAGTGCTCTGGAACAGGAGGAGGATGAATCGAAGGTCGATTGGTACCTACGCGCCGCGTGTACGCGCCTTCCGCGTGAAGACTGCGCCGCTGCAGTAGTGAAAATGTACGATGAAGTCGACAAAGCCGGAAAAGAGAAACTTCTTTCTCTCCTGAAGCAGATCGGCGGCCGGACAGCGTTGTCAGCCGTTGTTAAAGCCGCTTCCGATCCCGAAATGGCTGACAAGGCTACCGAAATTCTCGGTCAGTGGAACACGCCTGAAGATGCCGCCCCCCTGGCGACCGCATGCCTGAATCTTGCGAAATCATCGTCGAAGTATAAGACCCGTGCGATTCGCGCCTATATTCGAATTCCTCGACAATTTGATCTACCCGAGGATCTTCGCATTAAGATGTCGAAAATAGCGTTTGATACGGCAACCCGCCCAGAAGACAAAGGCTTGATTTTCGAAATCTTCAAGCGGATGATCACTATCAACAGCGTTAACGCGGCGTTGAGTTATACCGACCAGCCGGAATACTGCGAAAAAGCCTGTGAAACCGCTGTCTTCATTGCCGAGAAGATTAACGGTACGTCACCTGAACTTCAAGAGGCGATGAAAAGAGTTCTGGAAACGACAAAGAGTCAAGATCTGAAAGACCGCGCGTCTAAAGTTCTTGAAAGACAATAGACAACTGTTTCAAACCGATAAACAATGATTCAGAAAGGTTTTTGGTAATGAATAAGAAAATTTTAGCAATCACAGGGCTTTGCATTTTCTCTGCGTGCGCGATCATTTACGCCGAAGATTGTTCTTCCTGTTCCCTGAACAAACTTACCGATCAGGAGAAGGCCGCCGGTTTTGAACTCCTTTTTGACGGGAATGCCATTTCACAGGACATCTGGCAAGGCTCGATTGAGGGATATCCCGTCGAACAGGCCGGGTCGTTCATCTGCCGCCAGGGAGGTCAGCTCCTGACGAAAAAGGAATACGCCAACTTCATCTTCCGTTTTGAGTTCAAACTGCCTCCGGCGGGAAACAACGGTGTCGGGATTCGGACCCCGCTGGGGAAAGATTCCGCCTATTACGGAATGGAAATCCAGATACTTTCCGACGCTTATGAAGGGGCTGCGGCTTGGCAGAAACACGGTTCGATCTATGGTGTGATTCCGGCGAAAACCGGTGTGCTGAAGCCGGACGGGGAGTGGAATCAGGAAGAAATTATTGCTGTCGGTCCTCATATCAAGGTAATCGTCAACGGTCAGGTGGCGGTTGACGCCGATATTACAAATGCCGAACCGATCAGCGGCGAACATCCCGGACTTCACAACGAGACCGGGTTTATCGGATTCCTGGGACATAACGATCCGGTTGAATTCCGCAACGTTCGCGTTTTGGCAGTTCAATCGGAAGAGGATGTCCAGAAGGTTCTCGATTCCGAGAAGTAAATTTTAGTCAAGATACAGAGAAAGCTCCCTGGCGTAACCGTGTCGAAAGTAGCCAGGAGCTTTCTTTGATATCTGTTTCTTGATGTTTCAAGTTTTCGCGTTGTCCGAAACTGGACAACTGTAAGGCAAGGAAAGGCTGTCGTCCGTTACGGGGCAGTTAGTTCCCGGCGAAAAGGGAATACTTGGATATATTTTCGGGTAGAATTGTAATTCCCGTCTGTAGGAAATAACAGCTTGGGCATCCAGACGTCGTTTAGAAAACAAGCCTCGATAGACGTAATGGAGATTCAAATTCTTTCCGATGCTTACAAGTGTCGAAACCAAGGCAGAAACGTGGTTTCATTACTGAATCGTTCCGATAAAGACCGAGCTTATGAAGCCGGACAGGGATCTGAGCTGCAAAGAAAACGTGGCTAACGATTGGCATACGGAAATAATTGACGATGACAGGGGTGCCGTTGTTGTCTAGGTTTCCCAGGTCATAAGGTCCGGTTGAGTTTAGAAATATAAACGTGAGGATTCTGGAAGATCATTCCGAAGCCGTAGCGCGAAAACTTTTCGGTCCCGAAAATCATCGCTTTCCTTCCGTGACAAGCCGTCAAGGAAAGACTAGCATATTCTCCACTCAGAGCCGACAAGGACATTACGAAGATAGAAGAGCGGAATGGATTTTTCTTTCTGGAAGAAAACGGTAATTCGTCGATGGAATTATTTTGAATGCATGCCGGATGTGAACTACACGGGAGACTTATTCTCAGTCGTGTAAGCGACGGTGATGAAACGTTTGAACGGAAACGTTAAGAAACGGTAGCCTAGCCTTCATGATATCAATTTGACGATGAGAATCGGCGAATTCCGTCGGACGCGGAAATCGCCGGAAGACATAAACGGAGAAATCTTTTGAGCGGGAAATCTTTATTCAAGTTCATTCGAAGGTGGGGGCATTATTTCGCTTCACTTCGGATTGCGCTTTCGGTTATATTCCTCCTGGTCCTCATGTGCGGTTGGGGAACTTTTATCGAACTTGATTTCGGAACTCCCGCCGCTTCGCTTTTGGTTTACAAAAGCAAAATCTTTCGTTTATTAATCCTTCTTTTAGGTCTTAATATTCTTGGCGCGGCTCTCGACCGAATTCCGTGGAAAAAAAACCATGTTCCTTTCTTGTGTGCACATCTGGGCGTATTACTCATGTTGGTCGGATGCTGGGCAACGTCCCGCTTTGCCTCGGAAGGAAAAATGATAATAACTGAAGGGACGAAGTGTTCGTCTATTCTTTCGAACAGTGAACGTGAGATCGTTGTGGAACACCCTCTTTCGTCTCGGAAAGAAACGTTACGCGAATCGATCTCGTTTTTTGGCGGCCCGTTTAACCTCGCCGACCGGAAGTCCGACGGTTGGAACCGGGACGTTTATCGTCCAGCCCTGGAGTCGCTACCCCCGAAACAAGGTTTTTTCGCCGCGCTTTCCCGTCTCTGTTTTAAGGTTCATTACGCGATGTCCGGTCTCCTCCTCCGTTTATCGGAAAAACCTGCCCTTTCGGACATGCCGAATGAAATTCCGGAAATTCGCAGTGTCGAGATTGTCGACTATCTGGTTCACAGTGATTTCCGTTCCAGTAGCCCGTTCGTTCTAACGCTGACAAAACGGAACGACGGGAAAGACGAATCAGAACAGGTGGTTTTTCCATTTGAAGATCTCGAAAGTCATGATCGGGATTTGATGCCGTCACAACGCGGTTTACGCCGATGGCTAAACGACGGCCGCCGGGTTGTTTTTATGCTGGCCGATTCCTGCCATGAGGCGGAATCGCTTCTTCGTCTGACGCCGGAACCGGCGGACGAGACCGTTGATTTACAAACCCCTTTCTTCCAGCTGGCGCTTGACAGCGGTGAAAAGTTAACACGGCTTTCTTATAACGATCTTTCCCCGTATATTCCGGACTACTCCGATCCGGAAAGTTTTGCCAATCTGTCGTCGGAAACGAATATTGACTTGGGGCGGGGCTGGCGCTTGACCCGAATTGAGATCGTTCCAACGATGGTTCCCGGAATTGAGACGATTCAGGGATGGACCGCGCGTCTCGAACTGAATCAGGACGAGACCGGAGCGGTGGACCGTCTTCAGCTTTCAAGCGACTGGCATGAGCGCGATATTCAAGGTTCAACTTCCGGGATCGTCGGCACTCTTTTCGGAACGATTCCTCAACGAACCGAACAGAAGGTTCTTGGCCGAGAATGGGACGAACGCCTCTCAAAACCTTTGATCGAGTTGATACAGTCCCCGGACGGCGCTCTTTTTTGTAGATCTTGGAACGGGAAAAGACGCACAACTGTCACCAAGACAGCGTGGAATTCTAACGGAAAAACGCCCTCTGTGGAACTTGCCGACGGCGAATTTCTTCTCGTCAACGATTTTACGCCGCATGACGAGTTCGGCGGTACCATCGTTTCGGTTCCGTTTAGTAAGGAGACCGCGGACGAATTTTATGCCAAGGTACGTCTTCGCGTAAAATTCAGGGCCGCATCCGGTAAAGAGTCGACTGAAATGTTCTGGCTCCGAGCGGTTCCGACCGGAATGACGGGGGTTGACGAGTCGATTTTCTCCCGTTCTGTTTTCGATGCCGACGGCGGCGTCTATCGATTCCGTTTGGCAGGGAAGCGTTCAGAACTTGGCTTTTCGATCTATGTGAAGAATTTTAAGCCGGTTTATGAGCCAGGAGTGTCGATCCCTTCCTCGTTTTCGAGTACCGTTGATTATCTGCCGATCGATAAAGAGGGCGGGATTGATAAAGAAAACGAGCGGGATGATATCCTGATTAAAATGAATCATCCGGGGGTTTTTTATTCTCCGACTCATCATCTTTCGTATTGGGCATATCAGGATTCGTATCGCGGTCCGTTTTACCCCGGGAATCCGGTTTTTGACCAGACGACTGGCGGGACGCTACTGCCGGGCGAGACGACTCCGCGTGAGGAAATCTATCAAACCGTTTTATCTCTGAACGCCGATCCCGGGCGCGGACTGAAATACTTGGGTTGCTTCTTGATCGTTTTCGGGACGGCACTACTCTTTTTCCGCAAGAGAGGGGCTCCGAATGCCGCTGTGCTCATTTTAGCCTTCGCCGGATTATTGCTTTCGCAACGAACGACGACTGCCGCCGAACCCGCCGTTGCGAAGTCGGCTGATTCGACTGACTGGACCGCATGGCGTCTCCTTCCCGTTTTTGACGAAGGGCGAGTGATGCCGCTCAACTCGTATGCCGTGATGATTGTCAAGGAAATATGCGGGACGGACACTCCATTTATTCGGGTCTCTTCCCGAACTTTGGAGGCGCTCGATTCCGGTTCCGCGGTTTCGATTTTACCTCTCGACACTTTTTTGGCTGGCAGGAATGTTTCTCCGGAACAACGTGAAGAGCTTGAAAGAGCCTATATCGAAATAAAAAAGCAGAAAGCCGCTGTCCAAAAGAAGGCGGCGGTACGAATTCGCGAATTGATCGGTAAAGGCCACAAGTTCAGTGCCCACGAGATTCTGTTTAGCTGGCTTGTTGAACCGGACATTTGGGAGTATATCCCTTTCATCGCCGATCCGGATCGGACGGTGCGCCGTTTGATCGATCAGGAAGGGAATGACGCAAAAGGAGAGGAATATCTTTCCCCGGCCCAGTTACGCGGAACCTCCCTTTTTGCCGACCGAATTGATGAACTGACCGCCGGGCGCACGAAAGAGTACTCCGACTGGCAAAGCGCCGTACAGGAAGGGAGAATCGATCGCGCGTGTGCGGTGGCCGAAGGGCGACTCTCTCGATTCGACGCACTTGTTTTTTGGCCGACCCGCGGAAAAATCGCCGCCGCGGAAGGTGAGCTCGATGCGCTTCTCTATCCGCAACATACTGAACAGCAAACTGAGCAGTTCACCCTTCTCGAAGAGCTGAACTTAGCGGTTCTTCAGTTAAAACAGCTCTCCGTGAACAGAAAGGAAAGATTAAATTCTCCGTTTGATGACGCGGAGTTCTATCCGGGGCAGACCATCGAACTGGGAACCGGAGGGAGGAAGGTGCCGGTACTGACACTAATCAGCGATTTGCATCGGATTGCCGGCAACTGGCAGACGGACGCTTATCGAGAGAATCAGGTTCGGCTACGAGAGATTTCCGAGAAGTTACGCTTGGCCGATGACCGGTTGATCGCCTGGCGAAATCAACTCTTCACCGAGGAGAAGGGAAACCCGGAATTCCGGCAGAGTGCCGTGAACGTTACGCGTCTTCTTGACAAGGTGACCGAAAAGGTTGAAAAGGCGTCTTTGGAATGTGTCATCGGTCAATGGAAAACGGCGGTTTCAGTTTCGGACAAGACTCGGATTCAACCGATTCCCGGAACCGAAAAGTTCTTGGCGGCGCCAGCGGCGCGGTTTTCTCCGCGCGGCGCTGGGACACTTTCGATCCTACCGAATCAAAAAATTAGCGGGGAATCGAACGGACAGGAGAAAAACTTGGTTTGGCTTCCGATTCAGTCGGTTCTCTGGAATGTTACAAGTGTTTCTTCTTCCGCCATGGAACACTCTTCGAGTCAAGAGAAAGATTTTTCTCCTGTCGAAGGACTTCTTGCGAAATTAGAGATAGAGGGGGGGAATTCTGAACCGGCAACCTTGGCGTTTGTGGATGCCGCGACGGCATATCAGACCGTCTCTTCCGGCCGTGCGGCGGATCTGAACCAAGCGTTGGTTCGGTTCAGTAACGAGGTGCGTCGTATGGCCGAAGCCACTCATTCGGCGAATGCGGTTCCGTATCCGGCCGTTGGCGCGCTCAATGCCGAGTACAACTATTTTCGGCTCGATCCGTTCTGGGGACTTTGGTTCTTTTCACTTTTGGCGTTTATTTTTCTATCCCTGTCGGTGGCGTTTGGAAAAGGAACGATTGCAAAGGCTCTTTTTGCTTTCGGTGTTTTTTTCCTTTTGATTGCGGTTGTCATTACAGCAATCGGCGGGGGGCTTCGCGCCTATATTACCGGCTGGGCGCCCGTGACTAATATGTTCGAAACGGTGGTTCTCCTTGCCTTCCTTGTGTTGATTGTGACGCTCTGTTACGCCTTTGTTCCTCTTCTGCGGAATAAAATCGTTTGGGCTTGGAGTCATTCCGCCGATTCGATTCGATATCGCCACGTTCGTCGCGCAGTGCGGTTTCTTCTGACCCTTCTGGTTTTTTGGGGAACTATTTGGGTTTGCTATCACGAGCAGGGGAAGGAGGTCGGTATGTGGCGGGCTTTTGTCGAGTCGTTCGCCGCGCAGGGGAAACTCGACCGGATTGCGATCATTGCGACTCTCAGCGTGTCGGCCTGGTTCTTCCCACGATTTTTGATTTCACTCGTTCTTTTACCAATCGCGCCGCGAATGACCGAATCGGAACGCCGAGTCCTGATGCCGAAGGTCCTGAGTCGCCGCATGTTTGTGTTGCTCGGTGCATTGGCAGCATTTTTGATCGGACTGCTCGCGTATTATAATACATCGGAATTCAATCCGAATATCAGGCCTCTGACCGCCGTTTTACGGAGCAATTTCTGGCTGACGGTCCACGTTCTGGCGATTATGTTCAGTTACGCGCTCGGCGCGCTTGCTTGGATTATCTCTTTGGTCGTTTTGGGTGGCGCGTTCTTCGGCCGTTTGTCAGACGACGGAACGGAGCTTGTCCTTTGCGATCGATACAAGACGCAAATTCTGACGCTCCTTCGATTTGCCGTCCTCTTCCTGACCTTGGGGATTATACTGGGGGCGCGTTGGGCCGATTTCAGTTGGGGTCGTTTCTGGAGTTGGGATCCGAAAGAGGTGTGGGCTTTGGTGACCCTTCTGATCTACCTATTCGTGCTCCATCAAGGCCGACGGGGTTTGTCGCTTCCGTTGGGCGGGGTTTTGGGAGGACTTTCGATTCTGATGACCTGGTACGGTTTGAGCTTTGTCTTCGGCGGCGGCGGGCGTCATTCCTATGCCGCCGGGCAGTCGAGTCGAACCGCCGTTCTTTACATTCTTGTGGCCGTGAATCTGATTTACGGGGTCGCGGCTTGGAGTGTTTTTCGAATCAGAAAACATCGCACTGGACGGCACGATCAGGGATAATTTGAACCGCATAAGACAGTACCGGAATTTGTTTCAACGTTCATTGTACGAACATAATTATCGTTTGGAGGTTTCGATGCAAGGAAGAGAGTTTACCGCCTTAGCAGGCTTGGTTGTTTGTTTTATTACGGCGGCATGCGCAGTTTTCGCTGATGATCCGCCCGAATCAACGAATATTGATCCGCGGCACGCGATTGTTCCTCCTGTTCCGGCCGACACCGATTTTTCGATGGTTCAGCCCGATTTTCCCGAGTTGACAGGAAAGCTTCCCGACCACTTACCGAAACCGCCCGAAGGGATGGAGTGGCGTCTGGTCTGGCACGATGAGTTCGATGGTACTGAAATCGATTGGGAACATAAGTGGAGCGGCCCTCAATTTGAAAAACGAGTTGACGGTTATTGGACCCGTCAGGCGCTTTCCCTCACAGGAGACGGATTTCTCAGAATGAGTGTAATCAAGGATGAGGCGGGCCGTTTTCTTTCCGGTTGCCTTCGCTCGATGGGAAAATACGAAAAGGCAAAAGGGTTTTTCGTCGCACGGATGAACACTCATCGCGAACTTGGACATTGGACCGCATTCTGGCTTTTTACTCCGGAAATTGGGAATGTCGGAAACGGTTGCGCGGATGGAGTCGAAATTGACATTATGGAAAAGCCGTGGCGTGAAGACGAGATTCATTCGGCGATCCACTGGGACGGCTATGGAGACGATCATAAATGGATAGGCCATATGGTCAAGTTTGACTCGACTTCCGACGGATTCCATTCTTACGCCCTTTGGTGGAGCGACGATGCCTATCGTTTTTATATTGACGGAAAGCAGACGTGGAAAACCGGCGGCGATGGAATATGTCAGGTCCCGACTTATATCAAGGTTACCGATGAAGTGGGACCTTGGGGAGGCGATATCAACGAGGCGAACCTTCCAGACGAGACGCTCGTTGACTACGTTCGAGTTTACGATCTGTTTCCTACCGGTTCGGAACCCTGTTCCGCAGAATGATTTCTGGAACGATGAGTAAAGAGGGAGAACGACGGCACTTTGAGCGATCAGTTGATTTTTAAGTAAGAACATCGAAAGATAGAAGTTCTTATCTGTCGATTTTGTATTTTTCGCACAGAGTGATGTTCAAGGAGACAGGATGACGAATATTCGATATGCGGCCATTCTATGGACGGTTGCTCTTTTTTTCCCTTCTGCGGTCGGGCACGCACAAGACGTGCGGAATGATCGGTTTGACGGAAAATTCTATTCCGGTCGTGGAGATACGGAATATCTTCGGCTACTGGAACTTTCGCGGCAGTTCTTCGCGCCGAATCCCTACACTCAGGATATTTCAATGCTTTACAGCGAAGAGTGGAACGGCTTTGTTGAAGGACCGACTTGGAATGCCTGGTGGATTCAGAACAGCTACGGTCCCAGTTATGCCGAACTTCCTTTTCTGGAAGAGCCCTATGTCACCTTTCTTCGGAACGCGAATAATCTTTGGTATGAGATGATGGGAGACGGAAAACGCCGCGGTATTCATAATTGGGTGGCTCCAGACGGCCAACTTTGCGATTGCGCTTCGCCCGATCGGGTCGTTTTCAAACAGGGGGACGGTCGAATCGACCTGCACGACTGGGGACTGGAATTTACCGCCGCTGGAACACTGATCATGGCCGAATCGCTTTTGATTTCCCGCGACAGGGAAGAGATCGCCCATTACCTTCCATTTTTTCGACGGTCAGCGGCGCTGATCGAATCGCGCCGTGATCCCACGAATAATCTTTACCTCGTCGGAGCGGCGGGAAATCTTCTCGCCCCGAGTTATGCCGGATTTAAAATCGACGACGACACTTTCGAGGCGGCTTATCTAACCGGCCTTTCTGTTACCTGGATTGCCGCGCTCGACCGTCTGATTGAACTGGAAAAGCTTGCCGGTGACGAGAGATATGTTCAGAAGTTTATCAAGGAGAGGGAGTTCGCTCAGGACGGTCTCACGCGGATGAGGACCAAGGAGGGATATTTTATCAAGTCCCTCGATCCGAACAGCACACGACACGGGGTTTACGGGGCCGAAAAACACGGCTATTTCGAGACGGTCTGTAATCATGACGCCGTTGCACTGAGAGTCGTTGATGAGGATACATCGAAAAAAATCGTCGAGAAAATTCGATCGATCCCGGGACTTCGTCCCCATGATTTGATCATTACCAATTATCCGTCACTGGACGATCTTTATGTCAAACCGGGCGAACCGCTCGGTCTCTTCTCATTCGGGCATTGGGTCAACGGGGGACATTGGACCACGTGCGAAGCGAGAATGATCCTTGCCTATTATCGAACGGGAGCGTACGACGATGCCGCTCGATCGATGAGAAAGATCGAGTCCTTCGCACGGGCGTTTCGTATGGATAATCCGCTTGTTGAATTCGGAAACGACGTTTATCAGCCGAATCAGCCGATCAACTGCTGCTATGACACATGGGGCGCCCCGGCTGCGATGATTCGCGGTCTTTTCGAGTATCTTTATTCGGCTGAGACGTTAACCCTTGTTCCACATATTCCGCCCGGGATAACCGAACTTGTTCAAAAGTTTCCGATCCGTTTTGGCGATCACAGACTTTATCTTTCTGTTTCAGGAACCGGTCCGATCGAGGAAGTTTTGATTAACGGGGTGTCTTGGAACGAGTTCAGCGAAAAGTCGGTTTCGTTTCCTTATGACCGGCTTCCGGACGAGTCGCGGGTTCATATCGTTCTGACCGGCGGAGATCGTCGAACGCCATCGGTCACTTCGGAGATTGAAGAGACACGTCACTTTTATCCGACAGAATTTCCCGTTGTTGAAGGGATGGCGATACCCCCCGAAATCGTTGCAATCTTCTATCAAATGATGCGTGATGCCGGTCTGGCCGAATCGTACGAAGCGCGTCACGCGCGTCTAATTCTAGAATACCTGACGGTGATTGCCAAGCGAGAAGAGCTGATCGCCGAAGGACAATTGGATCTTCTGCCGGAACCTTCTCAAGAGGCCGCCAATCGCTCCTATATTGACGCCGTACTGAGATTGACCGAAGGTCTCTCGCGAGAAATGACCCGCTCGAGTTCGCTTAACGATCCCTATCATCGGAAAGTATCGGAAATATGGGAGGCTACGTCTACGCCGCCGTGATTTGGCATGAGGCTCATGCAAAAAACAAGCATCTGCTAATCAGTTACGGAAGATTGATATTCGCGCCGAAGTACAGGAACCAAATCAAGGCCGCACAATAACCGAGAGTCTTAGATTGCTGTGGGATTGACCTCTGCAGGTCACCTGTCTTCGTAGTGACCGGAACAGGCCGATCCTAAAGCACTCACCACACCACAGCAAGGGATATAAGGGAACCACCATCGCAAGAAGTATCCAAAAGCTAACACCGTCAGCACCCCGGAAACGATGTTTTGCATTCCGATGGAATGGTACGAGAAACTCCTTGACACTTGCCCTTGTCGAAGTTGGAGAACGCTGATTGCTCTAATGGGAATCGGCGGTTTGTGGTTCGGCAAAGCGCAACAAATGAAATGGGAATACCTGGAAGCCGAGAAAACCGGATGGATGAAAGTTATCTCCCCGAAAACTGAACGTCACACCGGGAAAGGTCAAAGGTTTGTTCCAATTTGGCAGGAGATTTATCGCGAAATCGAAGCCCTTAAAAAATCCGTAACGAACAGGCGCGGGGATCCGATCCCCTATATCGCCGGTCGATCAGCTCAGCTTCTGCGTAAGGATATGTTGAAGATTGTTGACCGAGCTGGATTGGAACGGTGGCAAAGATTGTTTCACAACCTACGGGGGAGCCGGTCAAATGAGATTTTCCGCCGGTTTAATGTTATCGACGCGGCCCAAATGATCGGGCAAACGATCAAGACGGCGGCGGGGTATTATCTGCATCAGAATATTCCCGATTCGCGGGACGATGCTTTGACTTTCCAAGTCTGCGTTGACGATGAGACAACTGCAGAAAGCAGTCAAATTAGGGGAAATGTAGTAGAATCTACTTGACAACTCCCCGAACACTTACAACGGTTTCACCCTTTAAAACAAGCCATTTCCGCAAAAAAAGGGGTTCGCGGCAAAGAAGCCGAAACCCCTATGAGTAGCCAAGGCGGGGCTATACCGATACCGGAAAAACAAGAGTAAAA
>CADBQY010000098.1 GCA_902796885.1 uncultured Planctomycetota bacterium
AGGGGCGGACGACTCGTTCTTCCTCTGCAAAGAGCTTATACCCGGCTACCTGGACGGGGTCAGCGGCGAATACGCGACGCCCGAAGGCTATTTCGCCGCGGAACGGGAACCGGAAGAGTTCCGGCGGTTCGACGCGCTCTTTCCGCCGAAGGAAAAGCTGAGACTCCCGGGACAGATCTTCTGACCACGAGCCGGGGGGGCGGGGCCGGAACCGGACAGGCGGTTTGCCCCACACGAGCAGCGCTGGCCGTTCGCGCTCGTTGGCGCTCTGCTGGAAATAAAGGCGGGTCCGGAACCGGACACGGCCGGGGTGCGGTAATGGGAACATTTCGGCAAAATTACGGTTCTCGTCGGCGATCTGCAATCAAACGATTGCAAATGTTTTCAAATGTGATATAGTACATTCGGCGGGTTAGCAGATAGAGACACTGTCCCGAAAGGAATGGTTTATTATGGCCAGTACGCTTGTTCAATTCAGAACGGAAGATACCGAGAAAATGAAATCCATTCAGATCCTGGAACGGCTGGGATTGACCCTGCCGTCGTATCTGAGGATGTGCATGTCCCGGCTGAATCAGGAAAACGGCATCCCGTTCAGTATGAAAATCGGAGACGACGGTGATCCCGGAATCGACGCCCTCAAACGGGCAAGCCGTATCGCAAAAGAGTACGGCACCTCGGATATGACGCTGGATGAGATCAATGCCGAGATTGCCGAGGCGAGAAAATAGGTAAAGGGATGCTGTATTACGCGGTTATCGACACCAATGTCCTCGTGTCGGCTGTGCTTAAACAAGACTCAGTACCCGGCATGATTGTCGAGCTGGCATTCGGCGGCCCCATTATCCCCGTTCTCGATGAAACAATCGAAAACGAATACCGGAAAGTTTTAACCAGACCGAAATTCCATCTTACAGAAGACATCGTTGAGACAATCATAGCGACTTTTCGTCGGCGGGGTCTTTATATCAACGCCGACACGATGGATATTGAACTGCCTGATCCCAAAGACAGAGTTTTCTATGAAATCGTGATGGAAGAGAGAAAAGAACGCATATCTTGTAACCGGCAATATCCGGCATTTCCCGTCAAGACCTTTTATCGTGACCACCCGTCAAATGCTGAGCATCATTCTCAAAGACCAGGATTCACAGGACGGAAACGTGTAGGAAAACTTAACGTTGTTTCCCATCTGATTTGTAAGCAACGTCTTTCGGTTGGGGAAGTACCTGTATAAACGTTTTTTGGTGGGGAATACTGAATACTCCCCGGCGGAAGAGGGAAGAGTTAATGAATGCGCGGCGCGGGTCAGCCGCAGACGGAAAGCGCCGGGGAACGGGCGAAGGGTGTTGAAATGAGAATCGAAAGCCAGCGGCTGGTCTGCTGTCCGGTCAGCGACGGGGAGATGGAAAGGCTGATCGAAAATGAAAAGGACGCCGGCCTGAAACAGGCCTACTCCGAGATGCTCCGGGGTTGTCTCGCCGAGCCGGAAAACCGGATCTGGCACGCGGTCTGGGCGATGGAACTGAAAGAGCGGCCCGGCACGGTCATCGGCGACTTCTCCTTTAAAGGGGCTCCTCAAGACGGCATGGTCGAAATCGGCTACGGACTGCGGGAGGAATACCGCGGACACGGCTACATGACCGAAACGCTGAAAGCCGCCCTGAAATGGGCGCTCGCCCGGGAAGGGGTGACGCGCGTCGAGGCCGAAACAGATCCGGAAAACGAAGCTTCCCAAAAAACGCTTCTCCGCGCCGGCTTCGTTCCGACAGGAGCGGTCGGGAAAGAAGGCCCCCGGTTCGTCTTCAGGCGAAGATCCCATCGGGGCGGAAAAAGTCGGGAATCGTCTTGCGCCGGAAGTTCAAAAAGGTAAAATATTCCTGTCGTTAATCTCAGAATTCCTGCCGGGCCCCGTTTCGGTCAGGACCGTAAAACAGGAAAGGCAAACCGCGATGCCGGCCAGACTCTTTTTTCTTCTTGTCTCGGCGTGTCTCATGACCGCCGCTCCCCTGTTCGCCCAAACGGAAGACGACTTCAAAACCGTTCAGCGGGAAATCTACCGGTCCTGGGTCGCGTACCTGAACTCGCTCGACTCCGTCTCGGGAAAGTACGAAGCTCACGACACCTATTCCGACGGATCCGCCGAGTCGACCGCGTGCCGCTTCGTCTATTCGTATCCGTTCATTAAAATCGAACAGATAGGCGCCGAAAACGCCGTCGAAACAATCAGCGTTTACAACGCCAAATACCATTTCAGACTCCAAACGGCATCCCCGGAAACCACGATTGAAAACATTTCGGACATGAGACCGTTCAAGGAAATGAAAGACGTATGGTTCGACACCGAAAACGTTCTCCAAAACGTGACGTCCAGCCGTCTGAATCGCGCGAAACTCAACTTGCTCGGCGCGTCTCTGCGTCTTTTTCCCTTCTGGCTCCCCCCGCTGATGAAGGACGACCGATTCGCGATTACAAGCGTCGAATATCGGTCGGAAGAGGGGGAAAAGACCGCCGTCGTCACCTTCGCCAACGGGAACCCGATCGAAGAGAACTCCAATCTCTGGCTCGTCAAGGGAACGCTCACGCTCCTTCCCGACCATTATTGGCTTCCGGTAAAAGCCGAGGCGCAGATTCTGGAAGGGGAAGAGGGAACGATCGCCGTCGAAAACCGATACGATTTCAGTCATTCCGTTCCGATTCTGGCCGAACAGACCCGATCGGTGACCAAGCCGTCGGAATCGGGAACGGGTCGGATAACGGTCTCCGACGTCCGGGAAAACGTCGCGGTCGATCCCGAAGAGTTCACGCTGAGCCACTACGGATTTCCTGAGCCGCGCTTCGCCCTCGCGCCGGCAATCCCCGTACGAGCGGTTCTGATCGGGCTCGGTCTCGCTCTCGTCATGCTCGCCGTTTTCAAAATCCGCAAGAAACGAGTCTCGGCCGAGCCGCCGAAAAGCGGCGGCGAATAACCCTCTCTTTTCCGGTCTCTCGCGGCCGGTCCGCTTCGCGCGGCCGGTCCCCCGCGCCCCCTTTTCCCGTTGACAAAAAGGGCGTCCGGGGTAAAATAACAGGTTGACATTTCGGCCGGGGGACTCCCTCCCGGCCGATCGGCCGCAACCATCAGAAACCCACGAAAAAGACCATGAGCGACCCCTATTTCCAGAAACTTTTCGCCGAACGCGTCGGCGGCGTCAACTACGGCAAAGGAACCGAAATCTATAAGTTCGAAAAGATCAAGCGCGCCAAGCGGAAGGCGCTGGCCGACTTCC
>CADBQY010000099.1 GCA_902796885.1 uncultured Planctomycetota bacterium
CGGCGGCGTCAACTACGGCAAAGGAACCGAAATCTATAAGTTCGAAAAGATCAAGCGCGCCAAGCGGAAGGCGCTGGCCGACTTCCCGCAGCGTCATCTGCTCGATTTCGGGATCGGCGAAAACGACGAAATGGCCGACCCGGCGGTTCGCGAGGCGATGGCCGTCGAAATCAACAAACTCGAAAACCGCGGATACGCCGACAACGGCTGTCTCGAATATAAGGAGGCGGCGGCGCGGTTCATGAAACGGCGGTTCGGCGTCGAACTCGACCCGGTCACCGAAGTCACCCACTGCATCGGCACCAAACCGGCGCTGGCGATGGTTCCGTCGGTCTTCATCAATCCGGGGGACGTCACCCTCATGACGGTTCCCGGCTATCCGGTCGCCGGCACGCACACGCGCTACTGCGGCGGCGAAGTCTACCGTCTCCCCCTTCGGGCCGAAAACGACTTCTATCCCGATCTCGACAACATCCCCGGCGACGTTCTGGCCCGTACGAAACTGCTGGTGCTGAACTACCCGAACTCCCCGACCGGCCAGGTCGGCACGCCCGCCTTCTTCGACAAGGTGGTTCGCTTCGCCCATGAAAACGACCTGGTCGTCGTCCAGGACGCCGCGCACGCCATGTTCAGCTACGGTCAGCGGCCGATGAGTTTCCTCGAAGCCGACGGCGCCAAAGAGGTCGGGATCGAAATTCACTCCATGTCGAAGGGGTGGAACATGATCGGGTGGCGGCTCGGCTGGTTCTGCGGCAACGCGCTGATCGTCCGCGCCCTGGCCGACGTCAAAGACAACAGCGACAGCGGCCAGTTCCTCGCCATTCAAAAAGCGGCGGTCAAGGCGCTCGACGAAGACCGGATCCCCGACGAGGCGCGCGCCAAATACCACCGGCGTCTGCAAAAGCTGGTCGACTCGCTCAACAAGTTCGGATTCGACTGCAAGGTTCCCGGCGGGACCTATTTCCTCTACACGCGGTCCCCGAAAGGGCTCAAGTCGGGCCGCCGTTTCGAGAACGCCGAACAGGTCAGCCAGTTCCTGATCACCGAGCAGTCGGTCTGCACCGTCCCGTGGGACGACGCCGGCGCGTTCCTCCGGTGGTCGGTCACCTACCTGGTCGACGGCCCGGCGGGCGAAGACGCTCTGATGAACGAGTTGGAAGAGCGGCTCGCCAAGATTAACTTCGAGTTCTGACAAACCCCTTTATGATCAACGTCAAAGGCGCGCGGGAGCACAACCTCGATCGGATCGACCTGTCGCTCCCGCAAAATCGTCTGATCTGTTTTACCGGTGTGAGCGGCAGCGGTAAGAGCTCGCTCGCCTTCGACACGCTTTACGCCGAAGGGCAGCGCCGCTACATCGAATCGCTGTCGAGTTACGCGCGCCAGTTCCTCGGTCAGCTCCCGAAACCGGAGGTGGAATACATCTCCGGGCTGAGTCCCGCCATCTCGATTTCGCAGAAGTCGGGGGGGCAGAACCCGCGTTCGACCGTCGGGACGGTGACCGAAATCTACGACTTTCTCCGGCTCCTTTTCGCGCGCGTGTCGACCGGCTACTGCCCGCAGTGCGGCCGCGCGGTCACGGCGCAGACGCGGAGCCAGGTGCTCGACCGGCTCGTGTCGCTTCCCGAAAACGCCGTCTTTCTGGTCCTCGCCCCCGTCATCAAGGGGCAGAAGGGGGAGTTCCGCGACCTCTTCTCCGACCTGAAAAAGCGCGGCTATCTGCGCGCGCGGGTCGACGGCGTCCTCGTCCGGCTCGAAGACGACCTGCGGATCGACCGGCAGCAGCGCCACACAATCGACGTGGTGATCGACCGGATCGTCCGATCGCAGGCGAACCACCATCGGCTGGCCGAAGCGGTCGAGTCGGCGATGGCGGCGGGGAAAGGGGAGATGATCGTCCTCTTCGAGCCCGCGCCGGAAGAGAACGCCGACGGCGCCGCCGGAAAAAAGACGCCCGCCAGTGGAAAAAAAGCCGCGCCCGAAGAGATCCTGTTCAGTTCCGAATACGCCTGCCCCTACTGCGGAATCAGTTTTCCGCCGCCGACCCCGCAGCTCTTCAGTTTCAACAGCCCGCAGGGAATGTGCCCCCACTGTTCCGGCCAGGGATACACCGAAACGTTCGACGAAGACCTTCTGATCCCCGACCCGAGCCGCTCGTTCCAGCAGGGGTGTGTCGAACCGCTCGGCCGATGGCGCGATATGGGCCGCTGGCTGCGCAACATCTTCCAGGGGGTTTCGGACGCCGTCTCGCAGCGGGACGGGCTCGACAAGAATTACGTTCTCGAAACCGCCTGGGACGAGCTCGAGCCGAAATACCGCCGTCTGCTCCTCTACGGCGACCCCGACATGGAAATCCCCTACTCGTGGCAGGGGAGCGGGGGCGTCTACCGCTGGGCCGATAAATACAAGGGCGTCGTTCCGATGATGCTCAAACAGTACAACGAATCGACCAGCAAGGCTCAGCGCCAGGCGATGGAAAAATACATGGCGGTCGCCCGCTGCGCCTACTGCGGCGGACGCCGTCTCAACGAACAGGCGTGCGCCTACAGGCTCGAAACCTCGTCGGCCGCCGCGCCGCTGCGCGCCAACCCGAGTCTGAACCTGGCCGACCTCTGCGCGCTTTCGATCGGCGATCTGATCGAGTTTCTGGAACACGTCGTCCTGGGCGAAACGCAGCGGAAGATCGCCCGCGAGGCGCTGAAAGAGATCCTGGCGCGGCTCGGTTTTCTGCGCGACGTCGGGCTCGACTACCTAACGCTCGGACGCACCGCGCCGACCCTTTCGGGGGGCGAAATACAGCGTATCCGTCTGGCGAGCCAGATCGGCAGCGGCCTGACGGGCGTTCTGTATATCCTCGACGAGCCGTCGATCGGCCTGCACGCGCGCGACAACCTCAAACTGATCGAAACGCTCCGCCGCCTTCGCGACATCGGCAACACGGTGATCGTCGTCGAACACGACGAAGAGACGATGCTCGCCGCCGACTGGCTCGTCGATTTCGGGCCGGGTCCCGGCGTCGAAGGGGGGAAGATCGTCGCGCAGGGCCCGGTCGCCGACGTCCTTGCCGCCGAAAAGACGAGTCTGACCGCGCGCTTTCTAAGCGGCGCCGAAACGATTCCCGTTCCCGCGGCGCGCAAAAAGCCGACCGGTAAAAAGCTGACGATTCGGGGCGCCACCCACAACAACCTCAAAAATATCGACGTCGAAATTCCGCTCGGCTGCATGATCTGCGTCACCGGCGTCAGCGGCAGCGGCAAGAGCTCGCTGATCAACGACATTCTGGTCGAAGTCCTCAACCGCGACCTGAACCGCGGAATCGGCGAGCCCGGCGCACACCGCGCCGTCGAAGGGATCAAACACCTCGACAAGATGATCGCGATCGACCAGTCCCCGATCGGCCGCACGCCCCGCTCGAATCCCTCGACGTATATCAAACTCTTCGACGATATCCGCAAGCTCTTCGCCGAGCTGCCCGATTCGCGCGCCAAAGGGTTCCTGCCGGGCCGGTTCAGTTTCAACGTCTCGGGCGGACGCTGCGAGGCGTGCGAAGGAAACGGCGCCAAGAAGCTCGAAATGGATTTCCTCGCCGACATCTGGGTGCAGTGCCCCGTCTGCGAAGGGAAACGGTTCAACCGCGACACGCTCAGCGTCACGTTCAAGGGGTGTACGATCAACGACATCCTCGAGATGGACGTCGACGAGGCGCTCGTCCTGTTCGAAAACTTCCCGAAGATCGC
>CADBQY010000100.1 GCA_902796885.1 uncultured Planctomycetota bacterium
CTCAAAAGCTTCGCGCCGCGCGCGCCCCGGAAGATCCGGCGGGACGCGGCGACCGTCAGGACGCTTACCGAAAGGGCGAAGGCGAAGACCAGAACGAAGACGGCGCACCACGGCAGGTTCGGAAAGAGGCGCGCGGCGGCCGCGCCGGCGGCCAGGATCGCCATGTAGTGGACGTAGAAGACGCCGTAGGAAATATCGCCGAGGGACGCCAGGGCGTTTTGGAACCGGCCGCGGATTTCGGCGCCGCGCAGACGGCAGACGGCGGCGATCAGCGACGCCGAATAGAGGACGCCCCCGAGTCGGAACTGGCAGACGGCGAGAATGGGCGGGGCGTTGTTCTTCAGCAGGACGTAAATTTCGAGTACGTTAAGGAGAAACGCCGCGGCGAGGAAAAGCGGGGAGCCGAAAACGGAGATCAGCCGCCGTATCGACGGAGAAGACCCTTCCGACTCGGCGGCCCGCATTTGCATTCCAAAAACATAAAAGCCGATCCAGACGAAGCAGAGCGTGTAGCAGAATCGGGGAACCGCGCCCGACGTCAGCGCGAGACGGTAAACGGCGGCCAGCGCGGCGAACTGCAGTCCGTAGACCGCGTAGACGAGCCGGCTTTTCCGGTTTACGAGATTCGCCAGCAGCGGCGCGGCCAGCGTCAGCTGGAAGAGGACGGCGACGTAGTAGAACGGCGCGGCCGTCCCGCCGGTGACATACTTAACGAGAAACGGTTTGATCGGGAACGGTTCGTGCCGGAATGCGGCCAGCGCGGCGACGTAGAGGACGGACCAGAAGGTGTAGGGAACGATCAGCCGTCCGCTCCTTCGGACGAAGTACCGGAAACCGGAGCGGCATTTTTCCAGACTCGGCAAGGCGAAATAACCCGCCAGGAAGAAGAAGACCGGTACGGGAAAATTCACGGCCGAGCGAACGGCGATCCAGGAGAGAAGGTCGGCGCGCGACGGAGAGTTCAGGGCGGTCGGGCAGTGGATGGCGACGACGGCGGCGATACATATTCCCCGGACGGCCTGCCAGTAGAGATCCCTTTTCATTCTTCCGCCGCCCCAATCTCATAAAACACCACAGCCTGGGGACCGAGTTCGGTCTCCAGCGTCAGCGCGCCGCCCCGCGGCACGTCGGCCGACGTTTCTTCCGGGACGAGGCGTGCCTTTTTTGCGTAGCGGGGCCGAAGTTCCTCCATGTATAACTTCCGCGCTTCCGGATCGCGGAGGGTCAGCGTCGAGTCGAGTCCGGGATCGTCTGGCGACCACGTGAACGAGCCGTCGCCGATACCGTACGTTTCGCGGTCCTTTTCCCACTCGGGGAAGAAGTTGACGCGGTCGTCGATCATCCATTTCGTCACGCGAACCTTCCGCCCGGCGAAATCGGGAAGCGAAACGTTCGCGTTCGCCAGCGCGTTTCCGGCGTAGTCGTAGTCGTCCTTGAAATGATAGATCATCAGGCGCAGCGTTTTCGTCTCCGGCTCGTAACCGGCGACGGCGTCGATTTCGACCCCTTCCGCCGCCGCGCATTCCGTCCGTTCGACCCGCGCCGGACAGGAATGACGGAACCGCGAAAAGAGCCGGGCGACGTAATAACTCGGGGTCGGTATTCCGTGATAGAGCCCGCCGGTGGAATAACTCCACGAGGAGAAATAGTCCACGTCGGCGTCGGTCATCTGTTTAAAAAGACGCGCGTCGTACGCCGCCTGATAGGTCCGGCCGACCGCCCGCTGGAACAGGTCGGCCGACGACGCGCCGGAATGGATTCCGTAGAGGATCCGTCCCTCGTCGACGCCGTAGAAGAGGTTGTCGAGTCCGACCTCTTCGGCCCGCGCGCGGAGCCGCCCGACCACTTCGGCCAGCGGAATGTCGTTCGGCTCGCCCGGCTTCTTGTCGTAGAACGAGACCGCCATAAACGAGATCGGCGAGCCGGTCTTTCCCGTTTTGAAATTGACGCCCGACGCGCAATGGTTCAGCAGATCCCGTTCGTCCCAGAGCCCTTCGCTGCACGCCATCGCGTGCGCGCCGACGCAGACGCCCGGCCCGAGTTCGGCGGCGAGCGCGTCGGCGGAATAGTCGTAGAGTTTGAAATACGCCTCGCGCGAATCTTCCGGCGCGCCGCTTTCCGCACGGAACCAGCCGGGATTTTCGAATTCGGTCAGGACGCCGAACCGCCAGCGGCGCACCTCGCCGAGCCCGAACCGTTCGGCGAGCGCCCGCGCCATCGCGCGGACGAAGGCGCCGTACGCTTCGTAGTCGTCCGGCGGATAGAGGTTTGTTTTGAAATCGCCTAGATTCCGGTTCGCGGAGTATTTCGTCGGCACGCTCAATTTGATATGCGGCCGGGCGCCGAGCGAAAGGGTCACGGCGCAGGCGTTCAGTAGCGGCGCGAAATCGTAGTCGTCCAGAACGGCGGCGTTGTTCGGGTCCAGGAACAGGTCGCGGTCGGGCGAACTGCCGGTCGCCTGCATGAACTGGACATATTCGACGAACGGCGTCAGGTCGGCGCCGTCGGCGCGGTCTTGCTCGTCGGGGGGCGACAGGGTCTGGCAGCGCCACACGTTGACGTTGCTCGCCTTGTTGCCGATCGGTTTGGCGGCGAGTTCGGCGGCGTCGACGTTAAAGGCGGCCGAAGCCGTCTGCGCCGCGGCGTTTTCGGCGAACCGAACGGAAAACGCCAGCGCCAGAAAGAGCGCGGGGCGGAAAAAAAGGCCTGTAAAACGGCGCATAAACGAACCTTTCCGGTTTTGGAGGGCGGGGTGAGGACCGCTCCATTCTACCCGATCGCGATGCCGGGCGATAGGGGTTCGTGCGGCTTCCCGGCGCAGGAGACGCAAAAATTAGCGAAAAACGGACAAAACAGCTCTTTTTCGGATGAAAACGTCTTTTGAATCGGGTATACTTGGGGAAGGGGGCGGGGCGGAACGATCCGCGCCGGATCGTCCGTTCGCAAAAATAAGTTTCCGGAACGAGGTCTGCGATGTCGATGAATAAACCCGCTTTTAGCGAGATACTCGAAAAGTATAAAAAAGCGTTCCCGATCTGGTGGGAACACCCCAACCACCGCGAACAATACAAGTGGATCGCCGTCAAGTGGTTTCAGGACAACTGGAACATCGACGCGCCCGATTTTTACGAAATGCTCAAACTCGCGCTGGGGAAAACCGTGAACCTGATCGAGTCCAAGGGAGTTCAGGGCCGCGAGATGATCGAATTTTTCGCCAGGCGGGAGCCGGAAGAGGTTCGCGCGATGTTCGCCGCCCTTTACGACGAAAGTCTCCCCGTGTTCGATCGGATGGCGGGCTTTAAAGACCGCGCGCAGGCGCTTCTGGAGAAGTTCGGCGAAGGAAAAAAAGTTCACGGACAGACCGAAAACGTGATGAGCGTCTATCTCTGGCTTCGGTATCCCGACAAGTATTACATCTACCGTTACGAGCTGATGAAAAAGTTCGCGAAGACCGTTTTTCCGGACTATCCCTTCGTCTCGGGACACTACCGTGAGAACCTTGAGAACTGCGCGAAGCTGTTTCGGCATATCAACAACAAGTACCTTAAAACCGACCGGAATTGGTCGGTATGCTGAAAGAGCGTCTGACCGACGAATGTTACCCCGATCCCGAGCTGGTCACCCTGACGTTCGACATCGCCTATTTCGTCTATTGCGGCTGCAATCCGGAGACTTGACGCGCGCCCCGCCGCCGAAAGAGTCCGAAACAACAAGCCATTTGTACACGGAAGGGGTCCGAAAGATGACCGTCTCGCTCAACGAAATGCGCGCCCGCGCCGGTTTTCGAAACCGTCAACATAGCAAAGATTTAAAAAGAGAGGTGAACAATGCCGTACGTCGCCATTAAGGGGAAACCGAAGACTCCGGAAATCCGCAAAAAGCTCGTCGAGCGGATCAATCAGGCGCTCCTCGAAATCTGGGGATGCCCCCAGGAGGCGATCTCCATATCGCTTGAAGAGATCGATCCCGACAAGTGGGAGGAGACCGTGGTAAAAACCGAAATTGAACCGAACACCGAAAAGATGTACATTCTCAAAGGAGAAAAGAAGTTCTGAGCCGCGATTGACCGCCGTTTCTTCCGACGGCGACCGGGAAGATTTTGAAAAGAGGACGGTCCGTTTTCGAACCTGAGACGGATCCCTTTGGGGGGAACGCCTTAGAAAGGAAACAAAGATGGAATTCAGCGACGTTATGACCCGAAGACACTCCGTGCGGAATTTCAAAGCCGAAGCGATCCCGGGCGAACTGCTCGCGGATATTGTTCGAACCGCTTCGCGCGCGCCTTCGTGGGAGAACAGCCAGCCGTGGAATGTTTATATCGCGACCGGCGAAACTCTCAAAAAAATCAGAAAAATCTGGCGCGACAAGTACGCCGAGAAGACCAAAGGGTCTCCCGATATGCCGACCGGGCACCGGACGAACTTTTCGCCGCGGAGCCAGCAGAGTATGAAAGATTTCATGGCGTCGGTCGGCGAATTCTGCGGCGATCCGGAACTGAAGCATTTTTTGGAATTAAACGAATTCCTGTTTCACGCGCCGGCGCTCGTCTATCTGACGCTCGGCAAGGGGCATACCGGATGGCCGATTTACGATCTCGGCGCTTTCGGTCTCGCCTTGATGCTTGCCGCGAAAGATCGGGGGATCGACTCGATTCCGGCATACGAAATTGTGAAGTATCCGGCGGAACTGCGGCCTCTCCTTTCGGTGCCGGAAGACGAGGAAATTATTATGGGGATCGCGCTCGGTTACGCGGCGGACGACCGTGTCAACGAGTTTTCCTCGTCGCGTCTGCCGGTCGAAACCATTCTGACCCTGAAGGAGTAGAAGTCAAACGGATTTTGCCTTTCCGGACGACGCCGATACCGCGCCGCGACGGACGTTTCGTTCCGCATTTTTCCGTCCGGCCGCGGCGTATCGGCGGCGCGGCGTAAAAATCCGGAAAGGCGGTCCCGCTTTTACGGCGCGGAAAGAGAATCAGCCGGACTCGTTTTCGGCCGTTTCGCCGCCGTCTTCCGCGCCGTCTTTTTCGTCTTCCCCGCTTTCCGGGCCGCCGAACGTTTCTTCTAAGAAATCGAGCGCGAACCGGTCGCGCGCCATTTCGGACAGGATCCCCTCGAAATATTTTTCAAAATCGGTTTCCCCTCTTTGGGCGTGATAATACCGAGCCTGGAACGCGATGCACAGCGCGAGTTTGTTCGGTACCAGGGGGAACCCATACTCTTCGGCACATTTCGCGATTTCCTCGTCGTCCGGCAGAATCACCCTTTCGCCCGTTTTCGCGAACGCGTAGAACATCTCGACCCGGGCGTTGTCGCTGTCCTCGTACCGCAGACTGAGCGTATTGCAGGCGATCGAGGGCTCGAAGAGCTCCTTGTCGGCGTAGTAGAACGCCATATTCCGGTAACATCGGGCGATATTTCGGGCGCGGAACGCGAGGTCGAACCCCGCCAGCGCGGCCTCTTTGTACTTCTCGATCTCTTCGGTCACCTTGACCGACTCGGTATATTCCGCGTAGAGATCGAAATGGAGCGGGTTGTAATGAAGCCCCTTGATCAGCGCGGCCTTCGCCTCGTCGTACCGCTTCAGCTCGAACAGGAGTCCGCCGTATCTCATATACGTTTCCGGATAGGGGAGATGGAGCGGCCGGACTTCCCGTTCCGGCTTGAACATCTTTCCGTAGAGGATCTGCTCGAAAGTTTCGTTGAACCGGCGGTATTCGACCTGAGCGTCGTCCTCGCAGACCGGAATGTTTTCGATCTCCCAGACCAGGCTTTCGGTCATGTCGAACGCCTGGTCGATCTCTCTTTGAAAGAGCGCGAAGTTGATCTTTTCCAGCGTCTCTTCCATGCCGTTGGTCTTCTTGTTCGCGAGTTCTTCGAGAAGCCGCTGGTCTTCCAGCGAGAGTCCGTTGTTGAGATACTGCTGAGCGTACCGGGCGATTTCGCGGTACATCGGGTGATCGGCGTATTCGGGCAGTTTCGCCGCGAGGTGCTCGAAGTCGTGTTCCAGTTCGCCGATAAAACCCGCGGCGATTTCCTGCGCGATCTCGCGGAAATCTCTTTCGTCCGCCCGACCTTCTTTTTCTTCGTCCATCGATGTCCCTTTCGAATTGTTCCCGGTTCTGTTTCCCACGGAATATGAAACGAGGGCGCGGTTCGGCGAGCGTCCCGCACCCTCGTTTCGTCCGGTCATTCTTCTTCTTCCTCTTCTTCCCGATCCGGCGCGTTTTCCCGTTCTTCCGCCCCGTCCGGGAGTTTCGCTTCAATCTCGTCGATGCGCGCTTTGGTCTCGTCGCTTCCGGTCAGTCCGAAATCGATTCGCAGGAAATAGAGGGTCTCTTCATACTGACGCCTCTCCAAAAAGAAGCGGGCGGACCGGTTCGCCAGATCCAGAATGTCGGCGTCCGGTTCGATCGGAAACTCGTACCGCGCCGCGATTTCGGCGATCCGCTCGTCGCTCGGTTCCTCAAAGGCGACTCCGTTTTCATGTTCGAGTTCGAAGAGCGCCGACTGCGCCTCTTCGGTCGCATCGTACCGCAGGCTCAGCCAGAAACAGACGTTCGCCTCGTCGTAAAGTTCCTTGACCCAAAAATAGAATCCGAGATTCCGGTAAGCGCGCGCCATCTGCTCGGGGAGGTACGCGATTTTGAACAAGTCGACCGTCATCCTAAAGTAGGCGTCGAAATCGCTCTCTTCCCGAAACGTATCGGCGTAATCGGCGTTCAGGCCAAAGTCGATCGGTTTGTAATGGAGCGCCTTATTCAGCGTTTCGCGGGCCTCTTCCAGGTCACCCTGTTTTTGCAGGATCGATCCGCGGATTCGATAGGCCCAGGGAAGGTGCATCCCGATATCGGTGATTTCCGCCGTCGGTTTATAGATCCGGCGATAGAGGGATTCTTCGAAAGGATCGCTGAACCAGCGGTATTCCGTAAATTCGCTGTCCTGATATTTCGACGGGTCGATCCGCTTTTCGACGTCTTCGACCAGGTCCAGCGCCTCGCTCAGTTCGCCATGGCACATGAAAAAGTGCGCTTTTTTAAGGTCGGTGCCGATGTCGTTAAAGCGTTTCTCGCTTCGGCTGCGCATCATGTCCCTCACCTCTTTCGGGGCGCACGACAAAGCGAGCTGACTACAGGCCGAGGAGATCGCCCCGCCCAGTTTATGGTTGCTGTATTCCCTGGTTTTTCTGCGGAGATACGCGATGTCTCGGAGCGGGTTTCCCGTCAAACCGTCGATGATCTCCCTCATGATCGCGTCGAATTCTTCGTTCTGGTCCATATTTTGATTCATATCTTGGTCCATAGATTTATTAACTCCTTAACTTACTGGGGGTGGCTGAACGGGTGCGCGGCGGAACCGGGCCGGTCTCTGGAAGACTCCGGTCTTCTTCCCGTCTTTTCTGCCTTCTCGCGCCCTTTCATCAAAACTTTTTCCCGTTTTAGAATCCGGTTACCCCGCGCCGCGGCCGGGAAAACCGTCACGGAATGTCCGAGGACGGTCGAAGGTAAACGGTATTCTGGCAGATTTTCCGGATTGCGCAAGCGTTTTTTGGAGAAATAGGAGAAAAAAATAAAAAAAGTGGCGCAGTGTGGACAGAACGTGGTTTAAAATAGGCAAAAATGCGCCGA
>CADBQY010000101.1 GCA_902796885.1 uncultured Planctomycetota bacterium
GGTCAGGGAAAGGGGTCGGAATGCCTTCATGATAAACCTCCAAGGGGGGCGGGTAACCGTCGAGTCGTTCAATCCGTCCGATATTATATGGGGAACAGGAAGAAGGTTCAAGCCGGCGGCTCGGAATCGGAGATCGAACGAGTCAGTCCCAGAGGCGAAGGTAGTCGGCGGCGGTTCGGCCGGAAGAGTCTTTTCGCGCCGGATCGGCGCCGTATTCGGACAGGAGAGGGATCAGCGCGCGCCGCCCGCATTCGGCGGCCTTGTGAAGCGCGGTTTTCCCGTCGGCGTCGGCGCGGTTCGGATCGGCGCCGCGCCGGAGAAGTTCGGCGGCCGTCGGCGCGTCGCCAAACCGGACGGCTTTGTGCAAAAGCGTCTCGCCGAAAAGATCGGCGGTCTCGAACCGCGCGCCCAGTTCCAACAGAAACGCGGCGCAATCGGCTCGGCGCTGTTCGTAGGCGACGTGAAGCGGAGTTTTTCCGTCCGGGTCGCGCGTCTCGAAATCGAATCGTTCCGAAGCCAGAAAACGGAGCGTCTCGAGCCGGCCGGCCCGCGCGGCGGCATGCGCCGGCGAGACGCCCGCCGATTCCCGCCGGAGATCGATTCCGTATTCGGCAAAATCGCCGCGGAGTTCCTCCCCGATTTCGCCGGACGCCGTCCGCGCGGCGTCGCCGCCGACCGAAAGATCAAGCCGGGCGCCGGCGCGGACCAGCGCGGGAATCAAGTCCCACATATCGAAAAGGATCGCCAGACGCAGAGGAGTGTCGCCGCCGCCGGTCGCCAGATTCGCGTCGGCCCGTTCGGCAAGCAGCTGTTCGGCCGCGCCCCGGCGGCGGCGCACGATCGCGGCGTGCAGGGGCGTCAGTCCGCCGTCGTCGAAAAGATCGAGACCGGCGCCGGCTTCGGCCAGAAGACGGATCACCGCGCGATGGTTCTTTACCGCGGCGATATGCAGAGGGGTTCGGCCGAGTTCGTCCCGCGCGTCGACGTTCGTCCGCGCGAGAAGTTCGGCGATACGCCGCGGGTTGTTCCGCCGCACGGCGTGATGCAATTCGGTCGCGCGGCGCGCGGCGCCGAAATCGTCTACCATTTTTCTTCCATCAGACCGACGACGCGATCGGCGATTTTATCGATAAGATCCTGCTGAACCGTGGCGGTTGACTGCCCCATTTCCGCGACGAGATACGACATTTCGTTGACCGATACGCCGATCGAGGTGAGCGGAATCGGGTCGAGCCGGGCGAGGGTCTCTTCCTGCCGCGTTTTCCATTCCGCCGAAACGCACCAGACCATGTTCTTCTGGCGGGTGTTGTTGTATCTGTCGAGTCCCGAAATATACTGGTTGTCCGACTTCAATCGGATAAAGAGAATGCTGTCGGCGTTTTGCGACGAGGCCAGATCGAACGGCGTTCGATCGGTGATCCGTTTACAGACCGCTTCGGTCAGACGTTCCCCCAGGTCGTGGCGATAGGTGTCGGCCTCGGCGATCGGAACGAAGACGGTTTTGATTTCCGACGTGTAGAGCGCGCGGGTGCCGAAATGGTACCCGCTGCACCCGGCGGCGGTCAGCGAGGCGAGCAGCAGCGCGAGCAGAATTCCGCGCGTCGTTTGTACGTACAGGCTCGTTCGGCTCATCTTAACGCACCTCGTTTTGGGTCCGCCCGGATTCGGCGGTCTTTTCGAGCTGGGTGAAATCGGGATTGGCGATGTCGTTCTCCTTTTCCCCCTCTCCGGAAACCGCGGCGCTTACCCGCATACCCGGCTGATCCTCAAAGTACTGGTTCTTCGAGTCGGGCAGGAACGGCGCGATCGGACGGATCAGCGCGAACTGATCCGACTCGGCGGGATTCTCGCGGATCGCCGCGTAGCGTTCCGCGCCTTTCGCGGCGTATTCGCTGTCGGGGAACTCGTCGATCAGCCGCTGATAGTAACTCCGCGCCGAGGCGTAGATTTTTTTCTTCTCGTAATACTCGCCGCGCACCAGGAGGTATTCGGCCTGCTTCTCGCGAATGAGCCGAAGCTGTTCCTCGATCACCTTCCGGTCCCCTTTACGCGCGCGCTGGGCGGCTTTGGCGATCTCTTCGGCGCGGCGCAGCGGGGTCGAGTCGTAGAACGGGCCGCGATACGACTGATAGAGCGCGAGCATCGCCAGCTGATAGGCGCGGTCGGCGTATTTACACGCCGGATAGAACTCGTAAAGACGCTGGTAGTACTTGGCGGCTTCCTCGAACGACGCGTCGCCCTGTTTCACTCCGCGCCGCATATAGGCGTTGGCCAGGGCGAAAACGGCGTCGGGCGCGCGGCCGCGATCCGACACGTCGTTGGTGAAGATCGTTTCGAACGCGTCTTTCGCGCCGGCGAAATCGCTGAACCGCGGCCGTTCCTTCCCCTCGAACCGGCCGATCACCTCCGGGTCTTCTTCGGCGCATTTCACCCAATAGACCCCGATCCAGTAGAGGCGTTCCATCGCGTCGCGCCGGAGAACGGAGTTGCTGTACTTCGACAGGAGCGCCTTGTAAAACGTCTTGGCCTTGGTGTAATTCTTTCCGAAGAAGGCGCATTCTCCCGCGTAGAAAAGGGCGTCCTCTTCGAGGATCGATTCGGGCCATTTCTTTCCCGCCTTTTCGTAAAGCTCGCCCGCCTGACGGAGCGTTTTCGGCTCCTTTGTCTTCTCCCAATCCATCAGCTCGAGCGTCGCCTTCTTCATGATGGCGAGCGCTTCCTTTTCGTTCGGCCCCATCCCGACGTAGTCGCGCCATTTGTTATACAGTGTGGAGGCGGAATACTTCGACCAGTCGATCGGCGCGTCTTCCTCTTTCTCCCAGTCCATCAGCTCGCGGCTCGACGAGACTTCGCTCATCAGGGTCAGGTCGGCGGCGGAAATTTCGCGAACAAACTTGTGTTCTTCGGCGGCGGGGTTCGTTTTCCCGCGCGCGTAGGGGGAGTCTTCGCTTTCGAAAACGGCGCGGTCATCGTCCAGCGGCTGAAGGTAGCGCGGGAGCTTGTCCTTCTCTTTCTGATCGGCCCGCTGTTTCGCCAGCCACGCGTCGTATTCGGCTTTCAGTTCCCGTTCCGCCTCTTCCTTTTCGGCGATCGATTTGCGTTCCCGCTGGGGTTTCCCCTTTTCGCGGTCGATGACGCCCGCCAGTTCCTTCTCGGAAGGTTCGAGCGCCTCGTAGGCGTTGCGCGCGAACTCGGGAAATTCCGATTCCCCCGGAGGCGCGGCGACGGAACCGGGACCGTCGAGCGTTTCGACTTCGGCGAATCCGGCGTATTCGGGCCGTTTCGGCGAAGCGGCGAGTTTCGGCGGCTCCGAAGTCGACTCCGTCCCGGACGCGCCGTCCGAGACGGTGAACCCGCTGTCATACGTCGCGGCGGCGGGTTCGCCCGCGGCGGCCGTTTTCGGAAGAGACGCCGTTTCGGCGGCGGGACGTTCTCCCGCGGTCGGCGCGGGAAGTTCCGCCGGAACGTCGAACGTTTCCAGGTCGGCGAACTCGCCGTACCCGCCCGCGGCGGTCGGCCGAGGCGCGTCGGCGGCGTCTTCCCGCGGCGGAGCGGCGGGAGGCGCGGCCTGCGAAATTTCGGACGGCGTCATATTCACGGAGGCCGATTCCGGCTCCGGAGCGGCAGATGAAGAGAGCGGTGCGCCGTCGGCGTGCCGCTCGGCGAACGACTGAAATTCCCGAGTCGGTTCCGAAGGAAGCACGTCGGGAACATCGAACGTCTCAAGGTCGGCGAATCCCACGTACCCGTTCTCGGCAGCCGGCCGAGGCGCGTCGGCGGCGTCTTCCCGCGGCGGAGCGGCGGGAGGCGCGACTTGCGAAATTTCGTCCGAAACGTCGACGGTGCGCGGCGGGGCCGACGGCGCGGAGGCAGGGACGTCTTTCGAGTCCGAAGCGTCCGGCGTCTCGGGAAGAGTGAAATCGGAATCGTCGAAATAGGAATACCGCTCGACCGACGGCGCCTCGGCTCCGGTCGACAGGGTCGGACGCGAGGCGGGAAGGCTCAGTTCGCTCAGCAGTTCGTCGTCGACGACTTTCGGCTGATCGGTCCTCGCCGCCCGAGCCGCCGCAAGAAGGGATTGGGGAACGGAAGCCGATGAGACCGGCGGGGCCGTCTCGCCCGGCGTTTCGGCGTCGACGTCCGGCTCGACCGAAGAGAGCGCCGCAAGCGGCGAGACGGCGCTCTTTTGAGACGTAGCGGCGGCGCTTTTACGCGTGTAAATTGAATTTCCCGGCCGCGAAACCGAAGAGAGATTCGACGAGATGGACGGATAGGCCGGACCGGCGGAAGCGGAACCGCTTTGCGCCCGCGCCGCGCCGCCCGTGAAAAGGAGCGCGGCGGACAGCAACGTCAACGCCCGCAGGATCGGGAAAAGACGCGCTTTTCCGTTTCGGACGCGATACTGTTCAATTGGGGTTCCGGTTCGTGTCATATTCAGTTTCGGATTCGGCCGGGCGGCCGTCTCGTTGGCGGTTCAGGTTCGCGGAACAGGGTCGAGCGCCCGATACGCCTGGTCGCGCGTTCTCGGAATCCGCCCGCATTTGGCGTCGACCATCCAGTCGGTCACGCTCCGTATTTCACGGCGGACCTCTTTCGGGTCGGGAAGAGAGGGAGGGGCCGTCTCGTCGAGGCGGTCGAACCACTCCATCGCGCGGGGATCGACCGACGCGAGCTGGCGGAATCCGCGCGTCCGCCGACATTCGTCGCAGACCGCGCCGCCGTCGAGGAGCGAAAGACCGACTCTCCGCTTCCGCCGAATCTCTTCTCCGTAATCGATTTTCCGGCCGCAGACGACGCACCGATCCGTCGAAGGGCGTTCGCCCAGGAACGCCATCAGACTCCACGGGAACCGATAGAGCGTCTCCTCGACATATTGCCCCTCTTCGAGCCGGCGGAACGTCTCGACCGTCAAATCGTACAGTTCCGGCATCGCTTCCCCGTCTTCGAGGGTCATCTGGAGGAGTTCGGCCAGAAAATACCCCGCGTACAGACCGGGAATCCCCGACCCGCCGACATTGAAACGACTGATGAGTTTCGCTTCGGTCAGCAGGTCGAGCGCGTCGGAATTTTTGCGGATCAAGGATACAGAAATGCGGGTCAGCAAGTCAAGAGCGGAATCGAACGAA
>CADBQY010000102.1 GCA_902796885.1 uncultured Planctomycetota bacterium
ACTCCGTCGCCTTCTGGACCTCTTCGGCCAGGGCGACGAACGCGCCGTTCTGGACGCGCGCGCAGCTCGGACAGCTGACGATGTTCAGTTTCGGCAGGCGGAACTCGCTCGCTTTCATCATCCGGCCAGACGCGACGTTGGCGAGAATCGTTCGGCCCGCCTCGACCTCTTCCTGTTTGCGGTCGTTCGGCACGGTGAGCGAAACGCGCAGCGTGTCGCCGATCCCTTCGGAGAGAAGCGTTTCGAGCGCGTAGCGCGATTTCGGGATCCCGTAGGCGGGAAGGCCCGCTTCGGTCACGCCCAGATGGAGCGGGACTTCCGGACGCAGTTCGGCGAACCGGCGGTTGACCAGAATGACCGTCTCGGGATTCGAGTCTTTGATCGAGACGCAGTAGCGGGTGAACCCGATCTCGTCAAGCCAGGCGGTGTGTTCCAACGCCGATTCCAGGATCGGCGCGAACGGGTCGGGAACATTCCCCTTTTTGGCGGCGGCGCGCGCCGCTTTGTAGGCTTTCAGATGAACCGGATCGACGCTTCCGCAGTTGATCCCGACTCGGATCGCCAGGTCGTGGTCTTTGGCGATCTCGGCCAGGCGGCGGACTTTCTCGCGCCAGGGGGTGTCCGGTTCGGCGTGGTGCAAGTGGCCGGGGTTGTAGCGGATTTTGTCGACGTAGGGAGCGGCCTTTTCGGCGAGACGGTAGTTTTCCTGCAGGTCAATCGAAAGGTTCACGTGCGTCTGGCGGCGTATTTCGGCGAGAGCCCGGACGTCCCGCTCGGTGTCGACCGCCAGACGGACGAGGGCCGCGCCCGCCGTTTCCAGGCGGTTGACCGTTTCGACCGTGGCGTCAATATCGGTCGTTTTGCTGGCCGCCATCGACTGAACGGCGACGGGATTCCCTCGGCCGATCACGACGGTTCCGATGCGAATTGAACGTTTGCCGGACATTCCGATCCTTTCCGCAGATGATTGTTGATACCGGTTACAGCGAACGGCTTTCGCCGCCGGAAGGCGTTCCCATGGCGCCCCAGACGCCGTAGGGACTCGCGCCGCTTTCGGGCTCTTCGGTTTCCAGGTCGCCGCAGTCGACACCGTCGGTCACGAAATGAACCGAACCGTCGGCGTAAAGGACGTTGACCCCGCCCGAATGCCAACTCGACGCCCCGCCGGTCAGCGCGCCGAAGAAGCCGGGAAAGAGCGTGTCGCCCGACTTCGCCGTGGTGAAGGCGCAGATAGGCGAGTTCGGCGGGGTGGTGGCCGTGTAGACCGACGTCATGCAAAGCCCGTCGACGAAAAAGTTGTTCCGCTGAACAACCTGCTTCATGATCGGGTCGGAAATCGGACTGCCGATTTTTGTCCGGTCGTTGGGGTCGTAGCCCTTTTCGAGACAGACCGAGGGAACGACCTTCCCGTCCCGAACCACCTCTTCGAGCTGATTGACCCCGCCCCGAACCCGCTCTTCGGAAAATCCGCCGATACACGTTTCGGTCGCCGCCATTGTGTTGCTTGTGCCGTCGTGACAGTTTGCGATGTTTTTCCAGACTTCCGGCCGGAACAGACCGCGCGAGTTGGTCTTTTTGAACGTGCCGGAGGCGTCGTCCGGAACGAGCGCGTCGCCGACGCAGAGACTCACCGAGATCCGCGAGCAGTAATCGGAACCGGCCAGCGTTTGGCGCGACTCCGGATCGGACGGGCAAGTCATGTAGTCGATCGTGCCGTTGTTCCAGAGAACCGGCTCGCCGGTGTCGGCGTAGGTGGCTGAAGTGAACCCGTCGACGCGCGGCGGGTCGTGTTTCAAGTCTTTGACCAGTTCGTCGTAGCGCCCCGACTGCTCCATGAACGGCAGAAGGGTCACGCGCCCGCTGAAAAGTCCGCCGCCGTAGGCCGGTACGCCGAAAAATTTTTTCATCCCCGAGGCGGGAAACGAGTCGTAGGCGTCGTGATAGGCGTGAAGCGCGATGCCGACCTGCTTGAAGCTGTTCTGGCATTTCATCCGCCGCGCCGCCTCG
>CADBQY010000103.1 GCA_902796885.1 uncultured Planctomycetota bacterium
CGTCTTGCTCATTTCCCGAACACCTCTTTCAGCGAACCGGCCAGCTCCTTTTCGAGCGCGAGTATCTCGTCTTTAATCTCCGCCGACGGTTTCGGCGGCTCATATTTATAGAAGTAGCGGGTGAACGGAATCTCGTAGCCGACTTTTGACTTGCTCTCGTCAATCCACGCGTCGGGCGCGTAGGGGAGAACTTCCCGCGCGAAGTAATCCTCGATCTCCTCGGTCAGCGGGACGTTTTCGGTGTCGCGGCGCGCCGAGTCGGCCTGCGGTTTCCCCTTTTTCAGAATCGGGTTCCCCTTCTCGTCGAGGAGCGGGCGTTCGACCGTGATCTTGGTATATCCGAACTCTTCGTTATTGAAGATTTTGCACAGGGGGCCGCGCCGGAAATCGCCGTAGATTTTCGTGATCTTTTCGATGGCGTCTTCGGGGATGTCGTTCCGCTTGTTCCCGAGCGATTTGCGCCGCTTTTCGAAGAGGCCGCTGGCGTTGATCAGCTGGACTTTCCCCTCGCGGCGGGTACCCGCCTTCTTGTTCGACAGGACCCAGATATAGGTGGCGATTCCCGTGTTGTAGAAGATGTCGTTCGGCAGGGCGACGATCGCTTCGAGCAGGTCGTTTTCGAGGATGTAGCGGCGGATCTCGCTCGGCCCGCTCCCGGCGTCGCCGGTGAAGAGGGGGGAGCCGTTGTGAATGATGGCGATCCGCGTTCCCCCCTGGGACGCCTGTTTCATCTTGGAAAGGGCGGTGAGGAGGAAGAGCATCTGCCCGTCCCCGACGGCGGGGAGTCCCGGTCCGAACCGGCCGGCGAACCCCCGTTTCGCCTCCGCTTCGATCTTCGGCTTCTCGTTCTTCCATTCGCGGCCGAACGGCGGATTCGAAATGACGTAGTCGAACGTCATGTCCGGGAATTGGTCGTCGGAAAGGGTGTTTCCGTTCTTGATCCGGTCGGCGTCGTTCTCCTTGATGAGCATATCGGCCTTGCAGATGGCGAACGTCTCGTCGTTCAGCTCCTGGCCGAACGCCATCAGTTTCGCCGAGCCGTTCAGACTCTGGAGATACTCCTGGGCTTCCGAGAGCATCCCGCCGGTTCCGCAGGCGGGGTCGTAGATCGTCTTGATCGTCTTGTCACCCGCCAGGAGCTCGCCGTCGTCGTTGAACAGGATGTTGACCATCAGACGGATCACTTCGCGCGGCGTGTAGTGCTGACCGGCGTCCTCGTTGTGCGATTCCGAAAAGCGGCGGATGATCTCCTCGAAGATGTAGCCCATTTCAAGGTTCGAGATCTTCTTCGGGTGCAGATTCGCTTTCGGCGTGGTGAACTCCTTAACGACGATGTAGAGGATTCCCTTTTCCGCCATCGTCGCGATCTGGGCGTCGAACTTGAACTTCTGCAGAATGTTCCGCACGTTCTCGGAAAAGCCGTTCAGGTAGTCGCGCAGATTCGCTTCGATATTGTCGGGATCGTCGAGGAGGGTTTCGAAGGTGAACCGGCTGACGTTGTAAAAATTATAGCCGGCCGTCCTTTTCAGAATCAGGTCGGCGTTCGGCGTCCCTTTCGCGCTCTTCCACCGGTCGAGCACCTTCTGCTTGGTGTCGGCCAGGATGGCGTCGAATCGGCGGATGACCGTGAGCGGCAGGATGACCAGGCCGTACTCGTGCGGCTTATAGACGCCGGTCAGCTTGTCGGCGATCGCCCAGATCAGGTTAGCTTTTTCGTTGATATTGACGGAAAGGTTCTTCTGGTTCAGATCCATTGTTTTGACCCGTAGATTGATGAAATTGTCACATTATTTCTTATCGAGATTTTTTTGGCGGCGCTGAACCAAAACGCCGCGTTTCCCCAAACGCCGGGTTAAACGGGGGAATCTGAAAGAATTGAAACGGTTGTAACGATTGGCGGGAAGACGAAAGCGCCCGGGTGCGGGACGGACGGCTAGAACAGATCTCTGTGGCTTCCCGTCCGGATCAGTCTGAGTATCAGCGTCTCTTTCAGTATCTTGTAAATGAGCAGCCAGTCCGGTTCGATGTGGCATTCTCGCACGCCTTTATCGTTTCGGGAGCTTGTCAACGCGTGGTCCTTGTACTTTTGAGGGAGAGGGTCTCCGCTGACGAGCAGCGTGACGACCTTCTCCAATTTCTTTGGATCAAGACCTCTCTTGACCGCCAGTTTATAATCCTTTTTGAATTGGCCGGTGAACTCAATCTTAAGCATCTAGCGCTTTCATGAAATCGGAAACCGTATCGTAAGGACCGTGTAAATCTTCCCCCTTTTCCGCCTCGGCCATCGCGGCAAGCGTGACGGCGTTCGGTACGTTCTTCCTCACTTGAAAAGGAATCTGCTGTTCCCGGACCGACTGACGCAGGAAAATGTTAAAGGCAGTCGTCAAGGACATGCCCAATTCGGCAAAGAGAGCGTCCGCCTTCTTTTTCAGATCTTCATCGACACGCAGGGTTACGTTGATGTTTTTCATGTTGTTGCCTCCTGCACCCATTATAAACAATGTTGAAGACAACGCAATGCAACTTACGTGCATATTGAGTGCAAAACTTGAATATTCTCATCGCATTTCGGATCGCGGCCTCGGCCGATGCCGTTTAAGGACTTATTTCGACATCGTCGGGTTCGGTTCCGCGGCGAAAAACCTGTTTTATTTCAATCCTTTTAACTGTCCATTCTTCGTCACGGATGGCCGTTCGCATTTCCGGCGCGTATTTTATCGTTCTGACCGATTTCCCTAAAATTTTGTCAACGTGGAAACGGACAGGTTCAAAAGAACACGCTTTCAAAACGCCCTTGCGCGGCGACGGGCGGAACAACCGTACCGCAACCTGCAGACCGCGCCCGCCTGCGAAATCGGGACGACGCCTTCGCCGCCCGAATTATTGTGCCATATCGTTCGGGTAAATCAACCGTGTTCAAAAACTTTTCATATTAGACCCGTAATAGACTCACCCCCCGTATCTTCCCCGATGCACCTTCCCTTTCAGCTCCCGCGGCTCGTTCGGCTTTCGGGGCATTCCCAGCGAGACGGCGTTGAGAATCCCGTAATGGGAGGGGATCCCCAGCAGAGCGCGGATATCCTCCTCGGCGGTACCGGTATGGCCGCGGCGGTCTTTCATGTGAATCCAGCACGCCGCCACGCCGTAATATTCGGCGGCCAGGAGGATGAACGTCGAGGCGACCGAGGCGTCTTCGACCCAGAGTTCGAGATTCCGTTTGTCGACGATTGGCACGATCGCGGCGTCGCCGTCGGCGAGGGGACCGGCGCCCATCCGCTTGCATCGGGCGAGTCGGCGCATCGCCTCGCGATCGCGGATCACGATGAATTCGACCGGATGACCGCCCTACGACGAGGGGGCGTAGGCGGCCAGGTCGAGAATGGCGCCGAGCACGTCTTCGGGAATCGGCTCGCCGCTGAAACTGCGGATCGAACGGCGGGACCGAACGAGGTCGGGGAACGTCGGGTTCATGGGCGGCTCCGGTATGGGGTTGATCGCGGTTTGAGCGCGGGGTGTCTGCGGCGCTATTATACCTTACCGCGGTCGAAAAATCCCCTCCCGCCTCTTTCTCCTCAAAACGTCATCTTTTCGCCGTCTTCGGGAATGAGCACCCTGTCGGCCAATCCGCGCTTTTAGAGTTTCTCTTTGAGCGTTTTGCGGGTCAGCGTCGCGTGCGCGACCGTGTCCATGTGGCTGGCGACGATCCGCGCGCCGGGCAGGACGTCGTGAACCCGCTCGATCCCTTCTATTTGCTAAAGTGTTGTAAAGACAAAACTTTAGCAAATAGAAGGGAGCGGCGGGAAGCGAATGTTTCGGCGCGAACCGCGCGGGGAGCGCGGCGGAAAGCCGTTTAAAGCGATCCCTTTTTGTCCCGTTAGGAGAGTTCTTTTACGGGAAGTCCGGGTGCAAAGCGTCGTTTCCCAGTCGTCTATGTCAGGGAGAAACGGGGCGGTTTTTGAGCGCCGCGGGTGTTTTTCGCAGACGGTTTCGACTCCTTTTACGCCTGTCCCGTCATACCTTTTCTGTTTTCACTTTTTGAATAGACTCGAATGGGAACCGGTGGCGACCAGGGTTAATGTTAAGATGTCATCCTCAATCAGATAGATCAAAAGCCAGTCCGGTTTGATGTGACATTCCCTGAATCCGGCAAAACTGCCAACAAGACCGTGGTCACGGTATTTTTCATCGAGCCTCTTTCCCCGGCGGAGCTGATCAAAACATCATCTAACAGAGAAATATCAAGACCGCGCCTTTTCATCTGATATAGCTTTTCTTATAAGCCGTGGTAAATTTCAGGCGGTAGGTCATTTTTCAAGAGCCGCTTTCAGTTCTTCCATGCTGCCGTAACTTTCGACTCGCGGATCGCGCGAGATATGTTTTGCCTCGGCCATCGCGTCGAGCGTCTGTCGAGAATACCGCGGCATCTCTACGGCGAAAGGAAGTCCTCCGTGAAGAACGCACTGATGAAGAAACAGGTTCACCGCGCCGGACATATCGAGCCCAAGTCTTGAAAATAGCGCCGTGGCCTCTTTTTTGACCGTCTCATCGATTCGAATCTGAGTTGGAACCGTTGACATAGCATTCCCCCTTTTGCTTTTGCCAGACTATACCTCTTTCTGTTTACGGTGTCAATCATTTTGTGGATTTTTTAACGATTCATTTCTAACCGTCTCATGCGGGTTTCGGTTACGGTCGAAGGAATATTTGGGGAACGAGACGTTTCAAGCCCTTTTCGCCGAGCGTCTTCGCTTTTTTCGCCCTCCTCAAAACGTCATTTTTTCGCCGTCTTCGGGAATGAGGACCCTGTCGGCCAATCCGCGCTTTTGGAGCTTCTCTCTGAGCGTTTTGCGGGTCAGCGTCGCGTGCGCGACCGTGTCCATGTGGCTGGCGACGATTTGCGCGCCGGGCAGAACGGCGTGCACCCGTTCGATCGCCTCGTCGTCCGTGATCAGATGCCCGTACCCCTCCAGCGACGCGGCGCAGGCGTTCAGCACGACGACGTCCGGTTCGAACGTTTTCAGATTCCGAAGCACTCCCTCGTACCAGACGGTGTCCCCCGCGATATAGAGCGTCTTTTCGTCGGGGGAGCGAAAGACCAGGCCGCTCGACGGGCCGCACGGCTTCTCCTCGCCGTGGGAGGCGCCGACCCGGTAGACCGTCCCGCGGCCGAACCGGACGCCGGCGTCCTGCAGATACCCGACTTCGGCGAATCGGTTCTCGCGCAGCAGTTCGGCTTCTTCCCCGTTCTGCACGTAGATCGGCGTTCGCTTGTTCAGCGGCGCGCCCAGCCGGCCCGTCCGCATATCCATATCGAAATGATCCGGATGAAGATGGGTCAGCAGATAGAAATCGACCCCGGCCAGGACGCTTTCGACCGGTTCCGGCAGGTCGGTCAGCGGCATCGGCGCGTCGTACATCGCCGGATCGACGTCCGCGCCGGGCCGAAACGGCGTCTGCGCGAAAGAGCCCATCCCCCCTTTCGGCGCCAGCCAGGGATCGATCAAAAACGTCTTGCCGGCGTATTCGATTTTTAACGTCGCGTTGCGGATCTGCTGAATGATCATCTTTTCTCCTTCAATCTTTCTTTTGCCGTCGGCCCTTGCCAAACGACGGATGCCGAACGGCGGTTTCCGTTTGCCCGTCAGCAAATGACCCCGTCGTCGCCCGTGCACTGTTCGAGCGAATTCTCTTTCGCCTGAATGCAGATGAACTGCAGTTCCCCGCCGCCGGTATTTTCGATCGCGCGGACGGCTTCCGGCGCGACCCGTACCGCGGAACCTTCCGTGACGGCGATCCGGTCCCCGTCGACGGTGAGCGCTCCTTCCCCTTTCAGGATAAGATAAACTTCCTCGTTCTGCTTGTGCTTGTGGTTGAACGGCATCTTAAAACCCTGCGGCACGACGTTGACCGAAATCTCGCAGCTCGTCAGTCCGAGCTCGTCCTTCAAAAAGGCTTTGCCGAATTCGCGTTCGGCGATCGCCGCCATCGTTCCAAGTTCCGCGGTTTGATAATTTTTCATCATTCACTCCTTCTGTTAAAACGGTTTTGAAATACGTTCCGCCGACATTCCCCCCCGCGGTTTTGCCGGGGCGGGATCGGCTGAACTTACTTTTTTTGAAGTTTCAGAATCGCGGCGGCCACCTCCGCCCGTTTGGCGTAGATCGGGTCCGGAGTGTCGGCGAAACGGTCGATCGCGCTCGATACGGACGAAAGGTCGAATGTCTTTTCCAGCTCCGCCTTTTCGCCGGCCGACAGGAGCTCCGACTTCTCGTCGGCCAGGGCGCGGAGCATCGCGAGCATTTCGTAATCCTCGTTCCCCTCCCGAAGCTCTTCCCAGCGGAGACTGGAGACCGGCTCGTCGTCGATGTACGCGCCGCCCTTCTCGGCGTCGGCGGCGGCCAGCGGCGGATAAATGAGCCGCCCGTCCCCGTTCCCCCAGGGGGAACGCGTCCCCGGCTCGGTTCCGTAACCGGTCACGTAACTCATCGGATCGAGATAGGGGTTCTGGAGACCGTCGGGAAACGCGGACGCGCTCGTCCAGTAATTCGCCGACCAGATGAGCGTTCCCGAGATGCCGCGCTGGAACGCCTGCCAGAGCCAAACCCGAAGCTCGTGCGCCGGGTAATCGGTGAACTCCGTCGCGTACGGATGGATCAGCCCGGTGCAGACATACCACCAGAAGCGTTCCCCTTTCGCCATCCGCTTGCGGGCGGTCTCTTCGGAATAGAGCGAAGAGAGGGGACACCAGATATCGACGTTCGCTCCCTTTTGCTCCAGAACGGCGCAGAATCCGTCGGACGGCTCTTCGGTCAGCATCCGCGCGATGCCGGGCGCCGATTTTTTCAGCCGCGCGAACCCTTCGGCGACGAACTCGTAGTCCTTTTCCGCCGGCTCGTCGAACCAGTAGACGTATACCTTGTCGAGCGCGCCGAGTTCCCGCAGATGGGATTCCATCTTTTGCAGGAAATCGGAAAACATCGATTCGTATTCGCGCGTTCCTTCCTCAAAATCGAGGATCTTGCCGGGATGACGGTCGAAAAACGAGCCGCTCCCCATTCCCGGAATGAAAAGCATCATCGTGTTAAAATGATACGTTTCGAAAACGTGTTTGTATTCGCGGTCGAACTCGGTAAAGTCGATCTCGCAGCCGGGCGGGTCCGCCTCGGGCTTCCAGCGGGTGACATACGAAGTGAAAGGGATCGGATTATAGGGCGAAATCCGGTGTTCGCTCATGTTCTTGAGATATTTTTCAAATATTTCGCGCCGCTCCTCGCCCGTTCCGCAGCGGTGGTAGCGGAAGATCAGGTCCGGATTCAGGCCGTAGGCGGTCGCCAGGCGCCCTTCCGCCGGAAGGGCGAAATCCCAGACCTCCAGCGAAAACGGAACCGACGCGGTAAAATCGCCCCCCGGTTCCCCGAACGTCAGCGTTCCGGAATAGACGCCGGCGGGAACGCCTTCCGGAATACGAACCGTGACGTAGATCGGCTGATTCTCGCCCGCGGCGATTTCAAGCGGAGCGCCGAGTCCGTCCGATCCTTTCTCCAGCGGAACCAGAGCGTCCGGATACCAGCCGGGGAGAGTCGTCGCGTCGGTCGGTTTCGACACGTAATGGTAATAGGCGTAACGGATCTCGACGTTCTCTTTTGAGATCGTTCCGTTTTCCGGCCCGGTCAGGTCGGTCACGCTCGCCGTCAGGCCGGATAAGTTCCGCTCTTCCGGACGGACGACGATCTGGAACGACTCGAAATCGTTCCGCGGCGCTCTGATCAGAATCGGAGACGCCGGCTGATATCCGACGATCTTCGGCGCCTTGAAAACGCGCCGGTCGGCGACCGCCCACGAAAGGACGACCCCTTCCGACGCCGAAACTCCTTCGATCTCCGACGTGAAATACTGCACCTCGCTGCGGATCAGATTCTTCTCTTTCGGCGAGAGGCGGTCCCAGGCTTCCGGCGAAAATTGGGGACCCTCGGCGCGGAGCGAAACGCCCCGTCCTCCGAAAAGACCGGCATACAGAAACGCCGCCGCGAAAAGAAGAAAGAAGAACGTTCGCTTGAAGGAAATGCTCATATCGTTTGACTCCTGTTTTTTTCGAACCGCGGGCCGCCGGTCCAACGCGATCGATATCGAGACCGGCGACCCCATTTTACATCCTCCGGCCCCGTTTTTCAAACGCCGGGAAGATCGGCGGAACCGTCCCGGCGGATTCCGCGGTACGGCTTGCGCGCGAATGACGCCGCGGCGCGTTCCGTACGGTAAGATAGCCGCCGCGGAATATCGGCTTTAAACGACGACGGCGCGGACCGTTTATTCGCGTTTCCTTATGATATCCGCCACTTCCTGCAGCGAGATAAACGCCGCGTTATCGATGTCGTGCACGATCTTTTTAAGTTTATTGATCTGGAAGCGATTCACGATAAAATAGACGATTTCCTTCTCCTCTTTTGAATATCCTCCGATCGCCTTGACGATGGTTCCGCTCGAACCAAAGTTGTCGGATAACGCGTCTGAGATTCTGTCCGCCTCGACCGTCACGATCATCGCGCATTTCGCCCTGTCGAATCCTTCCGTGATAAAGTCCACGGTGCGCGACCCCACGTAATACGTGACGATGGAATACAAAGGCAAAATCCAGCTTTGAATCGCGATTCCGCATATTATATACAGCAAAGTGTTAAACAGCATGACGAACGTTCCGATGGATATGCCGATCTTTCGGGCGAAGATGACGGACAGAACGTCCACTCCGTCAATCGCCCCGCCAAACCGGATCGTCATTCCGCTCCCCACGCCCGAGATGACGCCTCCGAAAACCGCGCATAACAGCAGGTCCGAACCCGCAAGCGGAGAGATAAACGAAACGTCTACGGGAAGCACGTGCATTATCATAAACGACGCGAACGAATAGACCGCCACGGCAAAAACTGAACAGAGCGTGAAAGAGATCCCCTGTTTCTTCAGACCGAAAATAAATATCGGGATATTAAAGACGATCAGGAAAAGCGACAGCGACAAGTGATCCGGCGTGATCTGATCGAGCAGCATCGACAATCCGGAGATCCCGCTGTCGTACAGCTTCACCGGATAAAGAAATATCGTCACGCCGAACGCGTTGACGATTCCCGCGACAAAAAGCATGAGAAGATTGCCGAGCTTTTCCTTTAACGTGTTCTTTAATAAGGTTTTATGTTTTTCTTTTGGCATCGCCGCTCCGTTTTGCGCTCGGGTCCGTTCAACCGCGAGATTGCGGATGAGGGACGGTTAAAGGCGGGCGCCTCGATTCCATGACATCATGTTTTTAGACTTCAAATCATTCTGTCAAGGAAAAAAGAGCGTCCGCGAATGTGGAAAAATTAGAAGAACCCTCCGGGATTTCAAGGGTTTCGCTGCGAATAAAGTAACATTTTTAGAGTCAGATGTCAAGATGCCCGTGCGTTTTGATCGCCGCGGAACGCGCCGTTGTCCAGCGAACGGGAAGGGGCGGCGCGGTCGCCATTCCCGCTCGATCGTCGCGGGCGGTTTCGGGGGGTGGCGCGGCATCTTCTTTTTTGATTTTACGGCTTTTTGGGTAGGAAATCGGAGATATATTTCGTCACACTGGCATATACGTGGTGGAAGGAAGGCTTTTCGCCGTTTCCGTCAACCCGTTTTCATAGAGGAAGGCGTGCAGAACCATCGCCCCCTTGAAATCGATGGGGATGCCTCCGGAACAGAAGACGGCCATCACCCGATACATTTCATTTTCAAGGTTCATTCGACACTCCCGCCGATCCGTTTCCATAGTAACCGGTCGCCTCCCCGGTCAGCCGACAAAACAGGTCGGCATATTCGGGGCTGGGATGAATTCCCGCAAAGGATTCATGGTGAGCAAAGTAATATCTGCTGAGAGCTTCCGTAATTCCCTGCATGTTAAGAATCGATTCGTTAGCCATCGCGTCGTTTAAGGTGCGGTTAAAGCAGGTGAACCGCAGTCCGTTTTGATTTCGATGTCATACTCGTTTACGGAACGGCCGATGACGCAAACGCCGTTGTATTTCGCCAGTTTCGGGAGTACAATGAGAACCATCAGGTGGTGCTCGAAATCGGATATCACCATGAGCTGTCGCTCGGAAAAGGAGACGTGCTTCATGTGCATGTTCACAACATACCTGGAGTAAAAGGGCACGATAAAACACAGAAATATACGATTGCCCCCGGCGATCAATACTACGAACAATACAAGCAATTCTTCAAAGGAGTAAAGTAAAATGAAAGGTTGCACACTCGCAGAATTCATCAATGACCTCCGCACGATGGGGGGACCGGAAAAGGAATTCACTTTCCGCGACAAACGATATTTTCTCGAAACAGTTTACCATGAGGAAACCGGCCTTGACGAGATGTATATCTTTGAGGTCAGCGATACCGACCCCGTCATCGCGAGATTCTTCGGCAAAGACTTCGACGAATGTACCGATCAGTTCGAGGAGGCGAAAATCTTTGACGGTCAGACGATCTATGACGTCGAGGACGAAATCGAGGTCCTTTTTGGTTAGGCGCACGCTTTAAACCGTAGGGCCGTATGTGAAGAATAGCGCGGTTTTCTTTGTATTCAAAGTTGAAACGCGCTATTGTGAGGGGCCGTCCGAACCGGTAGTCAATTGACTTTCTGCCGGTTCGGTCATCCCAAACGGATTTGTTGAGAATCCGCAAGTCATCGGCAATCGGGAGGTTTAAGACGGATATGGGCGGAAACGGAACCTACTCGATCGGGCACTCGCCCGAGTACACTTACGAGACCGTCGGGAAGATCGACGGCGTGAAAATCTTGAAACCGAAAGATTCGAGAAAAATGGCAAAACTGCCGGAAGAGTCGCACTCTCCGAACACGCGTTATGTGCTTCTCGACAAGGACGGTGTCTTTCACCAGTATCGAGAATATAATGAGAACCATCAGGTGGTGCTCGGAATCGGATATCACCATGAGCCGTCGCTCGGTAAAGGAGACGTGCTTCATGTGCATATTCATACTATTCCCGGAGTTGAAGGGCATACTGATGCACAGAAACATGCGATTGCCCCCGGCGATCAATACTACGAAAAATACAAGCAACTCTTCAAAGGAGTAAAGTGAAATGAAAGGCAGCACACTCGCAGAATTCATCAATGATCTCCGCACGATGGGGGGGCCTGAGAAAGAATTTACTTTCCGGGATAAACGGTATTTTCTCGAAACAACATTTCATGAAGATACTCAAATGAGCGAAATGTACATCTTTGAAATCCGTGATAATAACCCCGTCATCGCGAGGTTCTTCGGCAAAGACTTCGACGAATGTACCGACCAGTTCGAGGAGGCGAAAATCTTTGACGGTCAGACGATCTATGACGTCGAGGACGAAATCGAGGTCCTTTTTGGTTAGATTGACCTAAGTAGCGGTCTGACGACACGCGGTTTGCGGACTTTACGCTGCGGGAAGGGGCGAAAGACTTTTCCGCGGCGCGTTCAAAGCCGACGGGCTCTCCTTCGATACGAGCCAAGGTTTTTCATTTTTAGGGAAACGGCCGCCGCCTGGCATAAAAAACGCGTTCCGCGGAAGGTTCCGCGAAACGCGCCGAATTCCGTACCGGAAGGTCCGGTCGTCATTCCCACTCGATCGTTGCGGGCGGTTTCGGGGTGATGTCGTAGACGACGCGGTTGACGCCGGGAACCTCGGCGGTGATCCGCTTCGAAATCGCCGCGAGCGCGTCGAAGGGAACGCGGGTCCAGTCGGCGGTCACAAAGTCGCCCGTCGAAATGCAGCGGACCACGATCGTCGATTCGTAAATGCGCGAACCGTCGCGGACGCCGACGCTCTGGATCGGCAGAATGACGGCGAACGCCTGCGAGACCTTGTTGTAGTAACCGGCGTTGCGGATCTCTTCCCGAACGATGGCGTCGGCTTCGCGCAGGGTGTCGAGCTTCTGCTTGGTGACCTCGCCCAGACAGCGGACCGAAAGACCGGGGCCGGGGAAGGGGTGGCGTTCGATGATCTCCGCCGGAAGCCCCAGCTCGCGGCCGACCTGACGGACGTCTTCTTTGTAAAGATCGCGCAGCGGTTCGACCAGCTCGAACTCGAGGTCGTCGGGCAGACCGCCGACGTTGTGGTGGAACTTGACCATCCCCGCGGGTTTGTCGGGCGTGCCGCCGCTTTCGACGATGTCGGGGTAGATCGTCCCCTGCGCCAGGAACTTGGCGCCGTTCACCTTGGCGGCCTCTTCGGCGAAAACGTCGATGAACTCTTTGCCGACGATCTTCCGCTTCTGCTGCGGGTCGGTGACCCCGGCCAGTTTCGCCAGGAACCGGTCTTCGGCTTCAACGACGACGAGTTTCGAGTCGAAATTCTTGGTAAAAACGTCGGCCACCGACTCGATTTCGCCTTTGCGCATCAGACCGGTGTTGACAAAAATACACGTCAGCTGGCTGCCGACCGCCCTGGCGACCAGCGCGGCGGTTACGGCGGAATCGACCCCGCCCGAAAGCCCGCAAACCACTCGTTCCGACCCGATCTGAGCTTTCAGGTCGGCGATCGACTTCTCGACAAACGCCTTGCAATCTTCCATCACTCTGACTCCTCGTCTCGCTTTCACTGTCCGGGCCGGGCGTTTTCGCGTCCGGCCAAAAAAACATTTTACCGAGTTTGGCAGTTTTATTCCAGACGGGGGAACCTGAAATCGGGGAATTTTTGAGAATATTTGCGTCGCGGTTTTTCCGCCGCCCGCCTATCGGCCGATGAACGGCCTGACGGCGACGCCGCGGCGGCGGAGGTACTCTTTGATCTCTTCGACCGTGAAATTCCGTTCGAGCCGCGGCGAGTAGAGCATCGAGCTGATGATCCCCGCCGACGCCTGCGTTCGGGTGAAGACGTCGTAAAGGTGTTCCGGCTTCCCGGCGCCCCCCGAAGCGACGACGGGGATCCGGACGTTGTCGGCGATCAGACCGGTAACGTCGAGGTCGTAGCCGTGATGCGTGCCGTCGTTGTCGATACTGTTGACGACGATCTCGCCCGCTCCCAGGTCGGCGCCCCGCGCGGCCCATTCCAGCGCGTCCATCCCGGTAAAGACGCGCGCTCCGTCGATGGCGATCTCGTAGCCGGACGGGATCGACGCGCTCTTGGCGACCCGCTTGACCTGCATGCTCAAAACGACGCACTGACTGCCGAACTCTTTCGCCCCCTGCGCGATGATCTGCGGGTTGCGCACCGCCATCGAATCGACGCTGATCTTTTCGGCGCCCGACTTTAAGACGTTGTACATGTCGGTCAGGCCGCGGATCCCCCCGCCGACGGTGTACGGCACGAAAACCTCTTTGCCGACCGCCTCGACCAAGTTCAGGTCGATCGGCCTCTTTTCGGCGCTCGCCGTCACGTCGTAGAAGATCAGCTCGTCGATCTGCTGTTCGTAAATCCGGCGGGCGGCGTCGACGGCGGGCTCGATGTCGATGTTGTTCTGAAATTGGCTCGCCTTGGTGACCATTCCGCCGATGACGTCAAAACATGCGATCAGTCGGTTCGCCAGCATTACCCGTTCCCCCCTTCGCAGAAATTTTTCAAAACCGTCAGCCCGACCGGTCCGCTCTTTTCGATGTGACACTGGCTGGCGTAAATGTTTCCGCGCCGGATCATGGCGCAGAACTCGCCGTCGTAGTCGGCGACCGCCAGCAGGTCGGACTCGTCGGCGGGTTTGGCGTAGTAGGAGTTGACGAAGTAGAAGTACGCGCTCTCGCCGAGCCCCGCCAGGAAGGGATCGCGCCGTTTCCGGACGAGACGGTTCCACCCGATCTGGGGGACGCGGACGTTCTTCTCGTCGAACTTGACGACGTTCCCCTTGATCCAGCCCAGACAGTCGGCGTCGTCCTCTTCGCTGTGTTCGAAGAGGATTTGAAGACCCACGCAGATTCCCAGGAACGGAACCCGCCGCCTTAGGACAAGCTCTTCGAGCCGCGGAAGAACGCCGATCTCGTCCAGCGAGTCGAGCGTCGCCTTCGCCGAACCGACGCCGGGAAGGACGATCGCCGAAACGCCGTCGAAATCGTCCGGCCCGCCGACGTATTTGCATTCGACGCCGATCTTTTCGCACGCGTTCTTCACGCTGTGCGAGTTTCCCGCCTTGTAGTTGATGATCCCTATCATTGCGATCTCTTCTTTCGTGAACCTGAGGCGGCGCGCCGCCGCGACTCTCCGCCGAAAGGTTTATTTTAGCGGGTCGGCTCCTTTGCGCCAGACGGGCGGTCCCCGTTTCGGGGGAATATTCTTGCCAAACGGCCAAAAACGGGTAGAATAACCCCGAAAGGCGGTTTGAGTATTACCCGCGCTTATAATGGTTTCAGCGCGGCTGAATCCGCCGGACGGTTTACCCGATTTCGAAACGAACAAGAACAGACCGAATTGTTATGCGCATACTACTGACGAACGACGACGGGATCCTTTCCGCCGGACTGGCGGCGATGGCGGCGGTTCTGCGCCGGTTGGGCGAAGTCTGTATCGCCGCTCCCGCCACCGAACAGAGCGGCGTGGGGCAGGGGATCACCTTCCTGACCCCGCTGACGGTGAAAAAGGCGTTCCGCCGCGGCGAATTCTGGGGGTACGCCGTCGAAGGGACACCGGTCGATTGCGTCAAAATCGGGATCGCCGAACTCGCCGGCGGGCGTCCCGATCTGGTGGTGAGCGGGATCAACAACGGTCTGAACGTCGGGATCAACGTCCTCTATTCCGGCACCGTCGCCGCGGTGCAGGAGAGCGCCTGGCAGGGAATCCCCAGCGTGGCGGTCTCGACCCAGTTCGCCGATCTGCGGCCCGGCGCGCGGATCGACCGCGTGGCCGAGCTGACCGGCGAGCTGATCAAACGGCTTCTCGAACATCCCTACGAGCCGGGGACGCTGTATAACGTCAACGTCCCGTTCGCCGCGCTCAAAGAAGACGCCGACCGCTCGCCGCTGGTCGTGCCGATCGACGTGACCCCGCACTGGGGCTCCTACGAAAAAAGGTACGACCCGATCCGCCGTCCGTACTACTGGCTCTCGGACCGGCCGAACCCGAACCCGACGACGCCGACCGGCGCGTCGACCGATTTCGACGCCGTCGCCTCGGGCCGCATCGCCGTGACCCCCCTGCGGGTCAACCCGACCTGCGAGTCTCTCGCGGCCGAAATGAAAACGTGGGATCTGGCGCCGAACGCCGATTTCCGATTCTCGGAAGAGGTCGCGCCCGAACAGCTCGATTTTCGGTTCTACCGTTGGATCGACCGGGATTCCGTCGACATCCACACCGCGCGGTAGACGCCGCGCGGCCCGCGCTCCGAAACGCTCCGAAAATGAAAGAACGGGAAAACCCGCGAAGGGTTTTCCCGTTCTTCGTTCAAGCCGAGGCCGAAACCACGATTAGAACTTGTAGATCACGTCGCAAGCCAGGGTGAACTGATCGTCGTGCGAAAGGGCGTTGCCGAACATTCCCTTGTATTCGTCCTGCGGAAGGAGCGCTTTGTCGTAACGGATTTCCGGGCGGACGATGAAGTTGTCGTAGCCGGTCGGGGTCCAGTTCGCGCCGACGGTGAACTCGAGGATCTCCATCGCGTTTCCTTCGGCTTTGCCGCGCTGCCATTCGCCGCGCGTTCCGACTTTCCAGTTCTGGTTGAGCGTGTAGTAGAGGAAGCCGCCCCAGGTCTGGTATTTCAGACTGCCGTACATCTGCGCCAGGTCGTTGAGCGACGCGCTCGAGCCCCAGGTGCCGGCCGGCGATTCGCCTTCGAATTTCCCGGCGTTGAACAGGAAAGCGGTCTCCCAGCAGTTGCCGTAGTTCGCGGTCAGGACCACGTCGTTGCGGAACAGGTCGCCGCTCGTGCCGCCCATCGCGCCGTCGCCGACGACGAAGGCGTATTTGAGCGAAAGCCAGTCGCCGTTATAGAGGCGCGCCGCGCCGGTGATCAGGCTCTCGTCGTAGCCGCGGCTGAACGTGTTGTTCTCGCCCATGACCCAGCCGACCGAAAGGTCAAGATTCTGGATGCCGGAGAACGTGGCGATCGCGCCGGTGTGCGTGACCGGGGTCATTTCGAACCCGCGCCCGTATGTGTAGAAGAAGCGCTTGTCGCCCGGGCCCTCGTAACCCATCAGACCGTAGAAATGGCCCGCCTTGAACTTCCAGTTGTTCACCGAAAATTCGCCGTAGAGCTGCGGCATGGCGAACGCGTAGTTTTCACGGTCGCGGTCCGAAAGCTCGCCGACCAGCGGGTTGTCGTTGTAGTTCGCGGAACGGTGGCCGGTTCCCCAGTCGGAATCGAGACCGGTGTAGCCGCGGAACAGGTGTCCCTCGCTCCCGAACAGGGTGTCGACCCCGAATCCCCAGTCGAGCGCGCCGCGGCCGGTCTGCGCCTGTTTCACCGCCCGAAGATAGGCGGTGTTCAGCTGGAAATCGCGGTCCGAGTTACAGCCGACCATGTTGTAGTAGGTCCCGTGCGTGTTGAGGACCGCGCCGCCGTTGACAAAACCGCTCAGCTCGATGATGTCCCACGCCTGGATCGTGTCGTGATGAACGATGTTGGCGATGACGTCCGACTTCGCCGATTCGGCGGGCGCGGCGGTCGGCACGTCGGTGTCGACCGCTTCGACGGCGGCGGGGGCGGCTGACGAGTCGGTCGAAATGAATCCGCTCTCCTCGTCAGCCATGGTTATACTCGCCGCGCCGAATATCGCGGCGAGCAACAGGGTCCGTCCAAAAGTTCTTTTGACATCCATGTTACACCTTCCTTAGTTTGAGGAAATGTCGGGGCCGATTTGGACGCGCGGAAAGCGTTTTTTGCGGGATTTGCGGTCCGCGCGCGCTCTGCCCCTTTTTAGGGAACAACTGATTTCCCCAGAAATATCGGAACGGAATATAAAAGCGGTATTCACAAAAGTAGGAATCCGGCCGGTTTTTCCATTTCCCCGTACGGGTGGTGACAGTGATACCAGTCGTTCGGGAGACGACGTTTCTGCGGATGGTGCGGTTCGTGCCGGTTAGTTAAAATAGGTAAAGTTGTTTCGCGTTTTTGAGCTTTTCTCACCCGCCGGAATCGCCCCAAGGAGGCGAAAAGCCCCCTTGGCTCCCCCCCGACCGCCGAAATCGCCCCTTATATTATCGCGCGCGCAAAATTGAGCTGGCGTTTTCCCGTCCCGTTCCCTATAATTCCGCGCCCGTTTTTACGGGAAAGAAAGTCATTTCAAGGAAAACGAACCGATGAACGAACGCGTGCTGAACATTGTGATTTCCTCTTTTGCCGGCGCCGCCGCGGCGCTGGGCGTCCTCTACTGGAAAGGGGAAACGTCTCCCCAAACCGCCGCGCCCGCTCCGGCGGAGCCGGCGGCGACCGCCGAATTCGAGGAACTTCAAGTCGACCGGCTCAAGGTGACCGGCGGGGTCTGGGTCTGTCACAGCGAGACGGGAGAGCCTCTCATCGAGCTGAAAGACGGCGTCGTTCTGGCGAAAAACGAGGTTCTCGCGCGCTATGTGGGAGGGCTCGAAATGGTCGGGCGGAAACTCCAGATCACGACCGGCGACCCGTCGGCCAACGACCCGCCGATCTTTTGCGAAATCGGCGCCAGCGACGGGGGGCAGGGAGCGTATATAGCTATGCTCAGCCCGAAAGGAACCCATTCGGTCAACGTCGGGTTCGATAAGAACGAAACCGGATTCGTCGTTTCGCGGAACAACGACGACGCCGCCATGACCGCCCAGGCGGTTCTGCCGATTCCGCGAAAAGAGGCCGACCCGGCGCCGGAAGCCGAACCGGCCGCCCAGCCGAGCGAACAGGCCGCCGCGCCCGCCCCGGCCGCCGGCGAGCCGTCTCTTTCGAACGCCGAACCTGCCGAACCTGCCGAACCGGCCCGTCTGGCGATGAATCCGGCGGAAGAGCCGCAGCGCGTTCCCGGCGGACTTCCGATGCTGACCCCGGTCAAACCGCAGTAAACCGACCCTTTCGAAAAACAAGTGAAACGTCTTGCCCCGATTCTCCTTTTTATCCTCGCCGTTGGCGGCGCCCGGCTCGGCTCGGCGCTCGACGGGGAGAGAACGGGTTTCTTCGGAACGGACCGAGCGGCGCCGCTCGACGAAAACTCCTCCGCGCCGTGGGGCGCGTTTTTCTCCACCGCGCTCGTGACGGACGCCGCCGTAGGGTCGGCCGACTTCTTTTCGGGTATCGTGCGCGGGAATTTCGGTTCGCTCGATATCGCGCCGTTCCGGTTCCGGGTCGTCGGAACGGGGTTCGGGCAGTGGGCCGACCGCACCTGGGAAGACTACACGCTGTCCGATCTCCTGGCGGGGGCGGACCCGATTGAGGAATCGCTGAAAAAGAACCAGAAAAAAGGGTTTAAGTCGTGCGCCTGGGGCGAGACGCTCGGCTTCGACTGGCTCCTGACCGAAAACACCCTGGTCGGATTTCACGCCGTCAACGTGAATATGAACATCAATCCCGAGGAGTACGGTTACGACGGAGCCCTCACCTCGGTCGGCGGACTGGTCCGCTTCTCCCACTCCGAAACGCGCTGGTACTGGGACGTCTCGCTCGGCGGCGCCCGGAGCCGGAACCGCGCCGAATTGTACGCGACCGACGACGCGTTTCTCGAAAAGCGTGACGTGACCCAGATGAACTACCAGACCGAACTGGGGCTGAAACTGTCGAGCGGATTCACCCATATCGAGCCGTTCGTCGGCGCGCGGTATATCACGCTCAGCGCCGGCGGACTCGACCCGTTCGATCCCGCCGCGTACGACGACACCCGAACGCCCGATTCGGCGCGCCTCCTGGTCGGAAGCCGCTTTTCGTGGGAATACGCCACGCCCGTGGCGACCATCCGCCCGCGGCTGTCGGGAACCTGGGCGCACGAGTTCGGCGACGAGACCGTCTTTACGACCGACGACACGTTTCTGTTTCCGATCGCCGCCGAGTTCGGCGGCGAGTCCTTTCCGCGCGACCGCGCCATTCTGGGAACCGGCGTCTCGGCGCAGCTGCGCGATATGGTCGATCTGTTCGGCGATTACTCGTATGTCATCGCGCCCGACGACGTTTCGTATTCCGTCTCGGGCGGGTTCCATGTCAAATATTAGGCGGCCGGAGGCGAAGCGTGTCTAGCAAATTCCGACTGACCTTCGTGGCGCTCGTGATCGGCCTGGGGACGTATTTCCTTTACGCCGCGATCGTCGTTCCCGCCTTCATCATGCCCCGCGCCGTCCGGCAGCGGGTCGCCGCGCCCCGCCCGACGGTCAGCGCGTCGAGAGAAGTCGAACGGATCAGCCGCGAGAACAGCGATCTCCTCGCCGAAGTCTTTCCCGACCCGAACGACTGGCGCCGGCTCCATCCGCTGAGCGTGATCCCGAAAGACCGCTCTTGGCTTCTTCTCTTTCCGAGCGAACCCCATACGGCCGACGGAGGCATGACGTTCGACTCGTGCACTCTGGTCAAGCCGAGTTCCGACAAGAACCTTTCGGAAAAGGAACGGTTTCGGCGGGCGATGGTGGTCGAGACGAGCGATAAGGTGGAAATCCGGTTCCGGAACCGGCTGAGCCTCGAGGCCCTTTCGGGCGGATTCTCGGCGGACAACGTCGAAGGGGGACGCGTCTTCGGGAAAGTTTCGGTTTGGTCAACGATGGATCCGAACGATCCCGCCGACGATTTCCGTCTGACGACGCGGAACATCTCGTTTAACCTCGAACAGATCACCACCGACAGCGAGGTGATCATCCATTACGGCAAGAAACAGGCCGAAGGGGTCGGACTGCGGGTGAATATCGAACTTCCCCTTCAGAAAAAGGGGGAGAACGACGCGTCGGAAAAAGGGCCGCTGGACGACATGATCGCCGACGGGAATCTCGGGCAGGGAATCTCGATCCGCGACGTGACGCTCGATAAACTGACCCGGCTCGAATTCGAAATGCCGGATTATCTGCCGACCCTCCCCGACGTCAATCCCTGGGACGGCGCGGCGGCGATCGATCCGGGCCCGGAAGACGAGACGGCGGACGACGAAAAAACGCCGCGCGTCGCGACGTTCGACGTGCGCTGCAGCGACAGCCTTTATTTCGCGCCGAACGTGACCGATATGCCCTCGGTTTGGTGCGCGCGTTTTTCGGGGAACGTCGAAATTTCGGCGTTTCACGAAGAGCGTCAGCCCGATTCGATCCGGTGCGATTACCTCTATTTCTACCTGAACGACCCCGTTCTTCAGAAAGCGTGGGAGAAGTCGGCTTCGTTCTATAAGGGAAAACGGAAACCGACCGGCGCCTTCTCGCGCCTCGAACCGTTCCAGATCCGCGCGATCGGGACGCCGGAACGGAAATCGGCGCTCCAGATCGAAAGCGGCTTCTTCGGCGCCGAAGGCGGCGAGATTCTCTGCGAACTCGATCGGGGCCGGATCACGCTTCAGCCCCTTTCCGGCTCGGCCGCCGTGAGGACGGGGCCCGCAGCGGCGCCGACGGACGGGGAAGTCGCCCTGCAATACGGGAAGGCGAACGTCGTTTCGGGCCGGATCGAACTCGAATACGGCGCCGAGGCGCTCGGACGGCTGACCGCCTATAAAAACGGACGCCTCGAGGCCGATCTGCCGACCGAGTCGCCCGACAAGACGGCGGAACACCTGAGCGTGACCTGGAACGATCTGCTTCAGATCGCGCCGGTTCCGAACGAGGCCGATCTCTACGTCGCGTCGCTGCGAGGCGCGCTCCGCGCCGAATCGACCGAGTTCGGGATTCTGACCGCCGACGAGGCCGATTTCTGGTTCAAGGCGCCGAAGGCGGAAACGGCCGAATCCGCGGACGGGAAGCTGCCGAAAGCCGAGCCGCAGTCGGCGCGGCTGAAAGGAAACGTCGAAATGGGAACCCCGCGCGGAACGTGCCGGATTCGCGACGAACTGGAAATCGTCTTCGATCAGCGAACCGAACGCGAGACGCCCTCCGGCGCGGCGGGAACGCCGTCCGCCGCCGAAACGAAAGCGGGCAACCCGTTCGACGCCGACGGCTCGATGTTGGGCGTCGAGGGGAACACGGCGTTCGACCTCGACGCGGGGAAGATGAAAGTCTGGCTGGCGGCGCGTCCGGCGAAAGGATACGACGTGCCGGCCATTCGGATTTCCGACCGGTTCCGTCTGACCGAAATCGATCCGGCCGAAAAGAAAGAGACCCTTCGGATCGACGGCAGCGACGTGCGGATCGACAATCCGGGAACCGAACGCGTGTCGGTCGTGCTGCGCGGCGCGCCGGCGAACTTCGTCGGCAGCGGTCTGAACCTCGTCGGGAACGACGTCCGCGTCAGCCGGCCGGAAAACAAGTTTTCGGTGAACGGGAACGGCCGGCTCCAATTCGCGATCCCGAAAAACGCGGAAGCGTCGGCGATCGGCGGCGGCGCGGTCTCGGGCGAGCCGATCGACGTCTGGTGGCCGAACGGGATGACGTTCGACGGCCGGGAACTCATCTTCCAGGGAAAACTCCAGCCGCAGGGAGGGCCGACCGCCCAACGGCCTAAAGATAATGAGATGGTCAACGTCAAACAGGGGGATTCGCTCCTGCTGAAATCTCCTCTCATTTCTCTGAGACTGAAACAGCCGATTCAGATTTTTGACTTCGATATGGGGAAAGACCCTTCCGGCGCGAAACAGCTGCCGCTCGACAAGACGACCTGCCAGGGGACTCCTTCCGCGCCGGTCTGCGTCGAGTGGTACGGCGCCGCCCCCGCCGAATCGAACGGGGGGGACGCCGACGGCGGGAAGAAACCGCTCCGCGGCCGGGGGCGCGGCGAGGTGACCTACGTCGAACTCCGAGCCGATACCGGCGACTTTTCGGCGAACGGCCCGGGCTGGTTCCGGGGGACGATCGAAACGCCGGCGGCGGACGCCGCCGCGCCGAGCGGCGGGGAAGGGACGCTGAAAGACAAGATGTTCTCGGCCTCGAGGAAACCGTGGACCCATTTTCACCTCGTTTTTCACGACGCGATCGTCGGGAATATCCGAACCCGCCGCGCGAGCGTCGAAGGGGACGTCCGTTTGGCGACGGTCGAAAGCGAGTCGCCGCGGCTCGATCTCGACGTCAACGGGGTGGCGCAGCTTCCCCCCGGCGCCTTCTTTCTCTCCTGCCGTCAGCTGGCGGTGAGCGAAACCTCCGCGCCGGGAGACGCCGAACGGTTCATGGAGGTGACCGCCCTGGGCGACACGCGGTTCGAATATCAGACCGACGGGCCGGCCGATCAAAACCCGTCGGATCGACACTCCAAATATCAGACTTTTATCGGACGCGCCGATGAGATAAAATACGACCATCGAAAGCGAACGGCGACGATGAAAGGGGACGGTCTGAGTCCCGCGACGCTCAGCCGGCAGGAACGGATTGGCGCGCCGGTCAGCACGCAGACGTTCAACAGCGCGTCGTTCAATCTCGATACGGAAAAGCTCGACGTGAGTCTTTCGGGAACCGGCTTTTCGGCCGGAGACGTCCCCGGGCTCTTTCCCGGCCGGTAATTTTTTCGTTTTTCCCCGGGGGGTGGGTTGCGCTATCCCCCAAAAGGGTTAGAATAAAGACCGTTGCGATTTGGGGTGTTCCCCTTTTCTTGACACGCCTTGATAGCTCAGTTGGTAGAGCAAGCGGCTGTTAACCGCTGGGTCCTAGGTTCGAGTCCTAGTCGAGGCGCTCTCCAAAACGGTCTTAAGAGTCTCTCTTAGGATCGTTTTTTTTATAGGTCGTTTTTTGATCGTTTCTCCTTTCTCGGTCGGCTGATCTTTCCGCCGAGGGTCAGGGAAGATGACAGGTGACATATGGACGCAAGGATCGCTCAATTAGTTACGAACGCCGACACGCGGTTTTCCCGCCGGGGACCCGAAAGCGACGTGGTCTTTTCGAGCCGGGTTCGGCTGGCGCGGAATCTCGCCGGTTACCCTTTCGTCGACCGGCTTTCGGTTTTCGATCGCGAAAAGATCGTTTCGACGTTCACCAAGGCGTCGGCCGAACTTCTGGACCCGGACAGTTATTTCCTCCTGAACGCGTCGGAGCTGGAGCAGGCCGATCTGCTCTGCCTTCTCGAACGGCAGCTCGTCAGCCGCGAGTTCCTCGACGGCGAACAGGAACGCGCCGTTTTGGTTGAACGCGCCGAGAATTTCAGTATAATGGTTATTGAGGAAGACCATCTCCGGATACAGGCCCTGGCGGCGGGGTTCGACCTCGAAACCCCGTGGCGGAGGGTCAACGACCTGGACAACAGCTACGAAGAACATCTTCCGTTCGCCTTCGACGAAAAACACGGCTATCTGACCGCCTGCCCCACCAACGTCGGGACGGGAGCGCGGCTGAGCGTGATGCTCCATCTGCCCGCGCTGATCCTGACCAACGAGAGCGAACGCGCGTTCCGCGCCATCCAAAAGATGAAACTCGAACTGCGCGGTCTCTACGGCGAAGGGTCGAAGCCGCTGGGCGATTTCTACCAGGTCAGCAACCAGGCGACCCTTGGGATGGCCGAAGAAGAGATCCTGCATCATCTCCTGACGGTGATCCCGAAGGTCGTCGAATACGAACGGAAAGCGCGAGAGCGTCTCGTCGAAAAGGAAGAACAGCAGACGCTCGACCGCATTTACCGCGGGGTCGGGATCCTCAAATCGGCGCGGAAGATCCGCGCCGAAGAGGCCATGTCGCACCTGTCGTATCTGAGGATGGGAGCGCACCTGGGCCTGCAGCAGGAAGTTCCGGCGGAAAAGATCGACGAGCTCTTCCTGCGGATTCAACCCGCGCATCTCGAGCAGGCGGCGGGCCGGCCTCTCGACGAGGACGAAGCGCTCGCCGCGCGCGCCGAATATCTGCGCCGGGAACTTGCGTAAGCCAAGACGCTTGCCCTTTCATTTTTCGGAGTTTCCACCATGCCGCAAGACGACCGCCTATTGAACGACGACCAGAACGCCCGTCTCTCCCCGACCGTGCGCGCCCGGCTCCAGAAGTGCTACGAGTTCGGCAACCAAAAGATGCAGGCCGGCGAGTTCGACTACGCCAACGAGATGTTCTCGCAGTGCTATGCGGGCGCCCCTTCCAACCTGATCTATCTGCAGTCGTTCGTCGCCAATCTGCGGATGAAATACGGAAACAACAAAAAGGGGGCGGGGTTCGCCAAACTCAAAGGGGGCGCCGCGCGAGCGCAGCTGAAAGCCGCCGAGACGCGCTCGAAACACGAAGACGTCCTGAAAGCGGGCGCCGAGCTTCTCAAACTGAATCCGTGGGACGCGGGCGTCTTCTTTTCGATGGCGAAAGCCTCGCTCGGCCTTGGGTACGACGAGACCGGCCTGGCGCTTCTCAAGCACGCCGTGGAATGCGACCCGACCAACGCCGAGGTGAACCGCTACGCGACCAAAGAACTCGCCGACCGTAATCTGTTCGACGACGCCATCGCCTGCTGTCAGCGGGTTCTGAACGCCAAACCGAACGACCACGAGGCGAGCAGTATGATGAAAGACCTCCTCCTGCAAAAGACGATGCAGCACATGGAGCGAAAAAAGACCGCCGCCGAAAAGGAAGCCGCGCTGAACGCCGAAAACAATATCAGCGAAGAGGACGCCTTCGAAAAGAAACTGGCGAAAACCCCCGACGACCACGATCTGTGGGACGACTACATCCGTTTCTTCAATATGCGGGGGAACCGGCGGAAAGAAGAAGATACGATCCGTCGGGCGCTCAAATATTTTCCGGAAGATCAAAATCTCCGGCTCCGTTACGACGACGTCCGCCGCGAACGCGCCAAGATCGATCTGAACCAGGCGCAGGAACTCTGTCAAAAGAATCCGACCGACGCGGCGAAACAAAAGCTCGCCGCCGCCAAGAAGGCGTTCGACGAGGCGACCCTGGCGCTGATCCATCGGAAGCTCGAGGCGAATCCCGGCGCGACCGCGGTACACTTCGAATACGGGCAGTTTCTGATGGCCCGCGGCCAGTTTCGCGAGGCGATCGGCGAACTTCAGAAGGCGCAGCAGGACGAGTCGCTCAAAGCGCTCTGTTTCCTGGCGATCGCGCAGAGTTTCGAAAAGATCAAACAGTACAAACTCGCCCTGAC